>JAUJNV010000003.1 GCA_030447945.1 Fimbriimonas sp. | reverse complement strand
GACGTCCTCGATGATGAGGATCTTCCCCTCGGCGTCCAGCGGCTCGGGCGTCCCGATGCTATCCGTGAGCAGGCACAGGCAGCCGCCGGTCACGACCCCCCCGGCCCGGCCCCCGACCAGGGTCTTCCCCTTCGGCGCGCTCTCGGGGATGGTCGCCTCGCCCCGCAGCGCGCCGAGGAACGACTCGTAGACCCACGGCTCGCGCGGGCGGGAAAAGGTGAGCGACATCGGCGCGTGCACCGTCGGCAACCCCCGGCGGTTGAGCGCGAGATGGAGAGTGGTGATGTCGCTGAATCCGAGGAACATCTTGCCGGAAGAGGCGATCCGGTCCAGGTCGAGAAAGGGGAAAAGCCGCGCGCAGCCGTACCCGCCGCGCGTGCAGAGCACGGCGGCGACCTCCGGGTCGTCAAAGGCGTGCTGGATGTCCTCCGCGCGCTCCGCGTCCGAGCCCGCGAGATGCACGTCCCGCCCGAGCGCGTGCTCGCCGAGCCGGGTGCGATAGCCATGACTTTCGAGGAGCTCGTTCATCGCCCCCAGCTCGTCTGGCTTGACGGGCGAGGCGGGCGAGACGAGCGCAAGAGTATCTCCAGACCGGAGGGCTCGGGGCTTCACGCCCTAGTTTAGCGTGCGGTATGGCGGTGTTGCGGTATTACGGTGTTGCGGCATTGGGATCTTCCGGAATACCGCAACACCGCACTACCCCAACACCCGCCCCCCATGCCCATCCTCACCGCCGGCTACGGCAACCTCGGTTTCGACCGCTTTCTCCAGCGTCTGCGGGAGCACGGCGTGACGCATCTCGTAGACGTCCGCTCCGTCCCCCAGTCCGGCTACTGGGAAGACTTCCGCCGCCCCAACCTCGAGCGCAAAATGGCCGAGACGGAGATCAAATACATCTGGATGGGCGACACCCTCGGCGGCGTGCGGGACAGCCCCGTCCTCTGCAAGAACCCCGATTCCGTAGACCTCGCCCCCCTCTTCGCCGCCCCCCATTTCCGGCTCGGTCTCGACCGCCTGAAGCGCGCCGCCTCCGACGACTCGAAGCGCCTCCTCCTCATGTGCGGCTGCCTACGCCCCCACCGCTGCCACCGATTCCGCCTCGTCGGCGAGGCGCTCGCCGCCGAGGGCGTCGAGGTCCTGCACCTGGACGAGCACGGCCAACCCGTTCCCCATCCGACGGTCGCCGAGCAGGCGAAGGGGCCGCAACGAAGCTTGTTCTAGGCTTTCCCCTTTGGGAGTGGGCGAAGCCGTTCGCACTTGTATCTCCGGCGGAGCCGGTTGACTCGCCGGCGGAGCCAGAGGGTGCTCCGTGCCACGTGCAAAGCGCGAAGCCCTTCCCGCTCTCCCAAAGGGGTTAAACTTCGAGCCGGTGCTCTACGGCGTCGATCTGGGGGGGACGAAGATCGAGGGCGTCGCCATCGGTCGGGGCGACGGGGCGCTCGACATACGGACGCGACTCCGGCTCCCAACGGAGGCGGAGAAGGGATACGCGCACATCGTTCGGCAGGTCGTCGAGGTCGTTCGGCAGGTGGAGGCCGAAAGGGGCGGGCGGGCGACTTCGGTGGGCATCGGAACTCCCGGCGTCGAAGACGTCGAGACCGGGCTCATGCGCGGCTGCAACACCACGTCGCTGAACGGCCAGCCGCTCATGAAGGACCTCGCCGAGGCGCTGGGGGTGCCGGTGGCCGGGGCGAACGACGCGAACTGCTTCGCAGTCGCGGAAGCGGTCCACGGGGCGGCGCGGGGCTGCGCGAGCGTCTTTGGCGTGATCATGGGAACGGGCGTCGGCGGCGGTCTGGTCCTCGACGGCAAGCCGATCCGAGGGGCGCAGGGGATCGCGGGGGAGTGGGGCCACAACGTGCTCGATCCCGAAGGCGAGCCGTGCTTTTGCGGCAAGCGGGGGTGCGTCGAGCGGGTGCTATCTGGCCCCGCGCTCGAAGCCTACTACCGCGCCCGCACGGGCCGTTCGCTCCCCTTGCGCGAGATCGCGCAAGGGGACGACGCTGACGCCCGAGCCACGCTCGAACACCTCTTCACATCCTTCGGCCGAGCCATCGGCGTCGTCGTCAACATCTTCGATCCCGACGTTATCGTCGTCGGCGGAGGCGTGGGCAATATCGGGGGGCTGTACACGCGGGGCGCTGAGGAGGCCCGGCGCTGGATATTCAGCCCCACGCCGAAGGTGGAGATCGTTCCCCCGCTCCTCGGCGACAGCGCGGGCGTCGTCGGCGCGGCTCTTCTCACCGCATAAGGCGAAAGCCTTGCGCAAATCCGCTGGGATTGCTATGCTTAGGCCTATGAAGCTTCGCTTTCCCCCTTTGCACCTCGCGCTGCCCATCGCCGCTCTGCTCGCCATCGCCGGATGCCAAGGCAGTGGCGACGGTGGCGGCTTCGTACAGGTCGCCGAGGGTGCCTCGCGCTGCAAGTTCAAGGCTCGACCTTCGCACCTACGCCGCCGTCGGCGACGGCGTCGTCCGGCAGATGGGCCTCATCGTCCCCTTCGCGCTTCCAGACTCTCCCACGGAGCCGGGGGCCGGCCCCCACGGCTCGCACTCGCTCGCCTACCCGGAAGTCGTCCAGCAGACGACGTTCTTCAATCAGGTGCAGTTCGCTTGGAACCCGCAGGGGCATCCCCCGGAAGGGCAGTACAACGTGCCCCACTTCGACATCCACGCCCTCCTTGACCGAGGAGGCGCAGGTCCGCGCGATTGCGCCGGGGCCCGACCCCCAGGCGCCCGCGCAGAACCGCATCCCCGCGGGCTACGTCTACCCCAGCGTGAACGCGGTCGTCCCCCAGATGGGCGTCCACGCGTTCAACCCCCCAGGACGCCCAGCCCCCCTTCGTCACGGACCTGCTGATCGGCTTCACAACGGCTCCATGATCTTCATCGAGCCGATGGTCACCCGCGAGCGGTTCCTGAACAAGGAGAGCTTCAGCATCGACATCCCCGTCCCGGAGGCCCTCGGTCGCGCCACCCGCTACCCGACCAAGTTCGAGGCGCTCTACGACCAGAGCGCCAACGTGTACCGCTTCGTGTACACGGACTTCGTGGACGTGACGCAGTAAGGGGAACGAGAGCCCGGGTGCCGGCGGAAGACGCCTTCGCCCGGGGCCTTTTGCGTCAGCGGGGAGCCACCTTGGCCCCCATGGCTGTCTCTTTCCCGGCCATATCAAGGGCACAAGACCACGCCATGGGACCGCTCGGTGAAGAAGGGCGCGAAGGCGGGCCGCTGTCCTCGCCCCGTACCGTGGCCGTGGTAGGCTCTAGTGGCGACAGTCGATCGTGGTGATCGGCGGCGCTATGGAGCACAAATGAAAAGCCTATTCGCCCTCGTCATCGCAATCGTTTCCGCTCACGCGCTGGGGAATCCCTGAAGGGTCAGGGCGACAACGTCAAATACACCCCCGGGCGGGGCGCAATTCAAGAAAGTGTGGACCCAGTTCTACAACGGGGACCACGAGGAAGAGCCGACGATCCCTTGATCGCCGCCGGAAAGAAGATGACGCCCGCCATCTGTCAGGCGATCCGGCACCGGGACATGAAGTACCGGCGTTACGCGATCGGCGCCCTCGGCCACATCAGGGATCGCCGCGCCCTGCCGACTCTGAATGTCATTCTGAAGAACCAGAAGGAGGAGGACTACTTCCGAAGCGACGCCCTACCTCCATCTACCAGATCAGCACCGCGGGGACCAAGCTGGCCAAAGCTTATAAGGGCCGAAAGGACGACCTCGGCCGGATCGCCAAGGCGATTCTCAAAAGAGAACCGTGGCTGCAAGGCAGAGGGTAACGGCAGTCCGGTACCCACGGGTCCGCCCGGCCGGGACACCGCCGCCTCCGTCTAAAGTGCGCTCGGGTTTCGCGCACATCCCGCTGGAGGGTTGCGCCCTGCGGGCGTAACCCTCCGAAGGGCTTTTCGCCGGCTCAGTGCGGGATAGGCTCGCCTTCCAGCGTCGTCGGTCGCGTCGGGTCCGACGTCCACTCCCGATAGCCGCCGCGTAGTGAGCGCACCTTGTGTAGCCCATCCCGCTGAGCGAGTCCGCCGCGAGTGCCGAGCGGTTGCCGCCGCGGCAGTACAGCACAACCTCCGTCTCGGGATCCGGCACCTCGTCCTCGATGTGGAACTCCAGCACGCCGCGCCCGATGCCGCGCGCCCCGGCAGGTGCCCCTCGCGGAACTCGTCGTTCTCCCGGACGTCGATCAGTACCCAGCTCCGGTCGCCGCCCTGAAGCTTGGAGGCCAACTCCTGGGGCCCGATCTCCTCAATCCTGGTGCGGGCGTCCTCGCACAGCTCGAAAACTCATCTTCTGCGGCATGAATCCTCCTGAAGATATGATGCTCGACCAGGACCGCCTCTTGCACAGGCGGCATGCGAGGACGAAAGTGGGAGGATGGTTGCGCCCCCATTTAGGTCCCTCCTCCGCCAGCAAGACGCGGTGATCTCCGTCGACCCCGCCCATGTAGCCAAAATCTAGCTCTCCGGCCAGCGAAGCAAGACGGTCGACATCGGAGGCATCCCTCGGGATCCCCGCTAGCCTTCCTGCACAAACGACCGCACCTCCCGCGCGGCTCAGATCCTCTTCGGAGGGTACGCGCGCGCGTGTAGTCGTCGCGCCCGGCGACGCCTGGGCCCTTCTCCAGGCACGTCAGTATACGCGGAGCATCCGGCGCTTCCTTCGCAGGTCAGGTCGTGCCCTGAGAGAAGCCCAGGCGTCGCCGGGCGCGACGACTACACGCGCTTCGCGCGTACCGCAAGTAGACCGGAGGGGAGCCGGGTGAATAGGTTCACCCTTCCTCCAAGTAAGACTTGATCTGGTCCGCGAGGCGCTTCGTCATCGTCGGCACCGCCGCGACCTCCTCAACGGTGGCGCGTCGAATCCCTTCCAGGAGCCGAAAGTGCGGAGCAGCAGCCGTTTGCGCCGTGGCCTGACGCCCGGAATCTCCTCCAGGGCAGAGCCCGAAATACGCTTGTCGCGCACCTTCCGGTGGTAGGACAAGACGAACCGGTGCGCCTCGTCCCGCAGCTTCCGCAGCAGCATCAGCCCCGGCGAGTTCAGAGGCAGCCTGACCTCGCGGTAGCCGTACGTGCGCGGCGCCGGCTTGGCATAGCTGTACTCCTCGTCTTGAAGCGCCCTCCCTTGCGCGCGCAGCGGTGGGGTCTGGCGAAGTGTTGAGGGTTGAGGGTTGAGGGTCCAGACCGGAGGCTTCTCCCCCTGAACGCTGGAGGAGCCCTCCCTCACCCCCCGCTGTGCGCAAGGGGAGGGGAGCCCGGAGGCTGCCGTCGGGCGCAGGCGGGAGCCCACCCCTCCCGGGGCGCAGCTCGACACCCAGCGGGATGTCGCCGCCCGCCTCCAGGGCCGCCGAAACCTCGCCGATCGTCCGTGCCTCCGCCGGCCCCACCACCGCCAGCAGCGCGTGCTCTCCCTCGCTCAGATCGGCCTCGGGAATCGGCAGCGGCCGGCTCGCCGGACACCCGATCCCAGTCCTCGGACCCCGGCGCAGGAGTGGTGAGGGGGGTCGATGGGGGTGTAGAGCAGCCTGTGCCGCTTCGCCAGCCCCACCATCGGCACCGTCAGGCCCAGCTCGTCCGCGCCTTGAGGGCCGCCGCGAGTTGGCCTTTGCCGCCGTCGATCATGATGAGGTCCGGCAGGCGAGCGAATTTCTCGTCGGCGTCGAGATACGCCCGGAGGCGGCGGGTCAGCACCTCGTGCATCATCGCGAAGTCGTTCGGGCTCTCCGGGTGGTAGCGGATCTTGAACCGGACGGTACTCCGCCTTCGCCGCCTCCCCGCTCTCCACACGACCATCGATCCCACGGGAGAGGTCCCTGGATGTTCGAGATGTCGTACCCCTCGACCCGCACGGGCACCTCCGCCAGCCCCAAGGTCTCCTGGAGCTGCGCCATCGCCGCCTCCGCCCACTCCTCCTTGCGCGCCAGCTCCTGCGAGAACGTCGCCAGGGCCTGCTCCGCATTCGCCGCCGCCATGTCCACCAGCCGCAGCTTCTCGCCCCCCTGGGGAACCTCCACCGTTACCGCATGGCCTCGCTGCTGCCGCAGCCACGACTGCACGACGGCCCGCTCCTCGATCTCCACCGGCAGCAGGATCTCGCGCGGCACGTCCGGCGCGTCGGCGTAGTACTGCTTCACGAACTCCTGCACGGCCTCGCCGGGCGCCGAGTCCTGCGAGCCGTCCATCACGTACTGCCGCTGACCGATAAGCTTGCCGCCCCGGATGTAGAGCATCTGGATCGCCGCGCCGCGCTCGTTTTTCACGACGGCGATCACGTCCTGATCCACTTTCTCCCCGACGAGCACCTTCTGCTTCTGCAGGAGCACGTCGATCGCCGCGATCTGGTCCCGCACCCGCGCCGCCCGCTCGAAGTCGAGATCCTCGGCCGCCTGCTCCATCTCGTGCCGCAGGTCCTCCACGATCCCCTCCTCTTTGCCCGAGAGGAACCGCTCGACCTGCCCCGTCACCTTCGCGTACTCGCCGGCGTCCGCAAGCCCCGCGCACGGCCCCAGGCAACGCCCCAGGTGATAGTAGAGGCACGGCTTCTGCTCCGGGCGCCCGCTCCAGCTCTTGCCGCAGGGGATGAGGGGGAAGACCTTGTGGAGGAGCTGGAGCGTGTCGCGCACACCGAAGGCGGAGGGGTACGGGCCGAAATACTTCGCGCCGTCCTTGCGGAGCTGCCGCGTGAACATCACGCGGGGAAACTTCTCGTTTGTGATCGTGATGTACGGATACGTCTTATCGTCCCGCATTCGGACGTTGTAGGGCGGGCGGTACCGCTTGATGAGGTTGCACTCGAGCACGAGCGCCTCGATCTCGGTGTCTACCACGATCGTCTCGATGTCCCGGACCTTGCTCACAAGCCGCGCGATCCGCGATCCGTGCCGCGTCGACTCCTGAAAGTAGCTCCGCACGCGGTTCTTGAGCGAAACGGCCTTGCCCACGTACAGCACCTTGCCGCCCTCGTCCTTGTAGATGTAGCAACCGGGGTTGCCGGGCAGGGACTTGAGCTTCTCCGCGAGGTTCTCGGGAAGGTTCTTTTTGGGCATAGCGAGCGCTAACTAATCTTACGCCGCCCCTAAGTCCTTGGCCCCTAACGCGGCGCTACGTACCGTACAATCCAGCCGGAGAATCTGGATGAGCGAGCAAGAGGAAGCCCTCCCGCCGCCGGCCGTGATCGCGGAGTACCTCGCCGAGTGTGCGCAAGAGGCGAGAACGCCCTCGGCGGACGAGGCGATGAAGCGCATGGTCCGGCAATCGAAGATCGGCGTCTTCAAGGCGAAGGCCCACCTCGACGCGTACGCCCTCCAACACCCCGGCGCGTTTCCGAAGTATCGCGTCCCGAATCCGAAGCTTGCGCTCCTTTGGATGATCTTCGATCTCGGGCTGGCGGCCTTCCTGTTCCTCTTCGGCGCCCTCTCCTGGCTCGCCGGCCGAGGCTTCCCGATCATGAACCTCCTCCTCGGCTCGCTCGCGTTGTTCCTGGCGTACACGCGCTTCGCCAGGTTGGGGGAGTGTGGGTCCCATCGTGCCATGTCCCCCGCCTCCCTAAGCCCCACGGTAGACATCGAGCAGGAGAAGTGAACGGCTTGTCTCGGCCCTATGAGTGCTTCTGCGACGCCATCAGAGATCTGCAAATCTAGGAACGACCGCCCCTCGCTCCGAAAAGGAGGGGCGGTCTTCGAGAGGGAGCCGCGATGTATGCGAACATCGGAGGAGTCTGAGACCCACGGCGCACGTGGCTGATGGGTGATGGTTCAGATTCTGGACTTCAGGGTAAAGGCTCGTACTTCAACCCTCAACCCTCAAAAGCTCTAGAAAGAATTCGAGAACTCTAAAGCAAAGGCCCCCTACCCAAAGGGAAAAGGGCGCAATACGGGAGCCTTGCTCCTGCGTGAAGCGGACAGAACTCCCCGAGCCCTCTTCTCATCAAGATGGACCGAGATCCAGAGACGTCGTCTGCGCCGCACCGCCGGCCACCGGCGTGGCGGTGCCCGTTCCGGCGATCGTGCCGCCGGCACCGAGCGTCAACGTTCCCGTGTCGGTGAACGGCTGCAGATTCGGCAAGAAGAACCTGGAGGGTGGCGCCGCCGGTGGCGGGATTTAGGGAACCGGTGACGCCGCCTTGGCCGTTGTCCACCGTGCCGCGGATGGAGCCGTCGCTGTGGACCGTGAGGGCCAATTCCTTCGTCGTGTCCCGCTGCCCGGGAAGCGTGTAAACGCCGGTGTACTCGCCCGCATACCGGTTCGCCGTGTTGCCCGTCTTGAGGAGGTTGCCGTCGCCTTCGCCGGAGCATCCCGCCAGGACAGCCGCCGAGGCTGTCAGAATCGCCAGTTTCTTGATCATCGCGCCCTTAGTCTAGCACTCTCACGCTCCCTACGCCATCGGACAGATGCACTGAGTTAGATTCGGCGAGCCCGCTTTATCGCTGGCCAACAGGAGTAAGGCGAGCGACGAACCGCCCAGCGACCGCGTAAAGCCATTTCAAGGATGTACCGAAGCTCGCGCCAGCTCCACCGATGGATCGGGATCGTTTCCGCGCTGTTTCTCGCGGTGATCGCGGTCACGGGCTTCCTGCTGGCGAACAAGGCGCGCATCGGCTGGCTGCGCCCGCCGGAGGTGCAGGCACAAGAGGTGGCGGGGGCCCGCGAAGTCGTCAGCGTCCACACCGTGACCAACGCCGCCATCGCCCTGGGGGATCCTCATCTTCTCACGATGAAGGATATCGACCGCGTGGACTATCGCCCCAAGTCGAACATCTTCAAGGTCGTCAGCAAGGACGGATATCGCGAAGTGCAGGTGGACGGGGCGACGGGCAAGGTCCTCTCCCACGCGGCGCGCAACGACCAGCTCGTGGAGGACATCCACGACCTCAGCTTTTTCGCCGACTGGACCCACGCCCTCTTCCTCCCCCTCGTCGCCCTCGCCCTTCTCGGCCTCGCCGTCAGCGGCATCGGCCTGTTCCTCACCCCGGTCTACCGCCGCTGGACTTTCCGCCGAGGCGGAGGGGTGGGGAAGAAGGGGAATTGAGGGCTTGGGTTTTGGATTTTGGAAATTGGATATTGGATGTGGATTTCCCAGATGGGCTGGTACCTCAACCCTCAACCCTCATATTCCCCGCTAATCTCTGGGTGATTGAGCAGGTGGGCTTCGACCTCGGCGACGCTCGGCACGTCCCCCGTGCCTCCCTGGGAGCGGCACGAGAGGCTTCCGGCGGCGGAGGCGAACGCGAGGCAGCGAAGGCGGTCCCAGCCCCGCTCCAGCCCATGCAGCATCCCGGCCCGGAAAGCGTCGCCCGCGCCCGTCGTGTCGACCATCGCGACAGCGGGATAAGGGGGGTACGCGCGCACGGGGATCTCGGGCCATCCCGCTACGAGCCCGTTCGGCCCGTCCGTGAGCACGGCGAAGCAACCCTTTCGCTCGACGAAGTCTCGCACCCATCGGATGTTCTGCCCGGCGTCCCGGCGATGGCCCACCCAATCGGTGCTCGATTGCCAGAAGGAGCCGGGCGCCACAGGGTCGTCGTCCCGGATGAAGTCCATCAGATACACGCGCATTCCCGCCGCCAGCGCGCCCCGCGCCGCCTCCCGCGCGGCGTCTCCAAGGTTGGGCTCGGCGGTAAACCACTCCCCCGCCCGGTACGGGGGCAAGGGCGGCGGAGCCATGCGGGAAAACCCTCGCCCGAACATCGTCCGCTCGGCGTCGGGCGTCACGTAGACGTCGCAGACCGGAGCGGTGCCCCCGGCGGCCGCGGCGTAGGCCGGCAGCCCCTTCTCGCGCAGCATCTCGGCCAGCCGCTCCCCTTCGGGCCCGGAGCCCAAGGCGTTCCCGACGAGGAGGACATCGTTCCCCCACACAGCGAGCAGGTTCGCCGTGTTCGCCGCCTCGCCCCCGAGCATCAGGGCCTCGCTCTCCACCTCCACATAGCCGCCCGGACCGGGAAGGGAGGGCACCCGGAGGATACGGTCGAGGCAGACGGTGCCGTAGACGAGGATCAAAGGGCCCCTACCCTTCCTTCTGCGCCAAGGTCACCAGCATCCCCATGGCCATCGTCTGCGCGTGGACGAATGCGAGCCCCAAGAGCGTGACCAGGAGCCACCCTAGCGCCGTCATGCCCCCGCCGGCGAACCCGCCGATCGCCGCGATCCCCATCAGCCCGCCAAAGAGCCCAGCCGCCGAAAACAGCATCACCAGCGCCCCCAAGCACCCCCGCCGCGAACGCGGCACTCTCTCCACCGCCGCCAGCACCCGCGCCGAGCGCCGGGTCTGCACGACGCCGTAGAGAATCCACACCAAAAACGACCCCAGCCCCTGAGCCCAGAGCATCCGCCTTAGCGTACCGGGGGCGGGGGAAAGGTAAGAGGGAAGAGAGAAGAGGGAAGAGGGTTGAGGAACAGGCCTGGGTCGGCCTCTCATCTCTCATCTCTAACCTGCAACCCGGAACCTGCAACCTTCAACCTTCAGCCTTCTGAAGCTCCGGAAGCAGTTGCAACGAGACGCGCGTGATCCGGCGGCGGGCCATGTTCTCCACGCGCAGGGTGCCCAGATTCGTTTCCACGCTGTCGCCGGGGCGAGGGACGCGGCCGAGGGACTCGACGAGCATCGTGGCGAGGGAATCCGTGTTGTCGCCGGGGTCGATGTCGAGGCGGAGCATCGCGACGAGCTCGTCGTAGCGCACCTCGGCCCGCGCCGAGATGCGCCCGCCGGGCAGGGTCTCGATGGGAGGGCGCTCGCTCTCCAGCCGGTCCTCCAGCTCCCCAAAGACCTCCTCCACCACGTCCTCCAGCGTCACGAGTCCGCTCGTTCCGCCGTACTCGTCCATGACGATCAGCATCTGCGTCTTCCCTTCGCGCATGGTCTGCACGATTCGGTCGAGCGAGAGGTTCTCAGGGATAGCGATGGGAGAGCGGGCGATCGTCTCCAGGGAAAAGTGGGAGTCGTCGATGGCCCGCACGATATCGTGCAGGTACGCCACCCCGATCAGATCGTCGATGTCGCCTCGGCAGACCGGAATACGCCCGTAGGGGATGTCCTTTAACTTCGTGAGCGTCCCGTCGCGATCGAGCGAGACGTCGAGCCACTTGATGTCCAGGCGGTGGATCATGATGTCCCTCGCGTCCAGCGTATCGAGCCGCAACGCGCGGGTCACCATCTCCGCCTGCGTGCGCTCCAACACCCCCTCCGCGCCGCCGGTCTGGACGAGCATCAGCAGCTCTTCCTTCGGCACCGCCCCTTCGGACACCGCCTTGATGTCGACCCCAAACAGCCGCGCCACCGCCCCCCCGGCCCCCTGCACGAGCCACACGAGCGGGTGCAGCACCCTGATCACCAGATTGAGGGGTCGGATCGCGACCAAGGCGAGCCGCTCCGGGTGGCGCAGCGAGACGTACTTGGGCACAAGCTCGCCCACCACCACGAGCACGAAGGTGATGAGCAGGACGGACACGATCGAAAGCACCGAACCGGGGAGCGCGCCCCTCAGCAGCTTGCTTAGCAGGCCGCTCACCCAGGGCTCCGTGATGGCGCCCACGCCAATCCCGAGCATCGTGATCACGATCTGGGACCCCGCGACGTACGGGGAAAGATTGTTCAGCGCGTCCAGCACCAGCTTGGCACTTCGATTCCCCTTCTTGGCGATCGCCTCGATCTGGCTCCGCCGCACGCTCACGAGCGCATACTCGGCCACCACGAAGAACGCGTTCCCGAAGACCAGCGCCAGGCTCGCCACCAGAACCGCGGCGTCTGAGTTCATGCAGGGAGCATTGTAACCGAGGGGAGTGTTGGGGTGTTACGGTATACCGGAAGATCCCAATACCGTAACACCGCAATACCGTAATACCCGGTCCTACCTCGGCAAATACGGATACATCTCGCGGCTGATCCCGCGCACTTCGACCTTCCACCGGTCGCCGTCGCGGCGGAGGGGGAGTTGGTACTTGTTGCCGTACCCTTCCTCGTTCCGCTCGACCTCCAGGCGCACCGAACCGCTGTCGGGTCCCGCCTCTTCCGAGCCCAAGATCTGCCACTTGAAGCGGAAGTTCTTGGCGCGGTCCAGAGTGCGCTGCCACTCCTTGACTAGGTCGTCGGAAGTTTTGCCCTCGATGTGGCTGATGCTGGCGAGGGTCTTGGCATCCCGGCGGGCTAAGGCGCTCATGAAGCGGATGCCCACGGTGGACATGGACTCCTGTCCCATCAGGAGGAACAGCGTCCCCATCAGAAGGGCACAGGCGATGGCTCCGATAAGCACCACGTTCACGCGCCCGGAGCGGCGACCGGCGGGGCGGCGCGGAGAGTGAGAAACTGAGGATTGACACATGATAGGCGAGGGAACGCAGAAGAGGATATCCGCTCTAATACAGCAATCGTCGGCTCCGGTCGGTTCCCGGCTATCTCGGAGGCAGCGCTCGAAGCTCCAACGCGTCCCGGAGAGTCGTCAGCGTCTTGTCGGCGTCTACTTTCCAAGTCCCGTCCTTGAGATCCACGATCCAGATTCTGACCTCGCGCAGGCCGCCCGGATACGAGTAGACCACCGCCGCATGCGCCTGCACCGGACTCCGGTCCATCCGCACGAGACGGTGCTGATGCCTGCCCTGCGTCAGCCGCGCAACCTCTGCCGCCAACCGCTGCACGCTCGGCGACTCCAGCGGCTGCGCCGTCACCCGCCGCAAATCGTTCCAGTCCCGCACCTGCACCGCCCGGTGGAACCGCCGCACGGCGCTCTCCGGACCGTAGTCGCGCAGGGTGGCGAACACGAACCCGACCGCGAGCGCCAGCACCCCCGCCGCCCCCAGCGACGCGCGACTCACGCCCGACATGGGCGTGATGATAGCCGAAAGCCCCCCAAGGTAGCCGTTGGACGCGAGGACGAGGCGCCCCCCGCCGGATGATGGATGCTCTACAGTAGCGCCTCACCAGCGAAAAGCTTCTACGAGGGTGTAAAAAAGTGCTCGCTCTGTTCACGCCATCGTCGAAAGGTTACGCCCGCAGGGCGTGTAGTCGCCCTGCGCGGCGCCTTCAAGCTAAGTTAGGCACGACCCAGACCTGCGAAGGACGCACCAGAGGCTGCGCAGATACTAGCGTGCCTGGAGAAAAGCCCAGGCGGCGCGCCGGGCCACGACTACACACCCTGCGGGCGTAGCCCTTCAAACCAGGCCCTGCGAGCCTGCGGAAGGCGCACCCTCACCCATCCTCACAGCCTTTGGCGAGTTGAGGAGCCTTTAGCCCGCCGCCTTTTTCCCAGCCGCGATGATGGCCTCGATCTCGGCGAGTAGTTTGCGCCAATGCAGTCGGTTGGTCGGCTTGCCCTCGTACTTTCCCTCGTCGTCCTCGTAGCTGAGCGTCACGCGATCCACTGGCCCTCCCACCATTGGAGGCCCTTCCGCCGGCGCTTCGAACTCCGTTGCGTTGAGAACGGCGAGGAAGCGTCGGAATGCCGCGCCCTCGAGAGTGCCCGTCCAAGTGCTTCGCTTGCCGCCGGAGATCGACTTCAGCGTGATCTCCACGCTGCTCCGCCCGACTTTGCCGTCGAGGTCCCAGCCCTTGTAGTGGGGAGGAGGAAGCGACCCGTTGGTCGCGCGGTAGCTGAACGCGACGATCCGGTCGATCCCCGTCCGAGCAAACCCGGTCATGGCGAGGCAGACGGCGAAGAGAAAGACGACAATGGGTTTCACGATGGGATTATTGTGACCGATCGGCCCCATTCCGTTTAGGGCTTGCAGAAGGATTCGAGGGCTTTTCGGGCGCCAAAGCCGCCTCCGTGTAGCGGTTGCCCGCGTTCCACAGGAGGTATTCCTGGTAGCCGCACTCGCGCGCCGCTTTGATCTGTGCCTTCACTTGGGGCGCGCCGTAGCGGACGCGGAACAGGGAGAAGTCTTGCAGCCACGGCCGGACGTTCGCCCCCTTGGGAAGACGGCGCTTGAAGTCCATGAGCGACTTCTTCACGATGGCGTACGGCGACGTATGGGGATTAGCGATGCCGTACTCTCCGCGCGCGTAGTGCGAGGGGTAGACCATGGGGCACACGACGTCGAACGGCGCCGCCACCTTCTCCAGCGTCTGCCCGATCCCTTGGTCGGCGGTGCCCGACGAGATGATGCCGAAGATGTCCGCCGAGAACGCCTTCCCCCGCTCCTTGACCCGCTTCCGCAGATAGGCGCAGAACCGGGCGATCACGTCCCCCGGCTTCGCTTCCTTGTCCGGGTAGCTCGCCTTACCGGGAAACGCCATCGAGGAGACCCGGCCCTCGCTAGGAAAACGCACATAGTCCAACTGGATTTCGGCAAACCCCAAGCCCACCGCAAAGTCCACCGTCTGCGCCAGGTACTCCCAGTTCTTGCGGTTATAGGGGTCGAGCCAGGTGTTGCCCGAGCGATCCTTCCAGAGCCGCCCGTCCTTGAACCGGACGGCGAGCTCCGGGTGCTTCTTCGGCACGTACTTGTCGCGGAAGCAGGCGATGCGGGCGATAGGATAGACCTTGTGCTCGCGAAGCTTTTCGAACAGGGCCTTGGGGTCCGCCACGGCGAGCGTAGTGGCCCCACTCTCCTCCGCCAGAGGGATGCCGGTCTTAAAATACATCTGCCCCGAGTCGCGGACGTCGATGACGACGGCGTTCAGCTCGGTGCGCCCGATCATCGCGAGGAGCCGGTCCAGCTTCTTCGTGCCCCCCGCCGTCCATGCCGTCAGATAGATCCCCTTCACGAACTCCGGCTTGGGAAAGGGATCTTCCACTTTCTTGGCGACGGGCTTCGGGACGGGAAGCGCGGGCCGCGCCGCTTCGACCGCAGGTGGAGACTTTGAACAGGACACTGCACCCAGGCCGGGTAGCGTGAAGAGCAGAAAATGGAAAAGACGTGTCCGCATGGCTGGGGTGCAGGGATGATAGCCGTTTGGCTCGCCGCCGGTTGCTCCGGTCCGTCGGACGGAGCCCGCACGCCCCTGAGGACGACCGAGCCGAGGACGAAGCCCCTCCCCCTCCCGCGCCCTCTCCCGCGGGTGACCGCCCGGCCGGCCAACCGGATGGGCAAGGTGCTCATCGTGGAGTACCACCACATCTCTCCGAAGGAGGCCCGGTGGGACCGCTCGATCCGTGCCTTCCGAGCCGACTTGGAACGGCTGTACCGGATGGGCTTCCGCCCCGTTACCCTCTCGCAGTTCCTAGATGGCCGAATGCCTCTCCCGCCCGGCGCTTCCCCCGTCGTCTTCACCTTCGACGACGCCAGCCCCTCCCAGATCCGCCTGCGTGAGGACAGCAGCCTCGACCCGGACTGCGCGATGGGGAAGGCGTTCTCTCGAAAAGCACCCCGACTTCCCCCTGAGTGCGAGCTTTTACGTCCTCCCCACGATGTGGGGGCCAGCCCAAGCTGATCGAGCAAAGTGCGGATGCTGCGCGGCTGGGGAGTGAGCTGGGGAGCCACACCTTGACCCATCGCCAGCTCAAGCGGCTCGACACGAATGCCGTGAAAGCCGAGCTGAGTGGCGCGATCGAGCTGGGCGAAACCTACGGCGAGACCGGTCCCGTGGCCATCGCTCTCCCGTTCCGGCATCTCGCCGAAGGACCCCTCTCTCCTGCGCTCGTTCGAGTGGAGGGGCAAGACATACGCGATGAAGGCCGCCCTCCTCGTCGGCGCGAACCCCGCCCCCGCCCCCGAGGACTCAGAAGCTCGATCCCTACCGCCTTCCGCGCATCCAAGGCATCGAGGGTCCTTCGGGATCACCTACTGGCTGGACAAGGTGGAGAAGGGCGAAGTCAAGGTGTACGTGCAGCCGTGAGAGGTGGAGCCGCTTCGCGGTTGATGGAGGTGAGGAGGTGAAGTGAGCAGAAGGATCAGCCATCAGCCATCAGCCATCACATGTCACCTCCGTCACCTCAATCACCTCCCCCACCCCTGCGCCCCCGGGCGGCCCCACAAACCGGGACCCTCAGACATCCTCCCGCCGTCTATAGTTAGACCATGCCCTACGTTGTGACCGAGCCTTGTATCAGGGTGAAGGACAAGTCCTGCATGACGGTGTGCCCCGTGGACTGCATCTACGACGGCGGCGACATGGTGTACATCAACCCGGACGAGTGCATCGACTGCGGCCTCTGCGAGCCCGAGTGCCCCGTGAACGCGATCTTCGTCGACACCGACGTGCCGCCCAACTGGAAAGATTTCATCGAGAAGAACGCCGCCGAAGGGAAGCGGCTGGCGGAAGAGTAAGAGACAGGGCGTAGGGCGTTGAGGCGTTAGGCGTTAGGGGGAGATGGCCCGAATGACCCGACGCCCAATGCAACGCCCAGCACGCCCAACACCATGCCCCTAGACGACGAACTCTCCTCCGCTCCGGCCCGATCCCGCGCCGTCGGCTTTGCAGCGCGCGCAGGACCAGTTCATCCTCGAGTGGGGCCGCATGAGCTCCTCCTGGGGTATATCAACCGCACGATGGCGCAGATCCATGCGCTCCTCTACGTGAGCGAGGGCCCCTGGAGGCGACGAGATCATGGACCGCCTCCAGATCAGCCGCGGGAACGCGAGCATGAACCCTGCGCGAGCTGATGGACTGAAGTCGTCCGCCGCTTCCGCCAACCCGGCGACCGCAAGGACACCTACGTCCAGCGAAACCGAGCCCCGATGGTGAAGATCCGCCTCGTCCGCGAGCGCAAGCGCCGCGAAGCCGACCCTGCCGCCGACGCCCTCCGCGATCCTCCGGCCTCCCAGAAACCGACGACCTGGAAGCCGCCCGCATCATGCGCTCCACGCCTCCAGGGCCTGCTCGAAATCTTCGACCTCGCCGACGCCGCCTTCCGCCAAATCTTCACCGACCTCACCCTCGACGGCATGAAGAACATGCTCGGCGACGCGGGCAAGTGAGCCCAACTTAATATCTCCCGTGGCACCGGCACTCCTGAATCACCGGCAGGAGTGCGGGTGCCGATCGTACGAGCGGCTATGAGGCGTTTGCCTGTTAGGCGACGCACCTCGTTGACCACCCGGAAAAAGCCAACAGGTGGCTACCCAGCCGAATTTCGCCCCGCCCGCGTGTAGATTCGCCCGCATGCCTCACCCTTATCTCCGGCGATGGACTGGATATCATCCAGCCGCACACGAACTCGCTCCCGGCCGAGCCGTCCGACCCACACCAACTCCTTGCCGTCAATGTGAACTCGTTCGAAGAATGCGCTCAGGAGAAGTAGGACCAGACGAGGAACGGCAAGTTCAGAAATGCGATCATCAGCAGCGGCATACCGGGATCGGACGACTCCTGTGCCAAGAGGACTACGCAGAGAAAGAAGACTCCGCCAAGAAGAGGCCCGAAGCGAGGGGTTACGGTAGTGGTATTGCGTTCGCGCCGTCCACACCCGATCGGCCGCCGGTATGGGCACGTCAGGCGGCTTTTCTATCAGTGCCCTCACTCTTGCGACAAGCTCCGCCCTTCCGTTGATCCAGCTTTGGTAGCGGATGGCGCGCCACGTGTCGATCTCGTACCAAACCAGGTTGGTCCCGAATACTCCCCCGTCCGGAGCCCGATCACGTCCTCAAGGCGGGAGCGAATTCGCTCACGACCCCGCGCATCGATCCATACGATCTCGCTCTCGCTGCTCGATCCGCTCGTTAAGACAGCGCAGGATGGTAAGCCCCAGGACGTAGACGAACACTTTCCCCCAAGCCAGACCATGCCCAGCGCCCTAAGGCGCGCTCGCTCGGATAGCGGATGGCCATTGACGGTGTAAGGGCTGCCGTAGAGGAACAGCGCCATAAACGCAGACACGCCGACGAGCAAGATCGCGTGAAAGACCGCTGTGCCTGGAGATCGATGGGTAAACACTTCAGTAGACCCTCCGCCGAAAGCGGCCGCCTCTCCATAGCAACATCTTAGCAAGCACTCATCGGGGCAGACGCGTCGGTAAATGACAAGCCGGAGCGGCTTATGCGCTCTAGGCCCGACGCGAGAGCGGTTCCCTCCAGCAGCCCGAGCAGCGCCAGCACGGTGAACACTGCATACTGGGCGGCAAAGACGGCAAAGCCACGCGTGAGCATCACGTATGCCCCGTAGATCCGATCTCCTGCCACGATCCAGATGATCCAGTTCTCGATCACCCGCCGCGTGAGCATAATCGCCCAGGCGATGAAGGCTCGCCGCCGTGAGCGCCGCGTCCAGCATCGGTGCTGGCGGCATCAGTCCACCGTTGCATCGCTAAGCCCCAGAAAGCGAGAGATACCACGAGCCACCCCAAGAACCATCCGACTCGGGCGCGAGGTGTGAGCATAGTGACCGGCAAGACCCGCCGTTGCGCCGCTGCTTCCACGCCCACCAGCCGTAGAACCCGCTGACGCTACGAACGCGTTCTGAATCGCGTCCGGAGTACAGCTTGCCTTGAAACACAACCCACGCGGTCAGCGCCACGCCCACGATCCCCACCGGCCAGCTCTCGACCCGGTTCCGGTCGCCAGCCACACTCCCCAGCAGGCTGAAGACCACCACTGTGATCTCCATCCGGGAAAGGCGGCGCGAAGCGCGTCAAGGATGGACTGCATACCCCTACCGCTCAAGATCCCCTTGGGAGTGCGCCGATTCAGCGGCGCTTTGAGTGGTGCTCAGCGCCGCTTTTAGCGCGTCTCGCCTCATACTGAGTTGGAGAAACAGCGGCAAGCGGTGCTGGTATCCGCACTCAAGCGCCGAATCGGCGCACGCTCACGCGCGCACACCGGCCTGAGCATTCGGTCGAGGGCGAGCTTCGCGGTGCTTCCACCTTGGGCGGCACGACGATCCGTTCACCACGTTCCCCGCCGCGAGGTTCTCCAGCGCCCAGCAGGGCTCGGATGGATGCGGTACATCGTGGAACGGGAGCAGATCTGCGGGTCGAGGCAGAAGATCGTCTTTGTCCGGGTTCTCCTTCTGCGAGGCGGCGGCGAGGTTGATCTCGGTTCCGATCGCCCACACCGACCCGGCGGGGGCATCCACGGCCTTACGAAGAACTCCGTCGAGCCGTTCAGATCCGCCGCCCGCACGACGTCCAGCGAACTGGGGTGCACGAGCACGTTCACGCCGGGATGCTCGCGCGAGCCCTTCGATCTGCTCCACCGTAAACCGCTTGTGGGACGGAGCACAGTTCCTTCCACAGGATGAACTTAGCCGCTTGCAGCCGCTCCCGGTGTGTTGCCGCCGAGAGGCCTGAAGGATCCCACACGACAGTGTCCGCTCCGCGTCGAAACCCATTCGGACCGCCGTATTCCGCCCAGGTGCTGGTCGGGAAAGAAGAGGATCTTCTCGCCCTGTGTCAGCGCCCACGCGACCGCCGTCGGCGCGTTTGTGGAAGTGCAGACCGTGCCCCCCCGCTCCCCAACGAACGCCTTGAGGTTCGCGGCGCAGTTGATGTAAGTCACCGGGACCACGCTCATGTCCGCACCCAATACCTTCTCCAACTCCCTCCAGCAGTTCCGCACCTGGAAGAGGCTCGCCATGTCGGCCATGGAGCATCCGGCGGCGAGATTGGGGAGGATCACGCGCTGGTGGTCCGGCGTGAGTATGTCCGCGCTCTCGGCCATGAAGTGGACGCCGCAGAAGACGATGAACTCCGCTTCGGGAACCGCGGCGGCGTCCTTGGCGAGCTTGTAGGAATCGCCGCGAAAGTCGGCGTGCTGGATGATCTCGTCGCGCTGGTAGTGGTGGCCGAGGATGACGAGGCGCTTGCCGAGCTTCGCCTTCGCGGCGCGGATACGGGCATCGGCCTCCTCAGGGGTGAGATCGGCATACTCGGGCGGCAAAGGCACCTGAACGGTATTCATCTATGTAGCTCTCCTGTCCGGGAGCGGTGCGGCCCGCGAGCGATGGGGACCGCGAGAGAAAGTTACAGTCGGTTCTGCCGACGGGGATGTTGTAACTATCTCCGATTATTCCTACGCCCGGCGGCGGCGAGGGTTCCGTTGCGAAGCAATGGGAAGATGGCGCACCGTGTTCTCATACTCTCCCTCGAAGCTTGCCCCGAGGATCGTCAGGATATCATTGATGATCGCCTGATCTTCATGATGACCAGGCACCACGAAAACCCCTGGCATCGGCTCACTTCGCTCGATTCTTTCATAGGCGAATGTGTCCATGGTCCTTTCATCGTGGGTGAGCAGGATACGGTGCTCGTCCGCCGCCCACGCGAGCACCTCGGGATCGGGCGCTCGCCGCATGTCCGCCTCTTGTACGGTCATCACGTCGACGCCGTGGCTACGTAGCCCCTCGACGATGCGCTCTCGAAAGTTCTCGTCCGCCGCGAACCTCACGATGCCTGACGCTCGGCCTCAGCTCTATGCGCAAGCATCCGCTCGCGCCACTCTTCGCTAGGAAAGCGAGCCTCGATCTCCGCCCGCACCCGCGCCGCCTCCTCCTCGCACCAGGCGAGGTACTCGTCCACCTCACGCCGGTTCTGGTGGTAGTAGGCGATGGTAGCGTAGACGTCGGCGAGATTCAGGCTCGTGAACTGCCGGACGATCTCCTCCGGGGGATTGCCCCTGAGATAGCTGCCGAGCACGATCTCGAGCAACACCCGCGTGGGGCCGACGCGCACAGCTTTGCCGCCATCCTCCGCACGAAGGGGATTGCGCACGTCGGCCAGGCTTAGGGGCGGCGGCTTGCTCATGGCTTTCCTAACTAGACGCGCGATGGACCTTCCGGGGTCTCATCGGCAGCTCCTTGCTCCGCGAGTCGAGCCATAAGATGTAGGCGTATCCGAGGGACCACCAACTCACCGGGCAGATCATCAAGAGGATCGCGGACCGTCTATAGGCTCCCCTCTCGCTCCGGACCAAGCCTGGCATCTGGCTCAACAGCCCTAGGCCGACACCGTAGAAATACAGTTGGCCCAGCACGCTCCCTAGCGTCAGCGGAAGAATGACAAGACTTAGGAGTAAGCCGCACGCGAGCGGCCAAAGGCTAAGGAAAAACACGTTAATCGCGTCGTCGTAAGGCCCCGGCCAAAGCTGGATCCGGAGAACGCGCCAGACCTTGCTCATGCCCTAATGATAAGCGGTCCTTCCGTCAGTCATCGTCCTCGACCGGCCCGAGCCGCAAACGCACCTCGTGCACCACCTGCGCGCCGCCGTAGCCGCCGAGGATGGCGAGGCGGTCCACGATCGCCTGGGGCGAGGGGTCGATGGCAAAGACGACCGGCTTGCCGTCCACCAGAAGCCAGACCTCGCCGCGGCGGCGCGTGAGCTGGATGCGGTGGAGCCCGGGGGTCATCACCACCGGCTCGTCGCCGACCTCGCGTCCGAAGAGGCGCAGGCGTGTGCTGCGGTTGCCGTAGCCGCCCACGAAGCCGACGTACCCCTCCCCCGCGCCCATCTCTTTCGTCGTGGGCGTAAAGGCGCCCAGGATGGCGTCGCTCTTCGCCTCCACCACGGCGAGGAGGTCGAACTCCTTCGCCTGGAGCCCCTCGATGGCGAGCGCCGACTCCTCGCCCGTATGCCGGAAGGGCCCGTCCGCGCCCCGCGCCCAGCCGGACTCCGCCTTCAGCCGGGCGTCGCCCGGCTTGAGGACCTGCACTCCCTCAACGGCCCGGATCTCGGACGGCTGCCGCCGAGGCATGGGCGCCTTGCCGTGCGCCTCGATCATTCTCGCGTAGAACGGGCGGTACGGTTCCCATACGGAGAAGGCACGGTTCGCTTCGTCGAACACGGTGATCACCGCCCCGATCTCGCGGCCGCCGCGCTCCCAGAACCACGGCCCCTCGCCGCGGTTGGGCAGGGAGAACTCGATGTTGATCCCCCCGCCGACCAGCCGCCGGGCCTCGATCCGCAGGCCGGGCGCGCCGCCGAAGGTGGGTTTGACCTCCACCTTCGGAGCCGCGCCCGGCGTCGTCGGGTTCGTGATCTCGAACCCGAGCACCCCGGCGCCGGAGTAGACCCCGCGGCCCTCGCCGTCGAATACCGACGACACGCGCTTCCAGGGTCCGCGGATCGTGTAGAGGCCGTAGAAGCCCCCTTCGTCGTGGCTCTGCTGGAACGTGAAGTCCACCCCCTCCTTCTGGAACCGGCCCGCAACCGGGACGGTGATCCACTCGCGCGGGTCGCCGTCGATGTCCGCGCGCATGGGGACGATGAGCGGCGGGTAGGGGTAGAGCGGGTAGGGATCGACGGTGTCCGGCTCGCCGTCGCCGTCGTTGTCCGCGCGGCGCGGGTTCGGGACGATCCCCTGATACGGCGGCTTGATCCAAGAAGGCTGGAGCGGCCCGGGCACCCAGGTCGAGAGCATCGCCTTCTCCAAGTCGCCCATCGCGCCGTCCGTCCTCGCGCGGCGCGGGTCGCTGCCGAAGCGCCGCTCGTCCAGCGGCAGGCGCGGCTCGTCGTCCGGCACTCCGTCCTCGTCGCCGTCGCGAACCGTCATGGTGTAGCCGAGGTAGATCCGCAGCCACTGCGCGTCGGTGAGCTGGCGGTCCCAGAACGCCATGCCGTCCCAGTGCTCGCCGTGCCGCCCGGAGGTGGTCCAGGTCCCTTCGTCCACGGAGCCGTCCGGACGCACTGTGCGGTGGCGAGGGCCGTAGTGGTTGAAGACGATCCGCTCGTCTTCCCGGTTAGAGAGCGAGAACGCGCCCAGCGACTCCAATTGGTGGTGCGTCTCGTGGGCCGTGAGCCAAGCGGTGTCGCCGCCGCCCAGGAACTGCGAGCGGCCGGATATTCCCTGCGGGAACGAGTCCACGCCGTAGGTGCCGCCGCCCGAGCTATAGAACTCCCACTTCCCCGCCTGCGGGTTCCAGCGCCGGGGCCAAGCCATCTCGACCTGCCCGGCGTAGGGCCGCTCCTCGACGACGGGCTCCTTCGTCACGCGCAATGGGTCGCGCGTGTCCAGGATCGTGAAGTCGCCGCCCCCGGGCGGGTCGAAGTCCCGCCCCGAGTAGCTGCGGCTGGCGGGCCACCCCTTGTAGAACGGGTCCACGTTCGCGGGCTCCGGCCCCCATCGCTGCCAGCGCTCGTCGACGAAAAACTCGTAGTCCACCCACAGCCGCATCCCGGAGTTCACCCAGAAGAAGCGGGAGGCGACGTGGAACTCCTCCTGGATCTTGCGAATCTCGGCCGGGGTCATCTTCGGCGGGAGCGGGGCGGGCCGGGCCGGGTCGGCGTTGGCCGAGGCCACGTTGATCACGTTCGGCATCAGGAGCACCTTCATGGGCAGCCGAACGATCGTCTTCCGCCCCGCCGGCGCCTGCGTCGAGACCGAAAACTCGCGCCCGTAGCCGCCCCCCGCCCCCCAGGCGACTTCCTGCGCCGTCGGCGTCGTGCCCCGGTCGTGAAGGCGGTAGAAATATCGCCGCCCGGCCTTCAGCCCCTTGATCTGCACGGTATGGAGACTGCGCGTCCCCGGCTCCCCTTCCACCACGCGCACGGGGTCTCGCGAAACGTTCGCCTTGTACGCCGTCCGCGGCACGTCCCCCTCACGCACCTCCACGCGCGTCTCGCTGCCGACGGTCGTGTAGTACCGCAAGGTGAAGCTATCCCGCGCGACGCGCGTGACGGGCCGGTACGGATCGTTCAGAGGCGCCGCGTCCGAAGCGTGATAGGTCGCGACGGGATCGCGAGGCAGAGCGAGCAGCAGGGCGAGGCCGGCGAGCATGTTTGATGATGGCTGATTGGTGATGGCTGATTGCGGTGCGAATCGACCATAAAACCCACAGCCAACACCAAATCAGCCATCATCTGAGCATTGCCCACCGCCACCGGCCTCGACGTCCTCATCGCCGGGGACTCTGCGGGGGAAGGCGATCGGCTTGCTCTGCAACCAGGCTACCGTCGACCATGAGCTCGTGCACGTGCTCGACCGCCTTCTGCCCGAGCACGCGAAGGGGCGGCTGAAGATCCAGGCCGTGTTCGGGCCGCAACACGGGCTCTACGGGCACACGCAGGACAACATGATCGAGTGGGAACCCGACCCGCGCCGGGGGCTCGTCGTCCGGTCCCTCTACGGCAAGGACCGCCAGCCGACGGACGAGATGCTGGAGGGGATCGAGCTCTTCGTCATTGACATCACCGACGTCGGCGCGCGCTACTACACCTTCGTGTGGACCATGTGCCTGTGCATCGAGGCGTGCGCGAAAAAGGGGATTCCCGTTCTCGTGCTCGACCGCCCGAACCCGATCGGCGGGCTGGACGACGAGGGGACGGTCCTCGACCCGGGGTTCACGAGCTTCGTCGGCCTCCACCCCATCCCCACGCGGCACGGCCTGACCGCCGGCGAGATCGCGACCTTCGCGAAGCAGCGGCACTACCCCGACGCGCGCGTCGACGTGGTCTCCGTCCAGGGATGGTCGCGCAGCGACTATTTCGACGATTTAGACCTTCCCTGGGTGATGCCGAGCCCGAACATGCCGACGGTGGACACCGCCGTCGTCTACCCCGGCGGCTGCCTCTTGGAGGGAACGAACCTGAGCGAAGGCCGAGGCACCACCCGCCCCTTTGAAATGTTCGGCGCGCCGTGGCTCGACGGCTGGCGCCTCGCCGAGGCGCTGAACGCCCTCGACCTCGCCGGCTGCACTTTCCGTCCGGTCCAGTTCGAGCCGACCTTCCAGAAGCATGCGCAGCAAGTCTGCGAGGGCTGCTTCCTGCACGTCACCGACCGGCACGGCTTTGAGCCGGTACTGGCCCACGTGGCGATCCTTCAGGAGGCGGTCCGGCAGGCGAAGGCCGAGTTCGAGTGGAAGGCCCCGCCGTACGAATACGAGTACGAGAAGCTGCCCATCGACATCCTCGCGGGCAATGCCTGGCTCCGCCCAGCGATCGAGGAGCTACGGCCGCTGAACGAGATCCGCCAACGGTTCCTCGCCGAGTGCGCGAGCTTTGAGTCGATCCGCCGCGAGTGCCTCCTGTACCCCTGACGCTCCCAATCTTGACGCGAGGAGCGCGATGTCGGAGGAAAATCAGGGGAGGGATACCTGCCGTGGGAGGGGAATCCTTTAACAATTCCTTGACCCGCATCGTCCATTCTATGTAGTCTCTTTATGGGAAGCGTCGCGCCCTGAACGCCGCGAGGGGTCGGACGACCGGCGCCTGGAGAGTCCTTATGAAACGAGCCTTCACCCTCATCGAACTCTTGGTGGTCATCGCGATCATCGCGATCCTCGCCGCCATCCTGTTCCCGGTGTTCGCGCAGGCGAAAACGGCCGCGAAGAAGACGGTCGCGATCTCCAATCAAAAGCAGATCAGCACGGGCATGCTTCTCTACCTGGGCGACAGCGACGACACCTATCCCCGACGGCGAGGCTGCGAACTCAACTCGTCGCTCAACCCGAAGCTCAACGACGGCGTCCTCCGCTGTGGCGGGTCTGCGGGCTTCGCGCACAGTATGACTTGGCAGAGCTGGCAGAAGTACGTCATGCCCTACGTAAAGAGCGTCGACCTCTTTATGCACCCGTTGCGCCAGAAGAATCCGACGGAGTGGGACCGGAACGGGCAGATACTGAACAGCTTTGCGATCAACCTTGGGCTGTTCGGCGCGTCCACATCGGGCTTTGAGAGTGTCCCCTGGACCGGCGGCACCCAGACCGGCATCCCGAACACCGGCGCGACGATGCTGCTGCTCGAGATGCCAAACACCTACGGCGCGCCGTTCGTCGCCCGCACCGGCTCCGGCACAGGCAGTAACCCGGTGACCGAGACCGTGTACCCTATCGCCATCAAGGAGTACTGGCGCTCGATCTTCTTAAGGAGCACCGGCGGCAACAACTGCACCACGACTGAGGCGATCGATCCGGTCGGCGGCGGGACCGCCGGTGGCGTGACGATAGGCACTGCCGACGGGAGCGCGCGCTTCCTTTCCGTAGGCAAATTCCTCGCGAACACGCCGACCAACGCGGAGTACCTGCCCGGAGTAGGGTTTCCATCCAGCAGCCACAGCTCCAACTGTCGGCGCGCTACCAGCGCCTACACGTACAGTGGGTCGAGCAACCCGAAGCTGGACATCAACTACCCCATGTGGGGCCTGGGGAGCCAGTAATGAAGGCCATGCTCGCGATCCTCTCGTTGACGGGGCTTCTGCTGGTTGGGGCAGGCTGCTCCTCTGGTGAAGTGACTACTGAGGACGTGAAGAAGTGGGAGCAAGCCGAAGGCAAGGACGGAAAAGCCTTGCCGCCGGAGTCTGGCCGAGACCGTTAATCAGGCGCGCCAGGAAATCGAAAGCGCGGCTTCTTAACGATATGTTAACAACCGAGCATCAACATGACACCATCTTTGCGTATAGAGGACGGTACAGCAATTCAGCTGCCCGTCCTCTATCATCCCCGTCCGCCCCAGGAGCCCTCTTGAAGAAAGCCTTCACCCTCATCGAGCTACTCGTCGTCATCGCGATTATCGCGATCCTCGCCGCAATCCTGTTCCCGGTATTCGCGCAAGCGAAGCTTGCCGCCAAGAAGACCGCGGGTCTGGCTCAAGTCAAGCAGATAGGTACTGCCGTGCATATCTATTTGGCCGACGCCGACGACGTGCTGCCGCCGTACCGCCTCGGCAGCAGCTCGGGCCCGATCGTGAACCCTTTCTACTTGAGCCTCCCGGCGGGCGACCCGCGCAAGGCCAAGCTGGATAGCGACGGGAGAACCACCATCCGCGCGGTGTTCTTCAACCAGATGCTCCAGCCGTACGCCAAGAGCGATGACCTGTTCAAGGCGCCGACCAATCCAGAAGGTTGGGTGAACTTCCAGGACAAGGGAACGTGGGATCTCAACTTCCACAGCTACGGCGGCCAGAACAGCTACGCCGGCAACAACTACCTGCTCAAGTCGAACCTCGGGATGGCGGCGACGGCGGTCGCGGAGCCCTCGAACACTCTGCTCTTCGTGGACGCCACGTACTACAACGTGCTGCCCGCGCAGCCGAAGAGCGGCGCCCTGTGCCATCTCAATGGGGTACGACTCCGTTCGAACAACGACGAGTTTTATTGGAAGCAGCTCGGCAACAGCAAGCTCAATTTCAACGCGAAGGGCGTCGCCGATCCAGACGATCCTGCGAATGTGCCGGTGATCAAGAACGTCGAGGCCCGCTACGGCGGCACCCTTAACGTCGTCCGTACGGACTCCAGCGCCAAGGCTATGAACGCCCGGGCGCTGATCTACGACCTGCGCTCCAAGGGCAAGGACAGCATCTGGAACCCCCTCAAGGAGGACTGCCAGCCCTAGGCTCTCCACCTTGCTAGTGCGCAAGGGGACGGTGTGAATAGATTCACACCGTCCCCTTGTCCTTTTAAATCCTCGTCGCTGTTCCCGTGGGGAAGTTTCCAAGAGAGGTAACTTCTTCACAATGTTCAAGCGCCTGATGGAGCGCGTCGACCGCGTGGTCGGGCGTGGCGTCATCGACGAAGAGTTTTACGAAGAGCTGGAGGAGGCCCTGCTCCAGGCCGATACCCACGTCGCCACGACCGGGGAGATCCTCGCCGAGCTCCGCCGGGCCGTGCGCGAGGAGAAAATCACCGACACCGTCACGATGCGCGAGCGGCTGAAGAAAGCCATCGCCGACCGGTTCAGCACCCAGGGGCCCGCCGGGCTGGAGATGAGCGACGAAGGGCCGAGCGTGTTCGTCTTCGTGGGCGTGAACGGGGTAGGCAAGACCACCACGATCGCCAAGGTCGCGCGGCTGCTCACGAAGCGCGGATTCAAGGTGATCCTCGCGGCCGGCGACACCTTCCGCGCCGCCGCGACGGAGCAGCTCGAGGTCTGGGCCGGACGCACGGGCGCGGAGATCGTGAAGGGGGGCCCCGGCGCGGATCCCGGCGCGGTCGTCTTCGATGCGATCCAGGCCGCTAAGGCGCGCGGTGCCGACTTCGTGCTCGCCGACACCGCCGGACGCCAGCACAGCAAGGGCAGTCTCATGACGGAGCTGCAGAAGGTCCTGCGCGTCGCCGAGCGCTCGCTAGGCCGCAAACCGGACGAGGTGCTGCTCGTGCTCGACGCGAACACAGGCCAGAACGCCATCCGCCAGGCCAAGGAGTTCCTCAAGTCGGCCGGCATCACCGGCCTCGTCCTCACGAAGCTCGACGGCACCGCCCGAGGCGGCGCGCTGCTGGGCGTCTACGAGCGCTTCAAGGTCCCCGTCAAGCTTATCGGTACGGGCGAAGGGATGGACGATCTCAAGGACTTCAAGCCCAAGGAGTTCGCTGCCGCCCTGTTCGAGTAATGATCTCTGGTTACGCCCTCAGGGCATAGGGAGATCGCTTACCGCCTGACGCCGGCCTTCTTCTTCGCCTTCCGGTAGTGGACGAAGGCCAGCAGGAGGAACATGGGCACGATCACCGCGTCGTCCATCAGCCCCAGCAAAGGAATGAAGTCCGGGATGAGGTCAATCGGCGAGGCCCCGTAGAACAGCGCCACGAGGAGCGAAAAGACCGACTTCCACGGCGTACCCGCGCGCGGAGTCTGGACCGGCCGATGGGAAAGGGCGTTAGGCATTCCTCTGAGTTAGACGGGCCTGTCAGAGCAGGGTGTCGGGGGCTGGGTCCTTACGCCTAAGAGGATGCATCTCCGGACCCCCTCGCCTTTTGCTCCGGCAAAGGGAGAGGGGGCAGGGGGTGAGGGTTCCGGGAAGTCCCTTCAGCCGGTGAGTTTCTCTCCAAAGCGCCAAGCCTTCTCCGCCTTTGCGTCTTTGCGAGCCACTCCGGGAGGTCTCGTCTACGAGCTAGGCTTGGTCGCAGCCGCTACTGCCCGAAACCCTCACCCCCTGCCTCCTCTCCTGTGACAACCACACGGGAGAGGAGGGTCCGGAGATGCATCCTCTAAGCCTTCCTCCCTCCTCCTGCTTTTGCTCGGTCTTCTGGCGCTCCACTAGCTCGTGCCCTTCTTTGACTTCCTTCGGGATGAGGATCATCGCCAGCCCGATGACGGTGGGCAGAATCGCCGCTTCGTCGAGCAGCCCCAGTCCCGGAACGAAGTCGGGCAGGAGATCGATGGGGGAGATGGTGTAGACGAGCGCGCCGTACACGAGATACTTCACGATCTTCGGCGTCCGCGGGTCGTTCGCCATCTTCCAATAGCGGTGCAGCGTGCGAAGCATCGCGAGGTGTCTCATCTCGTGCCCTTTGACGGCGGGAGGAGCAAAAGGGTTGCCCGGGCGGGTATTGGGTTTTGGGGAATCTAATCCCAATACCCAACACCCCTCAAACGAGCTTCGAAACTGGTGCTTCCCCACCCGCAGCACCTTCCCCCGCAACGCCTCGGGGAGCAAGCCTTGCATTGGCCTCCGCCGGCCTTTCCCCGTCCAGACTCACGGCGCCCGCCTCGATCAGCCGTTTGGCGTCCCCGCGGCTCTTAGCGAGCCCCAGCGCCGCCACCAGCGGAGGAAGCGACGCCCTCCTCTTCCATGACTGCCGCCGGAATCGCGGCCTCCTCGGCCTCCACGGGCTGCTCCCGCTTGCTGAAGGTCCGCGTGAACGCCTCTTCCGCCTCCGCCCCTCGTCCTCGCCGTGGTAGATCCCCACGATCTCCCGCGCGAGGCGGCGCTTCGCTTCCATCGGGTGGCCTTGGAGCAGCGCCCGCACCTCGTCCATCGGCACGTCGGTCGCCAGCTCGAAGTAGTTCTCCATCACCTCGTCGGGGACGGACATCGTCTTGCCGTACATCTCCGTCGGAGGGTCCGTCACCGCGATGTAGTTGCCCGCGACTGGCTCATCTTTTCCCTTGCCGTCCGTGCCGACGAGCAGGGGGCTGAGCACGACCGTCTGGGGTTCCTGGCCGGAGGCTTCCTGGAGGGTCCGGCCGACGAGGTTGTTGAACTTCCTGGTCATTCCCCCCGAGCTCGACGTCCGCGCGGATCTCCACGGAGTCGTAGCCTTGGCACAAGGGGTACATGATCTCATGCAGCGCGATCGGGCGGTTCTCCGCGAGGCGCTTGCTGAAGTCGTCCCGCTCCAAGATGCGCGCAACGGTGGTGCGCGAGGCAGGCGGATCACATCCTCGAAGGTCATCTTCCCCAGCCAGTCGCGGTTGTAGACGATCTCCGTCTTCGACACGTCGAGGATCGCTCCGAGCTGCCCCAGCACCGACTCCACGTTCGCGCGCACCTCGTCGTGCGTAAGCTGGGGCCGGGTCTTGCTCTTGCCGCTGGGGTCGCCGATCTGCGCGGTGAAGTCGCCGATCACGAGCACCGCCTGGTGCCCCAGGCGCTGAAAGTCGCGGAGCTTGCGCAGCACGACGGCCCATCCGAGGGTCACGTGGCGCGCGGTGGGGTCGACGCCGAGCTTCACGCGAAGGGGCCGCCCCTTTTCGAGCTTGGCCTTGAGGTCCGCCTCGCTGATGATCTCGGTGGTACCCCGGCGCAAGACGGCGAGCTGCTCGTCGAGGGTCATGGGGAAGGGTACCGGGCGTTAGGCGTTGGGCGTTAGGCCTTACGGAGCCTTCTCCTCAACGCCCACCGCCTTCACGCCCAACGCCTTCTCCCTAACAGAACTGAAACTCGGGAGTCGCGAAGATCAAGCGGGTGACCGTGTCGGCCGTAGCGGCCGCGTTCTGCCACGTGACGCGCCCTTCGCTCGCCTTTTGCGCCGCCGCAACCAGGCCCGCGCGCTTAGCCTTCGGGAGCGGAGCGTCAAAGATGGAGGTCAGGCGATCGGCGACCCCGGCTGGGCTCCGGGTCCTTCTCGAAGAGGCCGTACGCCGGGTAGCGGATGGAGATCTTCTTCGGCTGAGGCGGGCCGAACAGGCGGCTGGCCCACCCGATCCGCTCCACCATCGTCGCTGAGGTGATCCAGGCCTGCCCGCCGTCCCAGCCGGCGACGTCGGGCGGGAACATGAGCCATCCCCATCGACCGCATCGTCTGGCCGGCCGCCGCCACCACCGTAGCGCGGAGGTCCCGTCATTCCCTCCGCCGCCCGTGCCTGCTCGCCGAGCACCTCGCCCACACCGAGCTGACGAAGGGTGGCGACGCAGAAATCGACCGGGCTCTTGACGATCGCGCGCTCGGCCTTATCCGAGTAGAACTCGGAAGACTTCATCATCGCCTTCAGGAGGTTCCCCACGTCCAGCCCGGATGTGCGGAAGCCCTTGGCGAAGGCGGAGCGACGAGAGAGGCTTCGGGTTTCGCGTAGCCGAAGTACGTCCACAGCTTGGTGACCAGGTACTCGGCCGTGCGCGGCTGCTCGCAGAGGAACCAGAACGTCGTCCCCATCGAGGTCGCCGGTCTTCCCCAGTATAGTCTTCGGGCCCGAGTCGTGCAGCCGCGGGCGGAACGCGAACTCCGGCTTCGCGGCTTTCGTCTTCCGGCGACGCTGGATCGACCAGCCGGTAAAGGCGCGCGCGGCCTCCTGGATGTCCTTCTCGGTGTAGTGCCCTTCGCCCAGGGTGAACAGCTCCATCACCTCGCGGGCAAAGTTCTCGTTCGGCTTGCCCGCGACGTTCTCCGGGGCATCGAGCCACAAAAGCATGGCGGGATCCTTGCTTGCCTCGGCGAGGAAGCGGGAAAGCTCCCGGTCGCGTTCGCGCGCAGGATCTCATTCTGCGCGTGCATGAGGAGCGGGCTCCTGACCTTGATCGCGCTCGTCGCGAAGTGGTCGTGCCAGAAGAGGTCATCTTCTCCTGGAGCGGGCGGCGGGTGGCGAGCAGGCAGAAGGGTCCACCAGCCGACGAGTCCCGGCATGTTGAGCGGCTTGCCGTCGCGGGCCATCTGCTCGATGGGGACGGGAAAGCCCTCGTCGACCTCCTGGTAGGCGAGGAGGCGGCCGATGGCTCCGTTCAAGCCGTCGCGGAGGTAGTAGTCGATCTCCGCTTCGCTCGCACCGAGTCCAACCTGCGCAAGCAGGTGCGCACACTTCTCGCGGTCGGTGTTCAGGGCCATATGACGGCGCAGACGCGGGAGGCAGATGGAGGTTCAGTAAAAAGGCGTTTGGCCTTGGGAGTTAGGCGTTGGGATGACTCTCCCCAACGCCTAACGCCCAAGGCCAAACGCCCTCTACTTCCCCTTCTTCTTCGCGCCGCCTTCCTTGCCGCCGCCACCCTTCGCGTCGCTGGGGGCCTCGCCTTCCTGGACGGTGGAGGAGGTGAAGTCGGCCTCGTTCACGAACTTGAAGAGCTTGGACCCTTCGTGCACGGCGGTCATGGCATACCGCACCTGTTCGCCCGTCTTGGTTTGGCGCTTCATCTTAACTTTGCGAACGTCGGAGTCCGGGACGTCCACGTGGGAACGAGTCTTCAAGTTGTAGAACTGCATAGTTTTCTCCTCAGAGCGGGCGCACGCCCTCGGCGCACCCTGGCGGTCTCGCGACGACTATATCACAACACACCCGTCCTTCCGCCCACATTTGTTGCGAAAAAGGAGGACATTCAAGGCTCAAACCCTCAGAAGTGTCGTCGTAAGTAAAGACAAGATGAAAGAAAGACGCTCACGCGAAACCAATGCTCCCAAGGCACCCATCGTCATGGATCAGGCCAAGGCGTATGAGGAGCACTGTTTAAAGGAGCTCCGCAACGCGGGCTACCGCATCACGATGCCCCGTGTGCAGGTGATTCGGGCACTCGGCGACACTAAGAAGGCGCTCAGCGCCTACGCGATCCACGAGAAGATTATCGGCGGCGGCGGGAAGATCGACGTGGTCAGCGTGTATCGCATCCTCTCCACCCTTCAAGAAGTAGGACTCATCCATCACATCGGCGTCGTGGACGGATACTTCCCCTGTCGCATCGAGAACTGTCAGGCGAAGCGCTCGGAGGTCGTCGTGTTCGAGAACACCGGCGAGGTCGTCGAGCTCCGCGTTCCGGAGGCTCTGCTCGATGCCATCGAGCAGCAGGCCCGCGAGGCGGGTTTCGAGACCGCCTCGGTCAAGAACGAGATCACGGGCAACGCGATCGCCAAGGTCCGGAAGAGCGCGTAGAAAGTCCCTTCCGCCCGCAAAAAAAGCCCCGAGGATTTTCCTCGGGGCTTTTTTTTGGGTTGAAGGTTAAAGGTTTCAGGTTGCAGACTCCTCACCTGCAACCTGAAACCTTTAACCTTCAACCGCGGCGAAGCCGCGCTCAGCGGAACGTCACGTCCCGCTCTTGGATCGAGACGGAGCCTTTGCCGTAGCGGCCGAACTTCACGCGCCGCTTCTGGCCCCACTGGACGCCCTTCATGGCCTCTACGAGGTCCGTAGCGCCCTTGATCCGCTTGCCCGCCACTTCCTGCACGACGTCGCCGGGGCGGAGCCCCAGGCGGGCCGCGACCGAGCCGGGCTCGACCGAATCCACCACAGCGCCTTGGACGTCCTTCGGAATGCCGTACCGGGCGCGCAGCTCGTCGCTGATGTCGCCCGCCCGCACGCCGAGGCGGGCACTGCCGTCGCCCCGCAGCGGGGGCACGTCATCACCCTCCTCCTCGGAGGGCCCGGGGAAGCTCGGGAAGGCAGGATCGCCATCGAAGAACTGCCGAAGCTCGTCGGGGATGCGGGGCATCTCCTGAGACCCGCCGGGAGCCCGCCGTCGACGGTTCGGCTGGCCCTCGCCCTCGGCCGGGCGGGTTGGACGCGTGACGTCCTTGAACGGCACGAGCTTCACCTGAAACGTCTTTCGCGCGCCCGACCGAACGACCTCCACGGGCACGGTCGTCCCCGGAGCGTTCGTCATCATGGTGTTGGGCAGATCCGCACCCTTCAGGATGGGCACCGAGCCCACGCGGACGATCACGTCTTCCTTCTGGAGTCCCGCCGCGGCCGCCGGGCCGCCCGCGTAGACCTGCTCCACCCGAGCGCCCCCGGGCAGCCCGAGCTCTTGAAGCTGGTACTCGCGCAGATCCTGATAGCCCACGCCCAGCATGCTGCGCGTGATTCGGCCCTTCTGCATGAGCATGTCGGAGACGAACTTGGCTTGGTTGCTCGGAATCGCGAAGGCGATTCCCTGGTTCGCGCCGGTCATGCTGAAGATCGACGTGTTCACCCCGATCACCTGGCCGTTGATGTTCAGCAACGGCCCGCCCGAGTTGCCCATGTTGATCGCGGCGTCCGTCTGGACGAGATCCGGGTACTGCCGCCCGCCGATATCGGTGTTCTGGTGCCGCCCGATCGCGCTCACGTGCCCGACGGTGACGGTGTTCTCCAGCCCGAACGGCGAGCCGATGGCGACGCTGTACTGGCCGGGCCGGATCTTCGCGCTGTCCGCGAACTGGAGCGTCGGCAGGTTCTTCGCCTCGATCTTGACGACCGCAATGTCAGTCTGGTCGCCACGCTTAACGGTGCCCTGATACTCGCGCCCGTTCTTGAGCGTGACGGTCACCGTCTCCGCGCCTTCCACGACATGGTCGTTCGTGACGATGTAGCCGTCCGCGCGGATGATAAAGCCGGAGCCTTGGCCGCGGGGCTGCTGGGCCGTGCCGGACTTGATGTTGACCACGGCGGGCGCCGCGAAATCCACGAGATCAGCGAACGACTCATCGAGAACGCGCAGCCCCGCCACGTTCCCGGCCGATCGGACGACGGCCGGCGTCGGGCGCGGCTCGGGCTGCGCATGGGCGCGGCTTACCGTCGCCCCCGAGAACATGGAGCCTACACACACCGCGCCGACGGCAAACCCGCCAGCTAGCGTGATGTAAGCCCCCTTGGGAGACTGGGATTTCTGGTTCATGTCTTTGCTGATCCTCTTTAGGTTAGGCTCCTGCGCGGTCCTCATGCGAGGAGCTCTTCTGATAGGAAAAACGTGCGGGACAGGAGGCTAGTTCCGCCGGAGTCCCGGAAGCCGGCCCGCAGGCCGAAAGGCCCGCCTCATGGCAAGATAACGTCCACGAAGGACGGAGAGAAGTCCACGGAACCTCGCACGAAGGCGCGCAGGAGGCGCTCGCGGGCCACGCGGGAAAGGTCCGGCGATACGATCATTAACTGAACGCCGTCGTCCTCGAGCGTATCGCCCTGCGCGACAGCCGGGTGAATCGCGCCTTCGGCGGTCGGCAGCCACTGGTAGACCGTGGCGTGGACGAGTCCGTCGCTGATCCGCACCGCCAGCCGCTTCCACTCCCGCGTCGTGTCTACGAGCATCCCCCGCACTCGGAATCCAAAAGGCAGCGTCGTCGGGAGCCTCGGCGTGAAGCCCACCTTGCGGCGCGCTTCCGCCTTGGTCGGCACGGGCACAGGGCGAGGGTATTGGATGTACTTGACCTCGTTGGGCGTTCGCAGCTCAAACGATTCGGAGGTCAGGTTCTTGGGGTAGGAAAGACTGCGCACCTCGAACGCCATCGTCGCCTCGCCCGAAGCGTCCACGGTGTCGAGGCGCAGCGGGAATCCCGTCCGGGGGTCGAAGGCGTAGCGCCTCTCGTCGATCCCGGCGTGGCGAGGCTTCGCGGTCACCACAACGGCGATCCTTCCAGCGACGCGCCGCTCGCCCGTCACGCTGATGATGTAGTTCCTTTCGGCAAGGGCCACCCGCTGGCGTGCGCTCTGGCGCTCCCGGAGCATCGAAGCCTGGTCCATCAGCACCCTCTGGTGGGGCCGATAGGTGCGGTTTCGCTCCCCATCGTCGACGGTGATGGTCCCCAACACCTGGGCGGGCTGCAGCACCCGGAATCGGACCTTGCCGTCTCGGGCACGGATGACTTCGAACGTCTGATACGCGCCGCTGGGCGCGCGCTGGACGAGCGTCGCCACGACGTTGACGCCGAACCCGGGACCCATGCCGCGTATAAGAAGCTCACGCCCACGCTTATCCGCGTGGGCAAAGCCGCCGATCATAGACGCGAGGCCCAGGAAGGCGAGGGCCCTAGCGTTCACCATGGAAAGCGGTTACCACCGGAGCGCCCAACATCGGATCGCTTCCCACATGGAGCATCTGGTCCCGCTGAACTTCGAGGGCGACGGGCGTCGCCACGGGCGAGGACGGGCGAGGCAGAGGGCGGGAGACCACGTTGGCCGGCGGAGCCGAGCCACCGACGACGCGGAGCAATCCGAGCATCAAAAACATCGAGCAGGCGGCCACGCCCGCGAACATGGCGACCGGGAAGCCGAAGGCGGGCCGGGCACTGATCGGCTCCGGCCGAGTAAGGCTCGCCGCGAGCCGCTGCTCGAACCCGGCGGGAGGCGCCGGGGCCGGGGCCGCTCCCAAGAGGCGCTTCAGCAGCCGCAGGGCATCGAGCTCCTCACGGCACGCGTTGCACGTGCCCAGGTGAGCGCGGACCTCGAGCATCTCGTGCCCGGTCAACTCACGATCCAGGTATGCCGAAAGTCGATTCTGGGTGGCCTTACAGTGCATCGCAGAGGCTCCTATACGTCTGGGGCGCGTGCTTGAGCAGGTACGAGCGAAGCTGCTTTCGCCCACGGTGGATGCGGGAGCGGACGGTGCCAACGGAGGTGCTCATAATCTCGGCGATCTCTTCGTACGCAAGCCCTTCTACGTCCGCGAGCAGGACCGCCGTTCGGAACTCCGGATTCATCGCGAGCAACCCTGACTGCACGGGCCCGTCGAGCGCTTCGTGGAGCATTTGACGATCCGGCGAAGACTCCGGGTCCGGAAGCTCCCAGGTCGTCGCTCCATCCGCTCCGGAGTTCTCCAGGCTCGTCGTGCGAATCCTGCCCCGCCGCCGCACCGCGTCGATGTGCGCGTTGCTCATGATTCGGTACAGCCACCCCGCGAAGGGCAGAGACGGGTCGTAGCGGTGGAAGAAGCGGAAGGCGCGCAGGTACGACTCTTGCACCAGGTCCTCCGCTTCGCTCGCGTTCCCGGTAAGCCGGTACGCGAGGGCGTAAGCCTGCTTGTGGGAATCCCGCACGAGGACCTCGAAGAGGGGCTCTCGCTCGAGGGTATCCATGGCGGTCGCGTGTGCCTGTCGAAAGGCGGTAAGGGGCATCGGGTCGATAGTCTCCCTGGGGATCGAAGGGGGATACGGGCCGCGACGAGCCCGGTGTTCCCGAAACGGCGAAACAGCCAAAAAAACCCCTCGGATTTGCGGGGACTCACCCTCTCTTGCCACTAGGCGCGCCCCTTCCGCAGCATCGCCGCGAAAAGAGCGTCGAACACGATCGGCGCGCTGACGTTCCCCACGACCCTCCGGTGCGCCTCGACCGCCATCTGCGCCCAGCGCGGGTCCGCCCCCGGCTCGCGGGCGAGGAAGGACGCGAGGAGGTCCAAACCCTCCGCGTTGGCCGCGCGCGCGCCCGATTCATCGTCGAGCCCATCGCACAGCGCCCGAAACTCCTCCGCGGCGACGAGCGCCTCAACGGGGTTCCGCTTTGCCAGTCCCCGGGCGAAGTCCGCGATGCGCCGATACCTCTCCTTCCTCTTCAGAATCGTCTGCACCCTCCCGGGCGCCCCCTCCGCCAGCCGAAGGTCGTCCTCCGTCGCCTCGGGAAACATCCGCCGCACCTCCTCCTCCCTCGGCAACTCGCACGCGACGCCGAGGCAGCGGGAGAGGATCGTCGGGAGCACCGCCCCGACGCTCGTCGTGGTGAGCACGAGCCGCGCGTGCGGATGGGGCTCCTCCAGTGTCTTCAGGAGGGCGTTCGACGCGTCTCCGTTCATCCGGTGCGCCTCCCGGATGACGACGACCTTGTGCCGCGAAAGAAGGGGGGGCGTGCGGAAGAAATCCAGCAGGGGTGTCGGGTTATCTTCCGAAGGTTTACCTTCCGTAATCGCGTTGACCTTGATGATGCTGCTGTTTCCGGTCGGCGCTATCCGCAGGAGGTCGGGGCTGTTCCCGCGCTCGAACGCCATGCACGCACGGCACGCACCGTCCGCCCCGTCTTCCGTCGGCTCTCGGCAGAGCCAAGCCTGGGCGAGCAGGTTCGCGAGCGTCCCCTTGCCCGAGCCCCGCGCGCCGTAGAGGAGCACGGCGTGCGCGCCCGCCCCCCCCGTCGCCAGCCGCCGCACCACCCGCTTCGCCCCGTCGAGTCCAGCGAGGCTCTCCAGCCCTTCGCTCGTGCTAATAGCGGTGGAACCCCTCGACATTCAGCACGAAGATCACCGCACCCCCGATCGGCACCTTCACGGGGCTCGGCACGAACGCGCCGGGCGGATTTGCCTCGAACGGCATGACGTTCACGAGCTGCTCGCGGCTCTGGCTGTGCTGCTGCACGATCTTCTGCAGCGCGGGCAGCTCCTCTTCCTCCACACCGATGAGGAACGTGCTGTTCCCTTCCCGCAGGAATCCCCCGGTGGTGCCGATAACCGTGAACTTGAACCCCGCGCGGACCATCTCCGCGCTCAGCCGCCCCTTGTCCCGGTTGTTCACGATGCAGACGACGAGCTTCACGGGAGGCATTATAGCGAGAGGGCGTTGGGCGTTTGGGGCGTTTAGGCGTTCCGGAGCCTTCTCCAACGCCCTAAGGCCCTAACGCCCGCACAGCCCTCACCCACCTCGCCCACTTCGCCGATCGCTCGACCCGCCTCGCCAGCCTCACGGGCAGGCTGGGCTTGAGGAAGTGGCGGTGGGTCTGGAGGCGCATTCGCTCGGTGCGTAGGAGGCGCGGGGGGCGCAGGCGGGCGCGCTGCCACGCTTCGTAGGCCACGAGCACGGACCAGATGTTCTGGCTGGGGTAGCTCTTGGCGACGGCGAGCTTCAGGAGCCGCTCATCGGGGTCGAGGGGCAGCGTCTCCTCGCCACGCGGATCGGCGAAGCGGTTCATCGTTTGGAGGCGCGTCGTGTAGGTGTGATAGAACGGGACCTCCAGCACCGGCCCGCCGAAGCTGCGGTTCACGAGGAGGTTCGTGGCGTCATGGTCCAAGTGCCCCTGCTCGAAGGCACCGCACACCACGCGGTCGGGCCGCACCTTACCGAGCCAGTCGCTAAAGAAGGGCAGGAGCGCGGGCATCTCGTCGCACACGCTGCCGTCCGTCGCCCCAAAGAACCGCAGGTTCTCCTCCGGCACCCCCAGCATCGCCGCCACGTTACGCGCCTCCCGCTCCCGAGTCGGGTTGCTGTGGGTCCAGGAGACATAGACCGGCGCGCCCGACCGCGCCACGCGCCGTAACCACGCGCAGATAGAGATTTCGTCGTCGGGGTGCGTCATGCAAAACGCCCAACGAAGTGAGGGGTCCGGATCAAAGACGGCCATTCACTCTCCCCTGGGACCGCGCGCGTCCCGAGCGCATCCGGAACCCGATGGACTTTCCGGTTGGGCTCACGACGCAGCTTCGGATGCGCTCGGGACGAGCGCGGTCCCAGGCGTCACTCCCGGTCCATCCTCTTTAAGAGGCCCGTCGTCGAGCGGCCCTCGAGGAAGGGCAGCAAGCGGACCTCGCCGCCATAGGCGCCCACGATCCGGGCTTCCGGCAGGTCCTCCATTCGGTAGTCGCCGCCCTTCGCGTAGACCTCCGGGCGTAGCGCTTCGACCAACGGCTCGGGCGTTCGCCCGTCGAACGGGATAGCCCCGTCCACCAACCGCAGGGCCTGGAGCACCGCCATCCGGTCCTCCAGCGGGTTCAAGGGGCGATCCGGCCCCTTGCCGAGAAGGCGGACCGAAGCGTCGGAGTTCACGCCGACGAAGAGGAGGTCGCCCAGAGCGCGGGCCTCCTCCAGGTAGCGCACGTGCCCCGCGTGGAGCAGGTCGAACACCCCGTTCGTGAACACGAGCCGCTTCCCCTCGCGCGCCCGCAGCGCCTCTTCGAGAGTCACGCCAACGCCTCTCGCACCGTCTTCAGAACGGCCTCCGGCCGGATATGGGACAGCCCCGCCGGATCGTAGTGGCAGCGCTCGATCTGCCCGTAAGGGCAGGATCGGCGGGGGCGCGTGAGGGGAGTAGAGCCCGACCGCCGGAACGCCGAGCGCCGCCGCGATGTGCGTGCTGCCCGTGTCGCCGCCGACGTGGGCGGAAGCGAGCGAGAGGAGGGCGACGAGCTCGCGCACGCTCGTCTCCCCCACGAGGCTGGGCGCCCCGGGCGCGCCCGCGCGAACCGCTTCCGCCACCTCCCGATCCCCCGGGCCTCCGATCAGCACGCAGGGCACGTAGGGCAACTCTGCGATCAGCGCGGCGAAATGCTCGGCGGGCCAGCGTTTCGTCGCCCATCCCGCCCCCGCGTTCACTGCGACGAACTTTCCCTCCACCCCTGCTTCCGTCAGTTTTCCCCGCACCGAAACCAAATCTTCCTCTCGGGGCCGCAGACCGAACTCGGCCCGGTCCATGACGCCCCCGACCGCGCGCGCCACGTCCACGTACTGATCCACGACGTGGAACGACGTGGGGTCCGGCTGCACGCGCCCGCTGAAGAGCCACGAGCCCTCGCGCTGCCAGTGGTACCCGACCTTCCGCTTCGCCTTCGCCCGCATCACGCACAAAGCGCTCTTGAGCAGCCCTTGGAGATCGAGCGTCGCGTCGAACGACTCGGGGTAAGTGGGGATGGTCTTCAGGAGGGCTTCACCCGCACGACCTCGTCCACCGCCTCGCAGCACTCCACAATCCCCGCGAAGCGCGGATCGACCGCCCAGGTGATGTGGCACTCGGGAAAGCCCTGCTTCAGCGCCATCGCGGCCGGCAGCGAGCAGACCGTGTCGCCCAAGGCCGACAGGCGGCTAAGGAGAAACCGCTCGGGCATAAAGCTCCCGCGCCGCCTCCAACACGGCCTCCGGACGCACGTCTTCCGTGCGCTTGCCTTCCTTGAGCACGATTCCCCGCTCGGTGTACGGGCGGTACCACACCGGGTTCGTGGGGCCGAACACGGACACCACCGGCACCCCGTAGGCCGCCGCCATGTGGCCCGTCCCGTGTCCGCCGCAAGGTGCAGATCGCTTGCCGCGACCGCCGCGACGGTGCTCTCCAGCGGGAGCCGGCCGACGAGGTCGGTCGCGCCGGGGTGCTCCAGTGACGGGTCGGTCGGCCCGCCCAGGTACGCAACCCGCCACCCCTCGCGTACCAGTGCTTCCCCCACCGTCCGCCAATGTTCCACCGGGTACGCCTTCGCACGGTGCCCCGCCGAGACGGAGATGGTCGCCAGCCGCCCCGCGCCCCGCACCTGACTGGGAATCGGGTAGTTCGGCATGACGGGCCGCCGGGGCATCTCGATCTCCAGCCCCAGACGCCGAAGCACCTCCAGGTTCCACTCCACCGTGTGCAGGTGGGCCGGGCCGGGCCCACGACCTGATTGAGCCGCTTCGCGAGCCCGTCCGTTCCCCGCGCGGCGACCCGTCGCTTCGGCCCGGCGAGGCGCAGGCAGAGCGCGGTCTTCGAGTGCCCCTGAAGGTCCGCGCCGACGTCGAAGCGCAGGCGGCGGAGGCGGGCGAACAGGAAAGCTGCTCGTGCCAAACCTTCGGCGACCACCGCGCCTTGCGCCATCGGTCGCGAGGAAAGTCCACGCGCTCGTTCAGCATCTGCCCCACTTCGGCGACCGGCGCGCACCGCGACTCGACCGCCCACCCCACGAACGCCTCCGGCTGCGCCTCCCGCAACGCCGTCGCCGCCCAAGCCGCCATCACACAGTCGCCGATGGCGGAGAAGCGGACGATGAGGACGCGAGGGAGGAAGAAGGCGTTGGGCGTTGGGCGTTGGGCGTTGGGGAGCCTTCTCCCCCAACGCCCAACGCCCAACGCCCAACGCCCTTTCTCACAACAGCCCCTTCTTCCGCGCGCTCTTCCAGCGGTCGTGCATCCAGAGCCACTGTTCGGGCCACTGCCGCACCGCACTCTCGATCTGGGCGTTGACGAGCGCCGCCAGCGCCTCCACATCCGTTTCCCGGTTCTCCGGATCGAGGGGCGGGCGAATACTCATGAGATACCGGCCGGGCCCGGTGCGCACGAAGAAGGCGGGCAGGAGCGCCGCGCCGGTGCGCTGGTGCAGGAGGCCGGGGCCGACGACGGTGCCGGCGGGCTTGCCGAAGAAGGGGACGTAGCAGTGCTTCGAGTTCTGATCCGGCAGCAGCCCCACGACCTCGCCACGCCGCAGCGCGTCCTGCAACGGGTGCATCGCGCTCCCGCGACGATGCACCGTCAGGCCGGTCGCGTTGCGGACGCCCTGCATTTGATCCTCAATCCCCCCTTGTTTAGCTTCCCGCGCGACGATGTTCAGAGACCGCCCCGTGGACGTGAGCCAGTGCCACAGCCGGTGCCAGTTGCCCAGGTGTCCCGAGCTGAGGATCACGCCCTTCCCGGCCGCGACGGCCTCCTCCAGATACTCCAGCCCCTCCGTCTCCGTGGTGCCCGGAATTTCCTCCGGCGGGCGCGCCGGAGTGCGGAAGAAGTCCGCGCCCACGAGCCCGAAGTGCCCGAACACGCCCCGCGCCGTCGCCACGCGCTGCTCCGGACTCCACTCGGGGAACGCCATCTCCAGGTTCGAAAGCGCCCGCTCCCGGTGCTTCCGGTCGATCCGGTACAGCAGGTTCCCCATCCGCTCCCCGCGCCGCTCGACAACGGCGACGTCGCGGTTCAGGAACGGCCGCGCTGCCAAGCCGAGCGAACGCGCGGCAAGCCAATCCAGAGCGGAAGCCACGGGGAGATTGTGGCTGTTCTTTAGTGAGTGGTGAGTAGTGGGTCGTGGGCCGTGGGATTATTGGTGGTTGAGGTATAGCCCTTCTCTGTCCCCTGTCCCCTGTCCCCACCACCTACCCACCACTAAACAAGTCCCCTCAGCCGTGAGGCCTTCCAGCGGTTGTGCATCCACAGGTATTGCTCCGGGTAGCGGCGGATCACGCCTTCGAGCGCGAGGTTGAGCGCCGTCATGATCGCCTCGGGATCCTTCTCCTCGTTGGCGGGGTCGATCGGGGACAGCAGCACGAGGCGGTAGCCGCCGGGACCGGTGCGGACGTAGTAGCCAGGCAGGAGCGCCGCGCCGGTGCGCTGGTGCAGGATGGCGGGGCCAAGGGTCGTGCCGGTGGACTTGCCGAAGAACGGCACGAAGCACTCCTCGCCGTTTTGGTCCGGCAGCAGCAGCACGACCCGGTCCTCGCGCAGCGCCCGGATCATCGGCCGCGCGGCCACGCCGCGCTCGATCACCTCCAGGCCCGTCATCTCCCGGTAGCGGGACAACCGCGACTCGACGGCCCGTTGGTTCGCCCGCCGCGCCACGCCGAGCATCGGATGCCCGGCGCTCGAAAACCAGTGGGGCATCCGCTCCCAGTTTCCCAGGTGCGCGCTGCTGAGCAGCACCCCTTTTCCGAGCGACCGCGCCGCCTCCAGGTGCTCCCTCCCCTCGACCTCCGTGCTCCTCATCACCTCTTCCGGGGTGCGAACCGGGGTGCGGAGAAAGTCGGCCGGGACCAGGCCGAAGTGGCGGAAGTTCTGGCGGGCCGTGGCCTCCCTCTGCTCCGGCGACCACTCGGGAAAGGCGATCTCCAGATTGGAGAGGACCCGTCTTCGGTGCTTGGCGTCGACCTTGTAGAGCAGCTCGCCCAAGCGCTGCCCCTTGCGCTCGGCGGCTTCCAGGCTCGACTTCCGGAAGGTGCGCTCCGCCAGGCCGAAGGCGCCGCCCGCCACTCCCCCCAGAAAAACCCTGCTAAAGACGCCCATCGAGCCTCGACGCCAGCCAGTCGCGGAACGCCCCGGCGGGCTCGGCGCGGACCTCGTGCCGCGCGATCAGGAACTCCCGGCTCCCCGCGTCGGGCCGCTCGCGGAGCTTTACCCAGTCCTTCGCCGTCACAACCACCGGCAGATCCGGAGGCAGGCGCTCCAGGAGGGTACCCGCGTCCAACGGGTCGTGGTCTGGCAGAAGTTGCGCGTGCGCCACCTCGACGCCCCGCTCCGCCAAGCCGCGCAGAAACCCGCCCGGCTCCCCCAGCGCGCAGACCGCGATGGCCCTTGCCGGCTCGTGCGGCGTGCCATTGGGCCGAAAGAGGCCGACGATCCCGCCCTCGATGCGAAACTCGCCCGGCAGCACGAGGTCCGCCCGCCTCCGGTTGCCGCGGGGTTCCCGGTACGGCCCGGCGGGGAGGGTTCGGGCGTTGTCCGGCGCGGGGTCGTCGAGAATCAGATTTAGGTGTTTGCGCAGCGGCAGGTGCTGGAACCCGTCGTCCATGAGCAGCACGGCCCCCGGCCGCTCCCGTGCGCAGAGCTCCGCCGCGAGCACGCGCCGCCGCCCGACCACCAGCGGAAGATCGGGCCGGAGCAGCCGCGCCATGGCCGGCTCGTCCCCCCACTCCCGCGCGTCCAGCGGACCCTCCGGTGCGAGCCTCGCTCCCGACTCGGCGGGACCGCCGTAGCCGCTCATCCCGAGCACCACGTCGCGCCCCAGCCCGCGCATAACGTCCGCGACGTGGAGAGCAAAGGGGGTTTTGCCGCTCCCGCCAACGGTGAGAGCGCCCACGCAGACGACCGGAATGTGCGGCTTCTTCGACCGCTTGAGGCCGACCTGGTAAGCGGCCAGATAAGTCTGCCACCCGAGGGCGTAAAGCCACGAGACGGGAGCGAGCGCGGCGCGCGCCGCGCGCGGACCGAGCCCCCGCCCGTGCCAGAGCTCGCTCGGGTGCATATGCTGATTATGAGTGCTGTGCCGACATCCTCAGGGAGCAGCTACTCAGCGTACGATGAAGGCGTGCCCTTCCCCTAGACGCGGAGCCGCTGTAGTCGCAGGCTCCGTGCCTGCGTGGGCACTGCGTTGCCTGCAACCTCTCGGGCGTCAATACGTCCCCGCTAGAGCCGCCCTGAGCTGCGGCCTGCCAAAAGCCGTCTTTCTCGGGCTGGAAGCCCGACCCACACGCTATTCGTAGCGCAGCCGTGCGGGCTCGTCTTCCGACCGGGGCTTGACCTGCATCAACACGGCCTCGAATGTCTGCGAGACGATGCGGCCGTCGCGGCCGCTGAAGGTGTCGAGGAGGGAGAGGATGTCGTCTCCTTCGCGCCGGAAGTCGAGGGCGGAGAGGTTTGGCTCGTGGAGATCGAGGTCCATCGAACGCACGCCGCCCCAGCGCAGGAGGATGCGGGCCTTCATGCTCTCGCCCCGCTCCGCTTGGTGCGTGTAGTGCGCGAGCATCTCGAGCGTCTCTTGGGGGGGGCGGGTGTGGGGCGGGGGGCGGTGCGGGGGGTGGCGCGGCGGGCCGGGGCCGTCGGGGTGGGGGGGGGGGGCGCCGGCGGGCGGGTGGGGCCGCGCGGGGCCGGGGGCG
>JAUJNV010000219.1 GCA_030447945.1 Fimbriimonas sp. | reverse complement strand
CGGCCCGGCTTCGCGAAGTTCGAGATCTCGTATTTGGTGAAGCCTTCCTCGGCAGTGCGGGCGAGGCATTCGTCGTACATCGCAACCTGAGCGTCGTCGTCGGGGAGGTCTAGGGCGCCCCGAAGATGCTTTTTGTAGAAGGCGGTGTTCGGCTCGATGGTGAGGCAGTAGAGGCTCAGGTGCTCGGGGCGGAGGGCGAGGGCCCGCTCGAGGTTTCGGCGCCAGGCGTGGAGGCTCTGCTGGGGGAGGGCGAACATCAGGTCGAGGTTCAAGTTATCGAAACCGGCCTCGCGCGCCGCGCCGACAGCGCGCTCGATCTCGCCGCTATTATGGACGCGGCCGAGGGTGAGAAGGTCGGAATCGAGAAAACTTTGCGCGCCGAGGGAGAGCCGGTTGAAACCGGCGTGCCGCATGGCGAGGAACTTGGAGACGTCCACCGTTCCCGGATTGGCCTCGCTCGTGATCTCCGCGTCGTCTTCGGGTGGATGGGTCTCGAGGGCGGCCTCCAGAATGCGCAGGAGCTGGCCTTCCTCCAGGTAGGTGGGCGTCCCTCCGCCGAAGAAGATCGTCTTGGCGGGCCGGCCCCGCCAGGGGGAGCGACGAATCTCATCGGCCGTCGCCGAGACGGTGCGCTCCACGATGTCGCCCTGCATCGCGTATGAGTTGAAGTCGCAGTACCCGCACTTGGTGGGACAGAAGGGGACGTGGATGTAGACGGCCAGAGCCATCGGCGTTGGGCGTTGGGCGTTGGGCGTTGAGGGGGACATAGGGGAGTGTCAAGTATCGAGTGTTAAGTGTCCAAGCCGGAGCCATCCTCCTCAACACTTAACACTCGATACTTGACACTCCCTTGCTACGCCGCCGAGCTGTCCGGCTGTATGACGCCGAACATGACCCCCTCGGTGTCTTTGCAGTAGGCGAGGTATCCGATGCCGGGGATCGTCATCTTCGGCTGGACGACTTCGCCGCCCGCCTGACCGAGCCTGGCGCACGCGGCATCCACGTCTTCCACGCCGATCGTAATGACGGTCTTCTGCATGTCCGGACCGCGCATGATCCCGCCGTTGATGCCGATCTGGCCGTCTTCACCCGTGGTCACCAACCAGTACGGCTCCGGTCCGCCCCACTTCTGCGTCGTCCAGCCGAACGCGTCGCTGTAGAACTTGGTCGCCCGCTCAGGGTCTTCGGCGACCAGCTCGAAATGAACCACTCTTGACATCATCTTCCTCCTTAGGAAGAACTAGCTTAGAGATGTGCACCTTCTGGAGTCAAGCGTCTAGTGGTCCGAGTTTTCCACATAGTTGCGCTCATTCTATCGAGCGGAGCCGAGGGCGATCCCGAGCCCAATGAGCGCGAAGGCTATGACCGGCACCGCCGGCACCCGCTGGTTGATTCACGTCGAGCCGGCGCAGCGCATCAGGAAGTGGTAGCCGAAGCCGGCGGCGCCTCCCGCGACTAATCCGATAAGGGCTCTTGTCAACATAGCTCCCTGTACGTCTACGCCCTCAGAGTCGTCCAGTTGGGGCATCCCATCCGGCCGAAGTGGTGGCCCAACCCGTCCCGTCCTGTCTCACGACCGCCCAAAGCTCGTAGCGGGGCAAGTCGAGGCCGTCGTTAAAAGGAAACTCAAACCCTCGCTCATGGAAGCCACGGGGCAAGCGAAGGCTCCATTCGCGAACCAGGCTCCGGTCGGGAAGCGGTTGCATTGCGTCGACAACAGCCCGCAGGGCGTCTTCATCGAAGAACAGGTCGAGGGTGCTGTCCCAGAGTTCTGGCAGTGTGATGAGCGCTGCGGCTCGAGCAGGCAACGTAGCCGCGTCACAGTTAGCCTGAAGCGTTTCGGCGGCGTCGATCAAAGCCTGAGCGCATCGGCGGCGAAAATATGGCTTTGCGAGCGGGTGGTCGACGATGGCTTGATGAGCCGGCAGGTGCGAGTGCCACAGGCCGCGACCGGGGAAGTCCTCAACCGGAATGAAGCCCGTCAGCTCTTTCGGCCAGTTGAAGAGGTGGCGCATCTTGCGGCGCTTGCCTCTAACCTCGGACACCCTTGCCCCGGCAAGATCGAGTTTTCTCACGCGGTGGCAACCGCCTCTTCACGCTCCATCCGCTCCGGGGCGCTGATGCCGAGGAGGTCGAGGGTGGCTTGGAGGGCGACGCGGGCGGCCTGGCAGAGGGCGACGCGGGCGGCGGAGAGCTCCGGCTGCTCGGGCTGGATCACGCGGCAGGCGTCGTAGAAGTGGTGGTACGTGCGCGCTAGTTCGACGGCGTAGGTCGTGAGGCGGTGGACGCCGTAGTCTTCTGCGCAGCGCGCCGTCTCCCACGGGAGGTCGAGGATTTTCTTGACCAGGGAGAGCTCGCGGGGATGGGTGAGGAGGGAGGCGTTGGGGCGTTCAGGCGTTAAGGCGTTAGATGAAGAATTCTCCCCAACGCCCAACGCCTTAACGCCCAACGCCTCCTCCGCCTTGCGTAGGACCGAACATATCCGGGCGTGCGCGTACTGGACGTAGTAGACCGGGTTCGCGTCGCTCTGTTGCTTCGCAAGATCGATGTCGAAGTCCATGTGGGTGTCGTGGCTCCGCATCAGGTAGAAGAAGCGGGCGACGTCGGGACCTACCTCTT
>JAUJNV010000218.1 GCA_030447945.1 Fimbriimonas sp. | reverse complement strand
ACGAACACGGTCTACGTCAACCTGAGCGGAGCCGACCCCAACCTCTCCACCATGGAGTCACGGATCGTCTCGGGCTACGGGCTGGCGATGTACGCCACTCCGACCTTCATCTGCGAGTTCACCAAGTTTTCGCGGAATCACATCTTCGACACGGACGGGTTTGGCATCTACCTCCAGCCCAAGCTCGGGCGGGGGAACCGGACAAGCCACAACACCCTGGAGAACGTCTGCCTCTCGGGCATCCAGGTCAACAACCTGCCCTTCGCGGGCATAGGCGTTGCCGCTGGGAGGGACACGCTGCTCGAGGGCGACCACGTCGTCTCCTCGGGTGGGCCCGGCGTCCACATCGCCCCCGAAGGGGCCTCCGGGGGAGCAACCGGCCGGGCACAGGGGCTCGTTGTGGCCTCCTCCACAGGAATCGGGATTCGCATCCAGACCTCCGATTGGTCGTGCCTTGGATGCACATCGCAGAGCAACGGCTCCCACGGGTTCAGCGCCGCCGCCTCGGCAGGGGAGGCGTGGTCAAAGCTCATCTTTGCTGACTGCCTCTCGCGCAACAACACCGGCCGAGGGCTGAACCTCGACGGCCTCAGCGGGGGCAACGTCACCTCCACGGTCAACGGCGGCGAGTTCTACTCCAACACCGCCGACGGGATCGCCGGAAGCGCGCAGAAGACCACCATCGTCGGGGCCAAGCTCTACGACAACGGGGCGGGCACGCAGTACCAGATCCGCTTCAACTCCTCCGGCGGCGCGCCGACCCGGTGCCTCGTCACCGGATGCGTGATCCCGAGCGGCACCCTCGGCATCTCGGTCGACGGCGGGACGGAGATGACCATCGGCCTGAACGTGATCCTCACCACGACCAAGCTGACCCTCGGCGCCGGAGTCGTGGTGAGAGTCGCCGGCTCGACCGTGGCGTCGTTCATGGGGGCCGGGACCCCGGAGGGCGTCGTGACCGCCCCCATCGGCTCGCACTACCGGCGCACCGATGGCGGCGCCGGCACCTCTCTCTACGTCAAGGAGTCGGGCACCGGGAACACCGGGTGGGTCGGGAAGTGAGGACCGCCCGCCCCGGCGAGCAGGTCATCTTCTCGATCAACGGAGTTCCTCCTGGCGATGCTGCGGGCCTCGGCTTCCGCCTCCGCCGTGTCTCTGATGACGTGGACGTGCTCGCTCGCACCACGGCGGGGATCGCAGAGGACCCCGTTGGCTCGTGGGCCTACGAGATCACGATCTCCGCTCCTGCCCCGGGGGTCTACGACGCGGTGTGGGACACGGGAGGAGTGTTTTTCTTCGACGACGAGCAGTTGGATGTGGGGCTCGCGAGTCGTACGTTCCTCGACCTCCAGGACGAGGCGCTCGGCGACGACTTCGACGCGACCAAGTACCGCGCTCGAGTGAAGACGTGGATGAACGAAGGGCTCTCCCGCATCGCCCGCAACATGACCGTTCCGGGCCTCGAGGCCACGGCGGCCGTCACCACCGTCGCCGGTCAGAGCGCCTACTCCCTCCCGGCCGACGACGTGCGCGTCACGAGCCTGCGCGAGCCGAGCCGCCGAGAAACGCTCGAGGCGGTCGGGATACAGGAGATCGACGAGGCGCGCACGGCTTCGGGGCGGCCGGCGAACTACGCCGTCTTCGCCGATCAGCTCGTGCTCTACCCGATCCCCGATGGTGTCTACGCGCTCGAGCTCCGCTACCTGAAGGGCGCGACCGCTCTCCTGAACGACGCCGACACGCCCAGTCTCCCCCCGGAGTACGTCGATCTTCTCGTCACTTACGCCCGCTACAAGCTCTACCGGGCCGAGGACGACCCCGAGATGGCCAACTACTACCAGGGCGAATGGCAGCGCGAGCTCGGGCTGATGAAGTCCGACGTCCAGCACACCGACCGCGGCCGTGTGCGCCGCGTGGCGGGGATGTGGAGCTGATGCCCGCCTACCTCGTGCTCAAGGAAGGCCAGAAGAACCAGTGGGCCTACGCGGGGGCCTTCACCGCGCCCACTCCGCTCGAGGCCGTACAGCAGGCAGCGGTGAAGAACCCCGACTCGGACTCGTGGTGTGCGATGGAGACCGTGGGTTCGGCCGTCTACTCCAAGGTCACGAACCGCTCGACACAGGCCGCTGTCGCTCAGGTCACCCCTCCGGTGGTCGCATGAGGGGCACGCCCTACCTCTTCGCCGACTTCCGTGGCGGCGTCAACGCTGAGAGCGCCCCGTACAACCTCCAAGACAACGAGGCGCGCGAGCCGACCCGCAACGTGGTGTCAACCGCACGGGGGGCGATTCGCAAGCGCGACGGTGTCGTGACCTTCGCCACCCCTCCGGTGGCCCTGCACTCGCTCTTCGCCGCGCACACCCCCACTGTTCTCGTCGGGGCCGGTGGGACGAAGCTCTACTCGATCGACTCCTCGGGGACCGTGACGGAGATCGGCACCGTGACCGCCGGGCAGCGGTGGGAGTGGGTCCAGGCGCCCGCTCAGGGCGGCCAGGGGCCGCTCTACGGAATGAACGGCACCGACACCCCGAAGCAGTGGACCGGAGCCGGGAGCGTGGCCGACTGGACTGCGACCGCAGGGGCGGTGCCGAACGGGCGCTACTCGCTCTACCAGGGGAATCGTGTCTGGGTG
>JAUJNV010000217.1 GCA_030447945.1 Fimbriimonas sp. | reverse complement strand
TTCGGTGAGTTCGTGAGCGATATCTCGAACACCATCAAGGCCGAGAACGGAAAGTTAGGCACTCCCAGGCCCTTCGAGGAGTCGAACGTGCCTCGGTGGCTGTTCCTGCTCATCGGGCTCGCCATCGCGCCCGTGGGCTACTACGTCGGCATGGCGTTTGTGCGAAACCGTCTGCTCCGGGCCGTGGGCGCGGCGCTGCTGGCGGTGATGGTGCTGGGATGCCTGCGGGAGGAGGGGCGGCAGATCGCCGCCTTTACGGCCTCCATCGTATTTCCCCTCGCGGGCTTCTTGGTGCTCGACACCCTCCGCCCGCGGAACCCGCTGCTGGGCTTTCTCCTCGTCAGCGGGTTTTCCATCGTCGGCGGGCTCTGTGTCGCGGGTCTGCTGAACGCCCTGCCGTACTTCATTCGCGCCGATGTCTTTCCCGGCGTGAAGATATCCGTCTTCCTCCCCATCCTCCTCGTCGGCGCCTATTACATCGCCCGGCTGGCGGACGTGCGCTCCGTCCTGCGGACCCAGATCACCTGGGGCACGGCGTTTCTGGGCCTCGCCATCATCGCCGGTCTGGGGTTCATGGTCCTGCGCACGGGCAACGAGAGCCCCGCGGGCGCGAGCGGCCCGGAGCTGCTCCTGCGCAAGTTCCTCGACGAGGGCCTCTTCGTCCGGCCTCGCACGAAGGAGTTTTTCGTGGGCCACCCGCTGCTGATCATCGGGATCGGAATGCTCAGCCGGCTTCGCCGGGGGCGGGGGACGGGGGACGGGGATGGGCTCAACCCTCAACCCTCAACCCCCATACCCCTCGCGCTCGGTCCCGCGACCGCCGTCGCTCTCGCGCTGGGTGCGATGGGGCAGACGAGCATTGTTAATACTCTTTGCCATTTGCACACGCCCATCATGCTGAGTATCGCCCGCGTGGGGATCGGGCTCGTGATGGGGAGTATCCTGGGCCTCGTGCTGTGGGCCGTGATCGGAGGGGTGCTGAAGAGGGTGAGCCCCTAGGTGGCGCGAGTTCTCCTCGCCGGGTACCTGGGGAGCGGAAACCTCGGTGACGACGCGATCATGCTCGGGCTCGTCGGCGGCCTCGGCGACGCGCCGGTCGACCTCGCGGTGCTGAGTGGCAACCCCGAAGAGACGTTCCGGCTCTACGGTATGCGCTCGATTCCGCGGCGGGACATGAAGGCCGTGAACGCGGCGATCGGGGAGTGCGACGCCCTGGTTTTCCCCGGCGGGAGCATCTTCCAGGACGTGTCGAGCGTGGCGAGCGTCCACTACTACGCGAATCTCGTCAAGAGCGCGAAGTCGCAGGGCAAGAAGGTCGTGCTCGTGGGGCAGGGGGTGGGACCCCTGAATTCGTTCCTGGGCAAGCGGATGGCGGCGAGCGCGTTTAACCTGGCGGACGCCGTCGCCGTGCGCGATCCCAGCTCGATGGCGGCTCTGAAGGCGCTCGGGGTGACGAAGCCTATCCGCGTCACGGCGGACCCGGCGTTCCTGCTCCCTCCGCCTACGGGGCACGAGGACGTGCAGGCCTTCGGCGCGGGGGGGATGAAGAGCGTCGGCATCGCGCCCCGGCCGTTCGGAAAGAAGGGTGCGAGGGAGGTGGTCGCCCTCTTCGGCGAGTTCTGCCGCCTGCTCTATGGCGCCGGCGTGATGCCGGTACTCGTCGAGATGGATCGGGCGAACGACGGGCCGCTCATCGAGGCGATCTCGAAGAGCCAGGGCGGCAAGATCCCCGACATCCGCAAGCTCCAGACCCCCATGCAGGTCCAGCAGCGGATGGCGCGCCTCGACGGGATCGTCGCGATGCGCCTCCACGCGGGGATCCTCGCCGCGACCGTCGGCGTGCCGCCGCTGATGGTGAACTACGACCCGAAGGTCACCGCCCTTGCGCGGCTCCTGGACGTCGGCTCTCCCGTCGCCATGCAGGGCCTCACCCCCACTCGGCTGCTCGACGCCTACCTCGCCTTTGCCAAGGACCGCGAGCGCAACGGGAAGATCGTCGCGCGCAAGCGAGAGGAGATGACACGCCTGGCCCAAGGCAACGTCGATCTCGTTTTGGACACGCTGGGGATCAAGCGCGAACCCTCGTTGCTCCCGAAGGCTTAGAAAGCGCAGAGAACCCCCTGCCCCCTCTCCCGTGTGGCTCGTCACGGGAGAGGGGGCAGGGGGTGAGGGTTCCGGGCAGTCGCTGCTACGACCAAACCTGGGGCGAAACTTCCCAAAGTTTCTCGCAAAGGCGCCAAGCCGTCTCCCCCATTGCGCCTCGCTTCCAAACTCACGGGCCGGTGGGACTGCCCGGAACGCCCACCCCCGGCCCCTTCCTTGCCTAGCCGTAGGACCAACCCCCCAAACCTCAGCAGGAATCCGAAGCCCTCGGCGCGAATCCTAATGGCGTGGCGAATGCGACCTTCAAGATCTGGCGGGGGAAAGACGGCGCGGGCGAGTTTGCGGACTGCTCCACCGACGTGACGGAGGGGATGGTCGTGCTGGACGCCGTGCTGCAGATCCAAGCGCAGGAGGTCAACGACCTCGCCGTGCGCTGGAACTGCACGGCCGGCACGTGCGGCTCGAGCTCCGCCGAGGGAACCCGGCGCGCGCGCCTGAGCGGCGGGACCCGCCGCAGGGACAGCGACCGCGC
>JAUJNV010000216.1 GCA_030447945.1 Fimbriimonas sp. | reverse complement strand
TGGCCGTCGACCCGAGTTGCTCGCGTGTCTGGTTAACAGGAGCGATCGCGCTCGCCGTCGTCCGCGCCTGCCCGCTACCAGAACTGATGCTGCCGAGCAGGACGATCAGAGCCAGTAGCCGTTGTGCAACGGATCGGGTTGCTGTCACCAGGTACTCCTCTGGGATTCAGGCTGCGTGACGCTGATGAACGAGGGGCCGCGGCGACCATCACGAGACACGACCGTAGACGGCGCGAGCTTTAGGTCCAATCCGGGTTTCCTGGGTTGACTTCCTCCATGGCTCTACGCATCGAGAAGCCAACCGGTTCTTGAAGACCGGGAGACGGAAGTCCCGGAAGCGACGCAAGCTGTCAAGATCCCGGCGTAGGCTCAGATTCTGACTTCAGCCCCGAAGGGGGAGGACGGCGTGGGGTTGGAGAGGAGGGTAAACCTGATCTACGTCGAGGGTTACCACCTCCACCTGCGTTACCGAGAAGGAGCCGAAGTGGTGATCTCGCCAGTCCGTCAGGGCGGCCGGCATCCCGCCCACGGGAGCAGCCGCGATGTAGTGGGCGACGGTCACGTGGGGTAGGTAGGCGTACTTCGGGATCGTCGTGATGGCCGCGAGATCACGAAGCCGACTGTGGAGGCGGGCGCATCCTCCCCGGTCGTGGACGTCGAGGAAGGCAGCGTCTTGGAACGAGTTCGCCCCACCGAGGTCGATCTGAAACGGCTCGCTTTCGGGGACCGCGGCCGTGGCGGCGGTGACGAACTCGTCCAATCGGGCACGACTGATCTCGTCGCGGCGTCCCGGCTTGTCACAGACGAAGCCCAACTCCTGGAGCATGATGTGGAGGAAGTGGTCCGGGTGAATTCTGACGGCTGGAAAGACGCCCAGAATCCGCCGAAGGGCATCTAGGTCCGGCTGTAGTGCCGAGGCCGGGACGCGGATGCAGCAGACCGCATAGACACCGTCGTGGGAGCGCCAGTCAGGGGTATCGTGGCGGCCGTCTGCGAGCCGGCGAAACGTCCGGAAGGTCTGCCAGATTCGCCGGTACGCCTCATCCTGCTCCAAAGCCGTCGTTCCCCAGGAGGTTGCGCGAGCCGAGGCTTAGCCTTCAATGCGTTTCACGGTGAGCTTGGTCTGGCCACCTGGGGTCATCACGAAGGCATCCTGGCCAGGGCGCTTCCCAAGAAGGGCTTTACCGATGGGTGATTCATTGGAGATGCGACCGGCCGCCGGTTTGGCCTCGATGGCTCCGACGATGGTGTATCGCTCCTCGTCGCCCTCGAAATCCACCACAACCGTGCTGCCGATGCCGACCGAGTTCCGGTCGCGGATCTCATCATCGTCCATGATCACAGCGCTGCGGAGCAACGCCTCAAGTTCGCCGATTCGCTTCTCGTTCATTGCCTGATCGTGCCGGGCCGCATCATAAGCGGCATTTTCCCGGAGATCGCCGTGCGAGCGCGCCTCGGCCACTTGGGCGACGATCTGTGGCCGGCGGACCTCCTTCAGTTCTTCGAGTTCCGCCTTCAAACGTTCAAGTCCGTCCCGGGTGACCGGGACACGTCGCGTCTCCACTATCGGGTCTCCTTCGAGCGATCAGCTATGAACCTTCAGCTACGTGTCGAGCGGCTCCACTTCTATAGAGCAACCAGATAGGCCTGGCCCGGCCGCGCTGACTGCTTGGTGGACCGCCCGCCGCTCGTCTACCCCACCTCGAGGGTGCACTCGATCTCCACCGCAATACGCCCTGGCAAGGCAGCGAAGCCGACGGCCGAGCGGGTGTGGCGGCCGGCGTCACCCAGAACCTCCACGAAGAGGTCGGAGCAGCCGTTGATGACCTGCGGTTGGCGGTCAAACTCGGGGCTGGAGTTGACCATCCCGAGGACTTTCACCACCCGCGTTATCCGGTCCAGGTCGCCGAGCGCATCCTTCGCCGTGGCCAGGATGCTCAAGCCCACCTCGCGGGCGACCTGGTACGCCTCGTCCACCGAGACTTCGGTATCGACCTTGCCCCTCGGTGCTCCAGCGCTGGGCCCGGTCCCGGAGATGAAGAGCAGGTTGCCCGTCTGCACGTACCGCACGTATGTCGCCACCGGGCTGACTGGTGCCGGCAACTCCAGACCCAATTTCTTGAGGCGCTCCTCGACTCGCACGGGTGGTATCCCCTTCCTCGTCTGCGTTCCACGTTCGTTGCCGGATGGTAGCCGTGCTCCCGACGGCGGTCAAACGCTGCACCCCCCGGGCTTCAGCGGCACCTCGAGATTGGGAGGCTGGATCCGATCAGCGCCGGCCAAGCAGGTTGGTGATCCGCTCGACAGAATCCTCCAAGCAGTGGTCGGCGGTGGCGAATGAGAGGCGAATGTGGCCTTCCCCGGCGTCCCCGAAGGCGATCCCGGGAGTGACGGCGACGTGGGCCTCCCGCAGCAGGAGATCGGCAACCTCAATTGATGACTTGCCGGTCTCCCGGATGTCCGCAAAGGCGTAGAAGGCGCCCTCGGGCAGTGGACAGGCGATCCCCTTAACGGCGCTCAAACCCGAGCTGATTCCACGCCGACGCCGGTCCCACGCTCCGACCATTTCCCCAATGAACTCTTGGGGACCGGTTAGAGCAGCGACGCCGCCTGCCTGGGCGAAGGAGGTGGCGCAAGTG
>JAUJNV010000215.1 GCA_030447945.1 Fimbriimonas sp. | reverse complement strand
CCTAGAGCAGGTTTCGCAGGATCAGGACGACGCCGACCCCGGTTACCATGGCCGCCGGGAGGCTGCCGGTACGGAGGGCGACGAGCACGACGGCGAGGGCCGCCAGCGCTTCGGCGGGGCCCCCGGTGAGGACGGTCGGGGCGACGAGTGAGATCAGTATCGCGCCCGGTATCTGCTCCAGCCAGGCCCCGGCGCGCTCGGAGAGGTCGAACCGGCTCGCCAGCCAGAGCCCGCCGGCGCGGGTGGCGTAGGTCGCGAGCGCCATCAGCACGATCGCGAGCAGGGTAATGGGATCAAACACGGCGAAGCCCCGCCCCGGCCAGGCTCCCCGCCAGTCCCCCGAGCAGGATGTACCACTGCCCCGGCAGCCACTGGTACGCCGCGACCGCCACGACGGCGGCTACCGTCCAGGGGATCAGGTCGGATTTGCCCTTCCACATGCCGGAGATCAAGGCGAGGAACACCGCCGTAAACGCGAAGTCCAACCCCCAGCGCGCGGGGTCCTCGATCGCGCTTCCGAAAGCGCCCCCGATCAAGGTAGAGACCGTCCAGGCGAAGAACATCAACAACCCGCCGCCGATCAGGAACGCCCCGTCCCTGCGCCCCTTCGCGAACTCGCCCATCGTGAGCGCCCAGTTCTCGTCCGCCATAAAGAACACCGACCCGTAGGCCTTGAGGCGCGGCAACTTCGAGAACGCCGGCCCGAGGGCGGCGCCCATCAGCAGGTGCCGCAGGCCGACGACGAGCGTCGCAAGGACGATGGTCGCGACCGGCAGCGGGTTCGCCCAGAGCCCGATCACCACGAACTGCGCAGCCCCCGAGAAGACCAGCGCGCTCATCAGGGCCGCCTCGCCGGCACCGAGACCTGCCTGCCCGGCCAGCGTCCCGAACACGAGGCCTATGGCCGAACCGCTCACCGCGATGGGCACGCACCGCCGCGCCCCGGCGAGCGCGCCCGAGAGGGTGAAAGTTACCGCCGTCTTGTCCATCTCTCCGCCGATCCCACTCCGAACGTCGTTCTCAAGCCTCGCTTGGCTCCACGACGACTTCGTAGTGCCCGACCTCGGGCTCGAAGTCGAGCAAGAACTCCTCGTCCGCGGGGTAGTACCTGGCCCTCTCCGGATCCGGACCCGCGAACCCTTTGACGTCGTCCATGGAATCCCAGAAGGACAGCGTCAGGAAGTGCGCCCGGTCGCCCTCGATCTTCCGCAGGACGTACACGCCGCGGTTGCCCTGCGTCGCCCGGTAATCCGGGACGCCGGTCTCGTTGAGGTAATCGAGGTACTCCCCGGACTTCGCCGCCGCGGTTACGCCGTGCCAGATCCTCGCGATCATGTCTCCTCCTGTCCCTTCACTTACGGGAGAAAGCCTCTACAACGGCGGCGGTAAACGCCGCCGCGATCTCGCCCGTCGGGTCCAGTTCGGGGTCGAAGATGGTCAGCTCCATCCCCACCGCCAGCCCGGACCGCAGGAGCGACCTCAGGAGCTCCACGAGCTCTGGGTAGCCCATGCCGCCCGGCTGCCTGGAATCTACCGCGGGCATCAACTCGTCGTCCAGGACGTCCGCGTCGAGGTGGACCCAGAACCCCTCCACGCCGTTGGCCCGCAACCTCTCGACGGCCCTTTCGCCCGCCCGCCTGAGGCCGAGCTCCCTCAGCCTCGGCAGGTTCCACACGGCGATCTCCGTGTCGTAGATGTCCCTCCACTCGGGGTAATCCTCGCGCTCGCCCAGGGTGACCACGTCCCTGTCGCGCACGAGCGGTCCCAGGCCGTCGATGTCCGTTAGCCGCTCGGAGCCCCTGCCCGTGACCAGGGCGAGGTCTTCACCGGCGGCCGCGCCCAGGCGCCCGGAAGAATTTCCGGGGTGCCTGAAGTCGAGGTGGCCGTCCACGAACACCAACCCGAACCGGCCCACCCTCCTCAGCGCGAGCATGCTGCCGAGGAGGATACTGCAGTCACCACCCAGCACCAGCGGGAAGCGCCCGCTCCCCAACACCGCCCCGACCCTATCGGCGAGGTCTATCGAAAAACGCCTTATGGCTTCGCCGTTTCTCGTCCCCGTCGTCGGCTCCACCTCCGGCGAGTACGGGGGAGGCGTCAAGCCACCGCCGTCCTCCGCGCCGAGCCGGGACACCAGGCCCTGCTCGCGCAAAGCAGAGGCGAGCCCGCGAACGCCCGGTTGCCTACCCTCTTCGGGTGGGCTCAGACCGAGGTTGGACGGGGCGTCGACCACCACGACGGAGCGCTCGGAGCCGGCCACGGCTCACCCCTGCTTGCGCAGGAGACCCACGAACGGCACGGCGGAGAAACCGAACAACCAGAACAACCGACGCCACCTGCCCACTACGGGCTCCTCACGAGCCTCTCCAGACCGCGCCACGTCCAGCCGCCACTCCCGGCGGCCCCGCCGACGGTACCCCGCCTCACGCGGGTATTCCGCGGCGTGCGGAGAGGTCCGGGCGAGGACCGCGCCGACCCCCAGCTCTCGCGCCAGCTCTCCGGCCCCGACGTACAGCGCCCGCGCCAGCCGCTCCTCGCCGGCCCAAGGGTCCACGACGAGCAACCCGAGGAGGAGCCGCTTGGACTCCGTGCGGTACCGCAGCGCTCCCAGCACCTTTCCGTCCCCCTCCGCGACGATGAACCGCTCCTCGA
>JAUJNV010000214.1 GCA_030447945.1 Fimbriimonas sp. | reverse complement strand
AGTTTGTGAGCACCCTAGAAACGGACGGCACCCAGCGCGAGATCTACCGCTCTTGGTCGGACATGATGGTCGACTCGATGGTGCGCCGCCAAAACGGGGACGTTTGGATCGGCGCGGGCAAGGGCCTGCTCCGCCTGAGACCGAAGACCGGCGGCACGTACGCCGCTCAGTGGTACCTGCCGAACCCCTAGCGGTTGCCGGAGGCCGCTCGCCCGGCCTCGTCGATCTCGTCGAAAGTGCGCTGCGTTTCGAGCGGCTTTTGCAGCAGCTCCCTCGCGAACTCTTCTTCGCGCTTCTGCCGCGCCTGCTCGACACGCTTCTGCTGCGGGCTCTGGAAGAGGCTCTTGATGGTGTCCTGGCCGAACTGGAGGCCGGCCATGACCACGGCGATCGCCTCCCACGCCGCCCAACGGGGGATCGGCCGGGAGTCGGAGGAGGATGACATCTAGAGAATAGATGTCGGTGGTCTGAAGGCACAAGAAGACGCGACCCGCCCCGTTACCGCCTTTCTACCGGGCTGCCGGAGCCGGGCGCGACGGCAAAAATACCGCCCGGATGCTGGGCATCCGGGCGGTTTCGAGGAGAATCGTCTCCGGAAGCGGCTAGCCGCGCTTCGCCGCCTTGGGCTCGCAGTACAGCCGGAGGGCCTTCTTCAGAAGTTCGCGCTCGGACTTCTCCAGGCGCTTGAACATCTCGCTCAGCGTCTTCCCCTCTTCTTTCGTCAGGAAGTAGGTCAGATGCTCCTTTTCCCAATCGCCGGGCGCGGGTGCCTTCGCCTTCCACGGCCCGGTGTCCACCGGCGGCTCCGCGTGGGCCTTGTGCATGTCCGTCCACTTGGCGAGCAGGCGCTTCTCGTCCTGGGTCAAGCCCTGCAGGAGCGGGCGCGCGAGCTTCTTCTCCGGGGCGCTCAGCCTCTCCAACAGCCGCAGGATGGTCTTCTCGTCGAACTTCGCGGGAGCCGCCGTGCTGCCGGGCCAGGGACTCGACGGGCGGCCGCTGCTCGGGAACGGCTGCGACTGCCCCGGCGACGAGGGAAAGCTCTGACACGACGCCACCGCGCCGGCACCGAGGACGAGGAGGGAAAGGAGTGTCTGGGTCATGGCTTCTCTTTCTTGTACTCCGGGCAAGGACGTTGCGATTCCCACTGCCCTTCCTTCTACGGAGCCACCCGAGGGGCTGCGCAGGCTGACCGACTCCAAAGATGGTGACAGGCCCGCGGAAAAATATCCGCTTATGTGGGTGAACTCTGGTCAAGCTTTAACGTATCGGATGATATGTTCGCGCGCCGCGCCTCCCTCACGTTGGCCGCTCTCCTGGTTGCGGCACCGGCTCTCGCCCAGTTCTCCGACCGGCACAAGGAAGAGGTGCTCCGCGGCGTGGATGCGGTGCTCACGCGGCAGGCGTTCGTGCCCGGCGTGGATCTCACGCGGTGGCGGAGCTTTATCGTGGCGCGGGAAGAGCGCCTGGAGAGGGCGGAGACGCCGCGGCAGTTCGCGACCGTGATCAACAGCGCCCTGAGCGAGTTCGGACTGAGCCACATCCACGTCCTTCCTTCGCAGATGCGGCGTCGATGGCGGGGGCGGAGCGAGTCCCGGGCCCACTACGCTCTTCAGCGCCGGAGTCGAGGGGGAGTCGGAAGCCAGATCCGGTGGCTGGAAGAGGACGTGGCGGCGATCCGCATCGCGAACTTTGAGGACGGATACCAGCCCGAGCGGGTCGAGGCGCTGTTCGAGGAAGCGCGGGACGCTCGCTATCTCCTCCTCGACCTGCGGAGCAACCCGGGCGGAGAGGTCGAGAACATGCGGCACCTCCTGGGTCTGGTCCTCCCCTCGGACACCCCGGTCGGCACCTTCGTCTCCCGCCGTATCGCCGACCGCTTCGTGCAGGCCGGGAAGGGCAGCGGCCGGGATCCCGTGGCGATCGCGGCTTGGGCGAACACGAAGTTCCGTCCGCGCCGCTCGATCGTCGAGCCGTTCCGCGGGAGGATCGCCGTCCTGATCGACTCCGGCTCGGCGAGCGCCTCCGAGATCGTGGCGAACGCGCTCCACGAGGTTCGGCGCAGCCCGCTTGTCGGACAACCGACGGCCGGGGCCGTCCTCGTCTCCGTCTTTCAGCCGCTACCCTACGGCTTCCGCATCCAGTTCCCCCTCGCCGACTACGTCTCCACCGCCGGTCGGCGCTTGGAGGGCCGCCCCCTTTCCCCGGACCTCGCCATCCCCGAGGGAACGGGAGACTTCGACATGGCGACCGCCGCCCTGGCCCGGCTCAAGTCGCGGAGATAGCGGGGGCCGCTTATTCGGGAGCGCCTTTGGAGTGCGGCGACCTGGCGCCGCTTTCTCAAGAGATATGTAGAGGAGCTCCCTCCCCTTGCCGGATGGTTCGTGCCGGGAGGGGGAGGGCAGGGTGGGGGTTCTGGGCAGTGGCTTCTTCGACCGGGCCTGTCCGCAGAAGGGGCTTCCCGGAGTTTCTCGCAAAGGCGCAGAGGTCTATCCGCCTTTGCGCCTCGCCTCGTGTGCTGCGGCAAGCGAGGCGCCAAGGGGGGTGAAGGGTCGGCGGCTTTGGGAGAAAATCATAGGCTGAAGGGACGTTTCAGAGACCCCCCCCGACCCCCCCCGTCCCCCGCACCAACCCTCCCCGCCACGGGGCGGGGGTGG
>JAUJNV010000213.1 GCA_030447945.1 Fimbriimonas sp. | reverse complement strand
GCCATCCCTTCAGCGTCCATCCGCTTCACGAGCAGCCGGTTCGCGGAGATCATAATCGGCACGCGGCTGGCCTTGGCGGAGATATTCAGGTTCTTGTATCCGTGCTTCTCGCAGATGCGGAGGTACTCAAGGGCACTTTCCACCATGCCGTCGGGGGTGTCGCCGTAGGTTACGAGCATTCGCTCAGAGAGGGAGCCGTGGTTCACGCCAATCCTCATGGCCCGCCCGTGCCGCTTGCAGGCTTCGATCACGGGGACGAAGCTCTCTTCAATAGCGAGACACTCTTCCTCGTGCTCCTGCGGCGTGTACTCAACCTGGTTCGTGGGCTTCCGAAACACGAAGAGGCCCGGATTCACCCGCACCTCGTCCACGTGCCGCGCCGCCTCGACGGCGATCGCCGTTCCCTGGTGATGCACGTCGGCGGTGAGGGGCACGTAGCCGTGGCGCTCCGTCACCTGGGCCCGGATCTCCTCGAGCGCCTGCGCCTCGCCTAGGCTGGGGGTAGTGACGCGGACAAGCTCGCAGCCCTCTCGGTGGAGGGCGATGATCTGCTCCACGCAAGCCTCGATGTTGCGCGTTTCCTCCGTGATCATGCTCTGCACGAGCACCGGGTGCCCTCCGCCGATCGTGGCGGGGCCGACCTGGCAGGGGGTCGTTTTTCGGCGCGGATAGGTTACATCGAGGTTCATACGGCCTATCTATGGATACGGGCGACCGAGCCCAGACGTGGCTCGGCGCGCAGCGGAGCAACGGCGGGCCCCGCTTAGGGGTTGCCCGGCTAGGGCGTCTTCTCTAGGCTCCACCGCACTACCAACTCCTCGGCCTTCCCCGGCGGCAGCTTGCGCATCGGGCTCATGAGCTCCAGCTCCACGTACTTAGCCGGGTCCGCGCTGAGAAAAACCTGCTGGGCCGAGCCCTCGTCCGGGTATTTGCCGCTGAGGATGGTGGGCGACGACATGAGGAAGATGTTTCCCGCCTTGCGGGCCGTGAGCTCCCCGAGGCGGGAAGCCGTACCGAACTTCCTCGCTTCCTTGGGGTTGCGCCGGAGGGCGAGGTTCGTCCCTTCGAGGATGTGGTACGCGGGGTCTAGGTCGGCCCTACCGAAGCCGTGCCACCCGTTGGGCATGTACCGGTTCGGCTCGGCCTGAAGGAACGTGATCTCGGGGTCGTCCACCTGGGCGATCTGCCACACGGCGAGTTCCACGGCCCTCGGCGAGACGTTCACCATCTTATTCCGGAGCGTGACACCGGACCCCTGCTCGGCCATAGTGATCCGCCGCTCGAAGCGGACCCCGAATCGCGGGCTTGCTTTCGTCTGCAACCGCAGCCCATTCGGCAGGATCTCGACTTCCTGTGGCGAGCCATCGAAGACCGGATCCGGCGGCCACTTCCAGAGCGACTGTGGCGCCGGCCAGAGCTTGTCGCCGCCGTAGTTCATCCACTCCCCCGGCTTTCGCACGGTTGTCGCGCGCAGCTCCGGGTTGTTCCAAAGCACATTGGGACCTCTGACGAAGCCGTACCGCATGATCCGCCCGATCTGCGGGATGACCACGAGGTCGACGGTGCCGTTGGTGATTCGATAGCAGTTCCGCCAACCCCTGTACAGCTCTCTGCGCACCGTAACGCCCGCCGGCACGGACTGCACGAGCAGGAGAGGGAGCCCGAGGACTACGATCCGAAGAAGGCCGACCACACGCCTATGATAGTCACAACCGAGAATGCTCTGCCGCCCGCCGGGCGTGCCCCAGCAGGACCACGCCTGGCACTTAGCCCGCTTCTCCAGAGGAAGTCTCGTTGTGGTGGCGCCGGCTAGCCAAGCGGGGCGTCGCCGCGGCGCTATGCCTGCCCAAATGCCGCCGGTATCGAGCAGGAATCTTCCCTTGGGTCGACGAAGTAGGGCATAACAACGGAGTGCGCAGGCGCATGCACTTCCCAAAGGAGGGGTGAAAGGTGAAGAACTACACCGCAGACAGGATCCGGAACGTTGCCATCGTCGGCCACGGCGGTGCCGGAAAGACGATGCTCGTCGAGCACATGCTCTACACCGCCGGGACGACCGATCGCGTGGGCAGCGTCGACGCGGGGAACACGCAGAGCGACTTCGACCCGCTAGAGATTCGGCGCAAGATCAGCCTGGGGGCGAGCGTGCTGCCCCTGGAGTGGCACGGATGCAAGATCAACCTCATCGACGTGCCCGGCTTCCCCGACTTTATCGGCGACCTTCACGGAGCGGCGCGCGTCGTCGAGTCGATGATTATCGTGACTGAGGCTAAGCGGGATCTGGACGTGGGTTTCGAGCTCGCCTGGGAGATCGCGGAAGAGCACGGGCTCGCCAAGTGCATCTTCGTCAACAAGCTCGAGCGCGACAACGCGGACTACGAGGGCCTGATCGAGACGCTGCACGAGCGCTACGGCCGCATGGTCGTGGGCACTCAAATTCCCATCGGGCATCAGGCGGCGTTCAGCGGGGTGCTGGATCTCCTGAACATGAAGGTGTACAAAGGGCGGGACCGCGGCGAGGAGATCGAGGACGTCCCCGCCGGCTATGCCGGCGAGGCGGAGGAGCGGCGCGAAAAGATAATGGACGCCGCCGCCGAGGGCGACGACGAGCTGGCCCTCAAGTACCTCGAGGGAGAATCCCTCTCCCCGGAGGAGATCGAGCACGGG
>JAUJNV010000212.1 GCA_030447945.1 Fimbriimonas sp. | reverse complement strand
CGGCAGCCGGATCAAGGAGAGGTTTCACGATCCACGCCAGTGATTCTCGGCGCAGTCGTGGGTCCTCGAGCGGGAGCGGCTCACCGAGGTGGCCACTCAGACGAGAGGCACCGTCCCCGTCACGCTCGTGGACATGAAGAGCGAGCGCCACGTCAGCACCTTCGCCATGTACTTCTACCGCCTGGGCGGCCAAGAGTTCATCGGCCGCAACCGGGACGTGAAGGTGGAGATGTTCAAGCACAAGTTCCTCAGCGGCGGCTACGACCGCGAGGGCGCCTTCTACCGCATCATCCCCGAGTTCAAGAACCCCACGGAAGCCCAGCTCAAGGCGTTCGCCGGGAAGTTTCTGGACGAGGCGAACCGGGCGAGTGGGGGGTATTACTAGAGGGCGTTGGGCCTTGGGAAGAGTGATCCCAGCGCCTAACGCCCAAGGCCCAACGCCTACAGGAACGAAGTGCCCGGAAGCCGCGCCACGATCTCCTTTACCCGTTGTGCCTGATCTTTCCGGCATACCAGCACGGCGTCGGGCGTCGCGACGACGACCAGATCGGAGACGCCGAGAAGGCACACGATGCGGCCATCTTCTTCGTTGACGACGATGGAGCGTGCGGTGTCGAGGGTGATCGCGTGGCCGACCACGACGTTATCCTCCCGGTTCGGGCCGAGCGAGCGCTCGAGGGCGTCCCACGCGCCCACGTCGTCCCAGCCGAACTGCGCCTCGACCACGTAGACCCGCTCGGACTTCTCGAGCAGGGCGTAGTCGATGGAGATGTTGGGCATGCTTTCAAACGTCGCTACGACGGTCCGGTGATCGTCTCCGGCGAGCGCCGCCGCCATGGCCCTGATCCTTTCCGCGACGTCGGGTGCGGCGCGCTGCATCTCGCCCATGAAGGCGCGCAGGGTCCAGAAGAACATGCCGCTGTTCCAGAGGAACGTGCCCCGGCGCAAAAACTCCTCCGCGAGCCCTCCGTCCGGCTTCTCGCGGAAGCCGGCGGACTCGTGGGTGCCGGGGCGGTCGGGAAGCTCCGGTCCTAGCTCGATGTAGCCGTAGCCGGTCTCCGGGCGGGTGGGTGCAATGCCCAGCGTCACGAGGGCGTCCATACTCTCCGCGACCTCCAGCGCTTCGCGCACCGTCCGGCGGAACGCCTCGGGATCGTCGATCTTATGGTCGGCGGTCAGCACGGCGGCCGAGATGTCCTCCCAATCGTTCGGGTGGCGGGCGATCAAGGTCGCGGCGAGGTAGGCGAGGGCGCCCAGGGTGTTGCGCTTCGCGGGCTCCGCGATCACGTCCTCCTCCGGCACCAGTTCCGCGGCCAGGATCGGCTCCCGGAGGTGCTCGGCGGTGGCGATGAGGACGCTCCTGGATCCGACGAGCGGCGCGATACGGTTCACGGCCTCTTCGAGCAGGGTCTCCTTCGCGCTCGTGAGGCGGAGAAGCTGCTTGGGTCGCTCCTTGCGCGAGAGGGGCCAGAACCGCTCGCCAGACCCGCCCGCCATGACCACCGCCAACCGCCGCATGCGCCCCTTATACCCCTGCCCAGGGCGGTACGCTACGGCGGGTTGTGAACGATGGGGAGCCGGAGCAGACGAGTGATGCAGGGGGTATGGCCCTTTCTCGCGGGAGTCGCCCTGATGCTCGCGCACGTCGGCTGCGCCGCCCGCCGTCAGAGTTCGACGGCCTCCGCGGCCCCGCCACGGACCGCGGCGCGCACGGAAGGGGACCGCGTCCTCGTCGTGATGAACGCGGCGAGCAACGAAAGCGTCGAGATCGCCCGGCACTACGCGCGGGCGCGGCGCGTGCCCCCCGAGAACCTCGTCCGCATCGACACAGCGGTTGAGGAGGAGATCTTTCCCAGCCTCTATTACTCGGAGATCGAGAAGAGGGTCCGGGCGCACCTCGCGACATGCCCGAACCGGGACGTAATCGACTTTATCGTCGTGACCAAGGGCGTTCCGATCCGGATCACGGAGGGCGGCTACTCCGTCGACGGCCATCTCGCGACGATGGATCTGCCCGATTTGGCGGCTCCCTACGGCAAGCCGGGCGACCCGGGGTTCCAGGATCAACTTGAGGCGGCCCGAAATCCTTACTTCCACAAGCACAAGCCGTTCCGCCGCAAGGAGTACGGCTTCTACCTCGTCACCCGCCTCGACGGTTACGACAAGGCGGACGCGATGCGCCTGGTGGACAACTCCCTCGCCGCGCGGCGGGAAAGGGGACCTTTCTTCTTCGACCGGCAGCCGAACAAGGCCAAGGCGGGCGGAGGTTACGCGCAGGTGCAGCGCACCCTGATCGGTGCGGGCAAGCTGATGTAGAAGAGGAAAGGGCTCGTCACGTGGATCGACAATTCTGAGGCGTTTAAAGCGCCCGCCGCGCGCCTCATGGGCTACGTGAGCTGGGGGAGCAACGACGAGGGCTTCCGCACCGATACCTACCGACAGCTCCGGTTTAAGCCGGGCGCGATCGCAGAGACGTTCGTCTCGACCAGCGCGCGAACCTTTCGCCGCACCACCGGAGGCCAGAGCCTCATCGGCGATCTGATCGACCAGGAAGTAACCGGAGTGAAGGGGTACGTGAGCGAGCCGTACACGTTCGCGCTCGCCCACCCGGCGATCCTCATCGACCGCTACACCCGCGGCTAGAACCTCGCCGAGAGCTTCTACATGGCC
>JAUJNV010000211.1 GCA_030447945.1 Fimbriimonas sp. | reverse complement strand
CCCGGCTCGTAGCTGACCGATCTGCCGGTGTCGCGGTGGTCGTAGCGAATGACGAACCGGGAGCCTGCCGCACGACGCTCGCCGAACTCCTCCTCCCACCCAAGTATCGAAGTGGCCGCTCCGTGGATAAGGAGGATCGGAGGGTCGGCTCGATCGCCGAAGGTCCCGACGCACAGGTCCCCCCCGTTGGCTCGGACGATCTTCTCGTTGTACTCCATAGTCTGGACCTTAGAACCCGGTGGGGGCGGGCGCTCTCTGTCGCTCTTGGTCATGATGATTTCTCCTTTCGCGGGAGCCCCAAGAAAGAAAGCAGGTCGCCGTTGAGGCGATCTTTATGGCTCACGAACAGTCCGTGCGAGGCGTTCTCGTACACCTCGAGTTCGCCGTGCGGGATCGCCTGCGCGACCCTGCGGGCAGACACCTCGAAGGGCACCATTACGTCCGAGTCGCCATGGACGATGAGCGTCGGGACTGCGACCGCGCGCGTGTCAATTCGAAGGTCAGTTACGAAGGACGTGCGCAGCATGTCGATGGCTGCTTTAGCAGACGCTTTCAGGAACAACCCGACTCCCCAGTCCACCAATTCAGGAGAGACGGATACGCCAGGCAGCCCGTTGCCGAACCAGGGGTTCGCGACGGCGGCGGCCCACTGCGCGCGGTCGTTGTAAAGAGCCGTGACCATCTCGACCAAGACGCTCTCGTCCACACCGTCCGGGTTATCCTCCGTCCTAAGCAGGAACGGAGCGGTCGTGCTGACGAGCGCGACCCGGGCTACGCGATCGGATCCGTGGCGTGCGAGGTACCGTACGATCTGAGCGCTACCCATGGAGTGGCCGACCAGGGTGACGTCGTGAAGGTCGAGGTGCTCAACCACCGTAGCCAGGTCGTCCGCCAGCGTATCGAAATCGTAGCCGTGCCCGGGCCGGGCCGAGCGGCCGCAGCCACGAACGTCGTAAGCGATGCACCGCAGGCCTTCGTCGACGAGCGGCAGCATCTGGTACTCCCACATATCGGCGCCCAGGCACCACCCATGGACGAAGAGCATAGTTTCTCCCTTGCCCCAATCCTGGTAGAACAAGAAGCTCGTGCGATCGCTAGTCTCGATGAACGGCATCAGGAAAACCTCCTCTGAAAAGGTATCGGGAAGTAAATTGGCGGGTCACGCCGGCCACGCGAAATGCGACTCGGCTGGACGGTCAACGGAGGTCGGGTGAGGTATATCTCGTCCTCGTACTCGCGCAGGATGAGCGCCAGCCACAGCGGATTCTTGGGGACTCCCGCCCTGTTGGTCTTCCCGTCGCGTGCCAGCCCTGCCAGGGTCTCCAAGGCGGTCTCGGTCCTGAGCGCCGGCCTGAAATCTACCAGGACGTGTACTTCGTTGTCGCCTGCGTTCCGGGCTGCGTGCGTGGAGCCCGCCGAGGCTACGATCACCTCGCCCGCGCTATGGACGCGCTCTAGGTCTTCCACCCGTAGGCCCAGCTTGCCGGAGAGGACCTCGAAACGCTCTTCCTGGTGTGGATTGAAGTGGTCAGGACCCGTAGTCCAGCCGGGCTCGCCGATCCAATCGACCCGGAGGAGATCGCCGCCCGTATCTCGGGCGGTCTTCCGGAACACGGCCCGCAACCCCGTCAGCGGGTTGACGAGTTCGTCGCCCGCTTTAGCCATGCCTTGTCCTCCTTTCTTACTCGCTGTTTCGATCATCCTGCGAACGGCACCCCACTGCTCTGCTTCGGCCGGGATCACCCACCGCCGGCTCTACCCAGGCCCTCTAGACGTGGAGCTCGATGGTGAGCGTGGCCGCTGCGGCGAGAGCCGCGTTGGCCCGTACGTGGTTCCATGCGGTCCACTTCGTGACGTACTCGTCCCAGCGGTCCGCCGTGTCGGTGCCTTGGGGGCGCAGCCTCGCGAGCCTGCGGTTGAGCGGAACGTTGCACGCGATCGTTACCCCGATGGTGCCGACAACGTAGAGCGCGCCTCCGGCGAGCACCAACGCCGCGGGCCGTTCGCCCCAGGAGATCGCGGCCCACCCGACCAGCCCGAGGCAAGCCACCGCCGTCCCGAACAGAACCGTCATGAAGGCGGGGGTGACGGCCAGCTTGTTGATTGATTGCATCGCGGCGACGCCTTGCGCCGGCTCCAACCGCCTCAGCGCGGGCATCACGAACGTCGAGAAGGCGAAGAAGACGCCGGCGACCAGCCCGCATCCGAGGGCGGTCGCCAGGGTCGCTATGTAGAGGACCCCAGTAGTCATCCTCCGCCGTCCCAGACGCCGGTGGCAGCGGCGTCGCGCGCGTAGTCGGCGAAGTCCCGGGGATCCCGACCCAGGGCGCGCCGGACGCCGTCCGCCAGGTGGGCGTTGCGGCCGTCCAGGACTTCGTCGAACAGGTAGGTCAGGAGCGACACGAACTCGGCCGGCACGTCCTGCTCGACCAGCACGGAAGCGTACTCCTCCACGGAGATCGGCACGAAACGGATTTCGCGACCGGCCGCCCGGGCGATCTCGCCGACCGCCTCCTCGAACGTCAAGAGCCGGGGACCGGTCAGCTCGTACACGTGGCCGGGGTGCCCGTCCTCCGTCAGCGCGGCCACGGCGACATCGGCGTTGTCCTCGGCGTCGACGAACGGCTCGGGGACGTCCCCGGCCGGGAGCGCGACCTCGCCGCCGAGCACCGGCTCCAGTAGGTAGTTCTCGCTGAAGTTT
>JAUJNV010000210.1 GCA_030447945.1 Fimbriimonas sp. | reverse complement strand
GTAAGTCATCAGGGCGAGACCGAAGATCGGCCCGACGAGGCGGTCGCCGACTTTGGCGGCGTAGTTTTGGACGCGGGTGTCGGAGAGAGGCGCGTTCTCGATCATCTCCACGACCTGCCCCGCGCGCGTCTCCCGGCCCGTGTGCTCGACCCTCACGCCGACCTGCCCATCGACCACCATCGTCAGAGCGAAGACGGCCTCGCCCGCCTCCTTGGTGACCGGCATCGGCTCGCCGGTAAGCGTTTTTTGGTCCACCAGCGCCCGGCCGCTGGTGACGACGCCATCGACGGGGATGCGGTCGCCCGGGTAGACGAGCACGAGGTCGCCCCGCTTGAGCGCACTGACCGCGGTGAGCACGACCCCATCCTCACGCTGCACCCGTACCTGCTGCTCCGTCGAGGGCAGGAGGCTGGAGACCTCGCGTCGGGCGCGGCCCATCGTTTTCGTCCGAATAAAGTCGCCGAGTCCGATCAGCCAGGTCATAAGGCTGCCGATCAAGAAATTTCCCCGCAGGGCCAGCACGATCAGCGCGCTGAGATCGAGCTGATCCACGTTGAATCGCCGTTCGCGCACCCCTTCCATCGCGCGCGTGGTAAGCGGCAGGGCGGCGAGCGCCAAGACGGCTCCGGTAAGGGCAGTCGGCAGGGCCCCCGTCGCAGACACCGCGACCGCGATCGTCGGCAGCAGCAGGTGCCTTAGCCCCAGTGACTTGGGAGCGGGAACCTGGTGCGCTTCGGTCGGTTGATCGGGCGCAACGGGTTCGGGCGAGGCGACCAGGCGTTTGATCAGCCGCACAAGATCCGCTGCCTGATAAACGCGCGCATCGTAGCGAACGACCGCGAACGCCCCGCCGGCACAAGCCTCGGCCGACTGAACGCCCTGCTGCCTTCGTAGCGCCTGCACGAGGCGCGTGGGGAACTCTCGGTCGCGGGACGGCCTGGGGAGGCTTACGCGCAGGCGGCCCGGGAACGAGTGGGCGACCGACACCCCCGAAGCGGCACGCACGCTTGGGTGCCGGACGTCTCGGGACGCATCCGAACATGAGATGCGGGGCTGATGTTCTCCTAGGACCGACTCGATGGCGCGTAGAACGGCCGCCAAGTCCTGCTCCGCGGCACGGTAGGTGACAACGACGCTCCTCGCGTCAGAAATCGAAACCACCTTCGTCACCGAAGCCAGCCGAGTCAACCGCACGGCTATCTGCTCTAGTTGCTCACGGCACGTGCAAGGTTCTGGCAGTCGGATTCGGACGCGCCCTGGGATCGCCGAGACGACTTTGTAAGCCGCTCGTTCTCTGGGGCCTATGCGTAGGGAAGGGCGGGCGGCGTCTTGCCTAGAGGGCATGGAGGGTTTAGGATACTTTCGCGTTCGCCCCGGCCCTGTTCGACGAAGAGCCTCGCCGCGGCCTCTTCTTGGGTGCGGCCTGGGCCTCTTCCTGCGCTTCAGGCTCTTGCAGGCCCTCTTCCGCGTCCGCCGTTTCCTGCTCCCGCTCGTAGCGAGCCTCTTCGATGGCGTCGCGGACGTCCTCTCGCATGTCGGCGGTCAAGGCCTTCGTCTTCTCTTCGAGAGCCAGGTATCCCTTCGCCGCCGACTTCAGCAAGTCCTTGCCCTTGGTGCCTGCTACCGCTCCAACGCCAACTCCTAAAAGGAAGAGTCTCAATCCCATCAAGTAGCCTCCAAGCGAACGTGAGGAGCCGACCATCAACGTGCGGCACCGCAGGAAGCCTACCCGACTATTCAGTGATAGAGGCGTGGGCATCACCCGGAGCCGAGCAACCCCTTTAAGGCCGTAACGGAGGCCGAACCGAGCTTGGACTTCCGAGCGTTAGCTAGAAGTGTCGGCGCGATCTGAATCCCGATCTTCGCGGGAGGGCTGATCCGGTCCGCCCGGTAGCCGATCCAATCAACGAAACCGCGATGGAGCAGGCCTGGGGGCTAACCTCGACGAGCGATGCCAGAGGGCACCTGGCACTGGGCACCTGGCACCGGGCACCGCGAACGACGACGCTGCGGCCTGTAGGTTCGACAACCGCAGAGGCACCAAGCCTCCGAAGCGCCCGCAGCACCAAGACCATCATCGCTTCGAAAAGCCAAGAGCGTGGCTCGTCCTGAAGCGACTCACCCGCAGACGGCGGAGTCGGTTCGGGCATGCGCGCGGAAGGTCCACATGCGCTGGCCGGTGAAGTTGAAGACCGTGGCGACGCCCGCGGCTACCAAGTGCGCCCCGATGAACGCACTGGGGGCGGAGGACTGCCACGTGACCTGAAGAAACGCGGACGTCAACTGATTTAGAGCCATCGCGCTGAGCGACACCACCCAGAAGCGGAAGAACTGCGATTGCCGCCCCGCCGCGCGAAACGTCCAGCGGCGGTTCCAGTAGTAGCTGCTCAGGATCGAGAGAACGGCGCCGGGAATGCGCAAAGCCACGAAGGCCGCCTGAAAGGGCTCGATCCCAAACGTCGGGGCTAAGGCGCGCCCCACGGCATCCCGGGTCTCCGGGTGGCCGTACATCAGCAGAGAGTGGCAGCCGACGTCGATGGCCAGCGTGCCGGCGCCCACGAGAACCAACTTGATGAATCTGGTCGCGCTACGGTGCTTTCGGATCTAGTCCCGGAGCACCGCCCAAGCAAACTAATGACGTCAGCCTCCACCGGACGAGAGTACATAATAGAGCCACTACAAGCGTCTCTGATCAGATGACAAATCCTCTCCG
>JAUJNV010000209.1 GCA_030447945.1 Fimbriimonas sp. | reverse complement strand
CGAACCCGCGACATCCACCTTGGCAAGGTGGCGCTCTACCACTGAGCTACGCCCGCAGACGAAGAGGTTTATACCTCATCCGGCACGCCAGGGACACGCGCGCGCCCGTGCATAATCTCCCCATGCCCGCCCCCTCCCCGTTGCTTGCGGAACTCGGCAGGCTAGTCCAGCGTGCCGGTTGCATGGCGCAGGACGCCCGCAAGGAGTTGCAGCGAGAGCTTAAGCCGGACGGGAGCATTGTCACGAACGGCGACCGGGCCGTAGAGGAGTTCTTACGTGGGGAGCTGCCGTCGCTCGTGCCCGGCACGACGATCTGGGGCGAAGAGTTTGGCTACAGCCCGCAGGGCGTCGGCGGCGTGTGGGCCGTCGATCCGGTGGACGGGACCTCAAATTACGCCTTCGGCAGCCCTCTGTGGGGCGTGAGCGTGGGGCTTGCCCTCGATGACGCGGTTACCCTGGGAGCCGTGGCGCTACCGGATCTTGGTGAGCTTTACCTCGCCGAAAGGGGCGGCGGGGCGTACCTCAACGCACGACGGCTTTCTTCTATCGCGCCCGGCCACGTCCAGCCCGAGGAGCTGGTGGGCTACTGCGATCCGATCTCCCGGCGCTACCCCGACGCGAGCCTGCCGGGGAAGATGCGCTGCTCGGGCGCCTTCGTCATCGACGGAACGTTCGTGGCAGGCCAGCGGTACCGCGGGATGATCGGCATCCGTGAGCGCCTCTACGACGTTGCCGCGTGCGTCCTGATGGTGACGGAGCTGGGCGGCGACGTCCGGTACGTCCGGGGTGAGCCGCTGAGCATCGCAGAGCTCCGCGGCGGCGGCCAGATCGAGCAGCCTTGGGTGATGTTCCCTCAGGACTCGGGTTTCACCCTCACGTAGGGTTGAGCGGAGCCCCGACCGAAGGCGCCTTAGGGCCGGTACCAGGCAGCACCTCTACTCGAGCAACTCTTGAAGCGCTCGGGAGCGGGAGGGGTGCTTCAGCTTCTTCAGGCTCTTTTGCTCGATCTGCCGAATGCGCTCGCGCGTCACGCGAAGGCTGGAGGCAACCTCTTCCAGGGTACGGGCCTGGCCGTCGCGGAGGCCGAAACGCATCGCGATCACCTCGCGCTCCCGCGGCGTGAGGGTCGTGAGGACGTCGTCGATTCGACGGCGCACGACGGAGCGCATAGCGACGTCCGCCGGAGTCTCGCTCTGACAGTCCGGGAGAAATTCGCTGAGCGCCGCGTCGTCGGATTCCCCGACAGGGGTGTCCAGCGAAAGGGGCTCGACCACCGCCCGCTGAAACTCCCGAATGCGCTCCGGCGGCAGATTCATCATCTCCCCTAGCTCGGCCACCGTCGCGTCTCGCCCCAGCTCTTGCTGCAACCTGCCCGCTGCACGGGCCATTCGGTTGGCGGCTTCCAGAGTGTGTACGGGCACACGGATCGTCCGCCCCTGGTCGCTGATGGCGCGGGACACCGACTGCCGGATCCACCAAGTGGCGTAAGTGCTGAAGCGGAAGCCGCGCTCGGGGTCGAACTTCTCTACCGCGCGGATGAGGCCCATGTTCCCCTCCTGGATGAGGTCCTGCATCGAGAGCCCACGGCCGACGAATCGCTTGGCGATGCTCACCACCAGGCGCAGATTCGATTCGATCAGCATCCTCTTGCAAGCTGCGCAGCCGGTCCTCGCGTGGCGCGAGAGCGCAAGCTCCTGGTCCGCTCCGAGCAGAGGAATCCTTCCGATCCACGCGAGCCACATCCGAACGGAGTCGTCCAAGCCGGCGATCTCTCCGTCCGCCGGCGGCTGAGCGTCCCAAAGATCGCTCTCGCCCGAGGCGATCGGCTTGAGCTTCACGCGGGTGGACGGGTTGGTGGCGGGACAGCGCGTCCAAGGCCCTTCCATAGCCCCTGTTCCCGCGCCTTCGACGATGCCTTGGTAAAGCGACCCTGCGACCATGATCCTCGTCGAGCACCTATCCTTGGTGCCCCCTCCTCACCAGAATCACTATATTGTGTAGATGTGGGGATAGTCGGGGGAAAATCCCCGCCCTCGAAATATTGCGGAATCAACCGCATGGAAACAACGATGTGCCTACGTTGGTCCTAAAACAAGGCCTCGTCTTCCTGGGCAACGACCCTCGAATCGGGCTTGAGCTCCTGAAGGCGCGAGAGGATGGCTTGCCTCTCCGCATCGCCCAGTCCTTCCTTCCGCCCCATCTCCGCTAGTCGCCGTTTCTCAAGCCGCTTCTTGAGTAGCTCGAAGGTGTCGGCCAAGTAGGTCTCGGAAAGAGCCTCCGCCGGCAAGACGAACTCAAGGTCCACCAGAGTCTGTCGCAGGGCCTCCGGTTCCAGAACGTGCAGCCACTCGGCAGGCCTGCCGGTGGGCGGTTCATGGGGAAAGGAAGCCGTGATGGCGTCGCTCAACGCGACGGCCGTTCCGGTCGTGAACAGCTCTCGGTTGCGCGCGGCCATCCATGCGGGCCGTCGGAACGCCTCGAGAAGGAGGGCACGAAATACGGCGATCTCTGCGCTGTTCATCTCCACGCGGAACGCGGGAGCGGCCTTGGCTCGCGTCGGCAAATTCGCCTGCACCTTCGGAGCACCCTTTCGAAGCGTCGCGACCTGCCGCCTCAGCGCCTTCTGGGCTTGGATCGGGTCGCGTAGACCAGGGTAAAGCGGCGCGAGGCGCACCAGGTGCCGGTCCAGCTCCATCTCGTTGGGAGCCGTCACCAGAAG
>JAUJNV010000208.1 GCA_030447945.1 Fimbriimonas sp. | reverse complement strand
TCCTTCAGCTTCGAGGCGCTCTGCTCCCCGGCATCGTCGTTCACGTCGGAGACGACGACCGCCGCGCCCGCGGCGGCGAGCTCCCTGGCAATGCCCTCGCCGATACCCATCCCGCCCCCGGTCACGACCGCGACCCGACCTTCCAAGCTCACCCCTGACCTCCTCGTCCGTTACTCCCTGTTCCGAGGAACCTCGCTCGGCGCGCCATCCGTCGCCGCCGCGTAGAGGCTCCACGATCCCAAAGCGCCTAGCGGCTCCCGGCGCTCTTGCAGCTCGTCCACCCAGCTTTCTTGCTCCAGGAGGTGGCGGTAGGCCCCCGCGAGCGCGCCCCCGCCTCCCAGTGCGACCCGCCCGGACGCATTGTCGTGCTCCTTCAAGGCGCTGCGGAGCGAGGTGAGATCGCCCATCGCCACGGCGCCGTGTACGAAGTCGGAGCACTCCCCTTCACTCGCGCCTCGCACGCGGTTCAGGAGCCTCGCGGCGAAAAGGGCCCGACCGAGGCCGCCTTCCTCGACGAGGTGTGCTCCCTCTTCGACCATCGAGAGGTCTTCGATGTCCTTGCCAGGGTCGACGAGTTTCGCCAGGATGGTCTCCTGGTGCAGCGCCCACAGCAGCTCTCCGCTCAGGGTAGTCATGCTCCAGCAGATTCGGCCGTCCGCGTCCACCGAAACGAACTTGGTATGCGAGCCGGGCGAGACGTAGAGCAGCGGGGGCTCCGCCCCCGCCACAGATAACAGGCCCGCGACCTCCGTCTCTTCGCCGCGCATGAAGTCCGCGTTTCGGAAGTCGTCGCCGCAGCGGACGCCGGGCACGAAGCGGACGGGGGCGGGGAGGTCGTCGTAGCTCCGACACACCATCCCGGCGGCCAACTCCGGGGGGCCGGCGGGGGCGGGGAGGTGCGGGATCTCCTCCAGGCCCAGCTCGGAGGTGATCATGCCGAACATCACCACCGCCTCGACCGACGCCCAGTTTTCGCCGGCCCCTTCGAGCGCCTCGTCCGCGACCCTGCGCACCTGCCCCAACAGCCAGCCCTTGTCCTTCTTCCGCGCGAGATCCCTTGCCCCGCCCGGACCCCGCGCTCCGCCCTCAACCCTGCCACCGCTCACCACCCCCGCGCGGGTCGAGGTCGTGCCGGAGTCGACCGCGAGGATCACCGCGCTGCCCCGCTCACGCTTCCACCGAGCCGTCCCGCCCGATCCGGGCGACCCCCGAGCCCTCGTAGACCACGGCCACGAGGTCCGTCTCGATGACCTCGCCGGGTTGCATGACGCGCGCCGTGCCGTTGTCTACGGCGTTCTTGACGCCCACGGGCGGCCAGCTGGTGAAGGGCTCGAGCGCGACGTTGTAGGTGCGACCGTACCACGGATAGTCGTCGTGGCCGCCGTAGACCTGCCACATCCAAAGGCTCCCGAAAACGTTCGCGTCCCACGCAAGACCGATGCCGACCCCGAGCCTCTCGCTGGTCAAGCCGTACCAACCCTCCGAGAGGCTTTTGAACCGGATCACGTCCACCGAACGGGTCTCGGCCGGAAGGACGCGCGTGACGTCCCCTTTCTCGTCGGTGCGCCGGTTGGGGACCATCGGGAAGGCGTAGTCCTCGCCCGGCTCCCAGAGGCCGTTTCTGTGGTACTGGAGCACGTCGACCGCCGCGGCGGGCACGCTGACCACGCAGCTGTCGTCGAGGAAGGGGGGTCCGAAGGCGGGGTGGTGGCCCCACATGACGGCAAACTCTCCGGCGGACTCGTTCTCGAGCCGCTCCTCGACGAACAGGGCCGGCGCGTCTCCCCGCAGCGACATCCGCCTCGTGAGCGCCAAGGGCGTGCGGTAGAGGCGCACCTTCAGCTCGAGCGTCACCTCCTCCGGTTCGTCCTCCAGAACGCGGGCGTCGAAGGGAAGAAGCGAGGCCTCGCCGTGTAGGCCCTGGTAGGTGCCCAGGTAAGGCTCCTCGGCCCACCCCGCGGAGGGGAGGACCTCCTGCCAGCCCCCGTAGTAGTAGTCGTGGAAGGCGCCCTCGGGGAGCGCGCTCGTCGCGACGAACGGCTTGCGCAGGGGGATCGGCGATTGCCACATAAAGTCGAGGTCCCGCGGCTTGTACGCGAGCTCGAAGACGTCACCCCCCTTGTCCACCAGCACGCCCACCCGCAGCGCGTCGTTCTCCAGGAAAGCCACCCGCATCCCGCGGTAGGTATAGTCGAGGGTTACGCGGCAGCCGGCCTTGCGCCCGTGGGTGAACACCTCGTCCTCCTTCGTTCCCTTTCCGGGACCAATGTAAAGCAAATTCCAATCCCGGTCAATAACCCCAGGATGCGGCGCCTTTTTGCCCGAGTCTGCGCGATCTGGCATCATCCCAGCGAACAAGGACTGGGATGAGGAGGAGGGATTTGGAAGGCGTCTACGTGGCCAACGTTACCCCGTTCAAGGACGACGGCCGTTACACCCTGGATGTGGAGGCGTACCTGGCGCACGCGTCCTGGTTGAGCGAGAGTGGGGTACGCGGCGTGGTGCCATTCGGGGCCAACGGTGAAGGGCCGTCGGTGAGCTCGGAGGAAAAGCTGCGGGTTCTCGGAGCCCTCTTCGAGCGAAAGCTGCCCCTGGAGATCGTCCCCGCCGTGACCCAGGTCAGCGTGCCGGAGACCCTGGAGATGCTGGCAGCGCTGGAAGGGTTCACCGCAACGGCGGTGCTCGTCCTGCCGCCCTACTTCTTCAAGCCCGTCGATGCCGAAGGCTTGAAGCTGTTCTA
>JAUJNV010000207.1 GCA_030447945.1 Fimbriimonas sp. | reverse complement strand
CGGCGCCGATCTCGGCCGCGATCTCCTCCACCGTCCGCCCGTGGGCGATCATCTCGTCGGTCGTCGACATGTCGACGCCGTAGTGGCAGGGGTAGCGGATCGGCGGCGCCGAGATGCGCAGGTGGACCTCCAAGACGCCCCCCGCCGCCGGATCCACACGGGCCTCGGCGTCAGCGAAAACCACCTCCAGCACAAGCTCCGAATGTCGCGCGAGGAAGCCCTCGAGGTCGGCACCCGCGCCGTCCGCCTCGCCCGGGAGTTTACGGACGATGTGGAGTACTTCATGGAGGACTCCGGACGCGCAGATCGCGACTACGTGTACAAGGTGGCGGAAGAGGTTATCAAGGCCGGAGCCACGACCATCAACGTGCCCGACACGACGGGCTTCAGCACCCCGACGGAGTACCAGGCACACATCCAGGGGCTCATTGAGAACGTCCCCAACTCCGACAAAGCCGTCTTCTCCTGCCACTGCCACAACGACCTCGGGATGGCGACGGCCAACACTCTGGCGGGCGTCCTCGGCGGCGCCCGCCAGGTCGAGGTCACGATCAACGGCATCGGCGAGCGGGCCGGTAACACCGCCCTTGAGGAGGTTGTGATGGCGCTCCACATCCGCCAGGACAAATTCGGCGTGACGTCGCGCGTCGACACGAAGGGCCTGCTGCCCCTGTCCCGCCTCGTCTCGCACCTCACCGGCATGGTGGTCCAGCGGAACAAGGCGGTCGTGGGGGCCAACGCCTACGCTCACTCCAGCGGCATCCACCAGGACGGCATCCTCAAGGAGCGCAGCACCTACGAGATCATCGACCCGACCCTGGTGGGCGCGGAGAAGAGCGAGATCGTCCTGACCGCCCGCTCGGGGCGCCATGGCCTCAAGCACCGGCTCGCCGAACTAGGCTTCAACTTCACAGAAGAGCGCTTCGAAACGATCTACACCGACTTCCTGAAGATGGCCGACACCAAGCAGGAGGTCGGCGAGGACGACCTGCGGCTGTTGGTCGGCTAGTCTGAAAGCTGCGTGTCGGCGCCACCTGTCTCGCGCCCGGCGCTATGGAGGATCACTACAAGCGGAAGCGGTAAAGCAGCCTCGCGATGCGACCCTCTGGAGGAACATATAACCAGATGCCCAGTGCCTGGCTCGCTGCGGTCGTCTTTGATGTACCCGAGTTGAAGCGCGTGAACAGGACATCCGATGACAGGGTGATCACAGCCTTAGCCGTGCCGTCTGGTTGCCGGACGAGCGGCAGGGTACGGAGGCGGGGCGGGGCGTCGGGAATCGCCGTGTAGCCGCTGTATTCATTGCCGGCCCCGTGCATTTCGTCGAGAAGGGCGCGGCTTCCAGCGCCGGACGTGACCTTCGCGTAGCCGTTGCCTTCGACGGTCAGCACATGCGATCTCTGCACGTGGAAGTCGACGCTCTTGGGTGGCCGCTGCCCTCGCGCCTCCGGACGCCACCAGATGACGAACTTGCAGTCAGCGCGTAGGTCGTGACGGTGGGTCGAGCGGGTGCTCTTCAACGTGAGGATCCCCTGCCCGTACTCGTTGGTGCGCGAGAATGACCCGGGATGGGCGAGGGCGGTACCCCTCAAGTTCGACCAGCCGGCGCACTCGACGTCGAACTTTCCGGGGGGAACCGGCCGGGAGACGCCGGAAGCAATCAGCAGCATCAAGGCGAGCACGCAGCAAACCGCAGTAACCGCTCGGAGGAAGGCTCGACTCTCCTTTGCCACAGGGATCCCCAAGTCTAGGTGAAGCGGACACCGCCTCGCAACTACCGATACGGGCCCGGCAAGGGACAGGATTCACCCCGATCGGAGGGCCGGGGGCGGCTGAGCCACCTCCGGCGGCGGCACCTGACGACGGGCAACGGCGGCCGAGAGGTAGCGTAGAGCCGATGCCGTTCGCTCTTTATCTCGTCGACGCCTTCGGCGATCGTCCGTTCACTGGCAACCCCGCGGCCGTCTGCCTGCTTACGGAAGCGCGCGAGGAGTCGTGGATGCAGAGCGTGGCCATGGAGATGAACCAGGCCGAGACGGCGTTCCTCCTGCCCATGGCCGGCGGGTTCGCGCTTCGCTGGTACACGCCCACGACCGAGGTGGACCTCTGCGGCCACGCGACGCTAGCCAGCGCCCACATCCTCTGGGAGACGAACATGATGGAGCCTGACGAGGTCGTCAACTTCAGCACCCGGAGCGGGGTCCTGCGGGCGAAGCGGCAGGGGGATGGGATCGCGCTGGACTTCCCTGCGGAGCCTGCCCATGACGTCCCCATGCCACCCTCGCTCGCAGCTGCGTTAGGGGCGGAGCCGCTTTTCGTCGGGGCTAACCGCATGGACCTTCTGGTCCAACTGAGGAGTGACGCCGAGGTGCGGGCTTTGAGGCCCGACCTCGCCGCCCTCGCCGCCCTTCCCTACCGCGGTGTGATCGTCACGGCCGCTTCCGGTGACCCCGCCTACAACTTCGTCTCACGCTTCTTCGCCCCGGCCTCCGGCGTTCCCGAAGATCCCGCGACGGGCTCGGCCCACTGCTGCCTAGGCCCGTACTGGTCGAAGAAGCTGGAGAGGAACGACATGCTCGCCTACCAGGCCTCACGGCGCGGGGGCACGATCCGCGTGGTCGTGCAGGACGACCGGGTGATCCTGGTAGGGGCGGCACGCACGGTTCTCGAAGGCAGGCTCTTCGAGTGATGAAGGTGGTGCGGACGGAGGCAGGCGACGCCTCGTCGATGCAGGCCGCCCGCTGTC
>JAUJNV010000206.1 GCA_030447945.1 Fimbriimonas sp. | reverse complement strand
AGCCGCTTCTTCCGGGCTCCCCGCTTTTTGCTTCGTGGAAGTCGCCTTCTCGCATATCATAAGGCTTATGCAGCGAACGGGGATGATCGGCTTGGCGGTTCTGGGCCTCGGGTTGCCTTCCGCGAACCAGGACAAGGTGGTCGTGCGGGTGCAGGGCCAAGAGGAGACGGTCGAGGAAAGGGTGATCGACGGGGTGGTGCACGTGCCCCTCAAAACGTTTAGCGAGCGGCTGAGATTGAGCGTGGAAACCGGGCCCAACGCGGCCGGCGTCCAGGAGATCCGGGTTGCGCGTCCGGGCCGGGGCAGGCCCGTGCCGGACCAGACGGCCGACCAGCCCGGCGAGATCGTGCCCACGGAGGGCATCACGGGCCAGTGGTCGGTCGTGGGGAACTCGAACGGCGGCCTGCGCTACCGCGACCCGGTGCCGAGCAAGGACGGCTGGACCTCCACGTTCGAGCTGGACATCGCCCCGACCGCTCTCGTGGAGCGCGGCGGCCGCTCCGGCGCGCCCCTCTCCGTCGAGCTGTACGTGGTCTTCTACGACATGGACAAGCGCCCCCTCGATCGCCGGACGATTCCCCTCGCGAACGTGACCTCCGCCGGAGGCCGCTACCCGTTGCCGATCAACACCTACCTCGCCGACGACCGCAACCGCATCCCCCGCTTCGTCTCCCTCCGCTTTGTGGGATCTTGGAGATCTGACGATCGCGGCTTCGGGGGATAGGGTGTTGGGTGTTGGGACTAGATTCCCCGATACCTGAAACCCAACACCCAACACCCCCCTTGACTTCCTCCCCCCGGTAAATGCTTTAATCCGCTCCCGTCATGCGACACCACCCTACTGGACGATAGGCCTTCCTGAGCCACGGCGCGCACTCGCGCCGAACCGTCCATGTCGCCGGCCCCTCAGTGGGCCCTGTCGCTTCGCATGACGCTATGAAATCTTTAACGCCTTTGCTTTCCGACATTTTGCGCCTGCCCGAGGGCGCCCTGATCTATGAGTTAAGCGTCCGGCTCGCCCACCGCATCGAGGGGTTGGCGGCGCTGGAGACCGAGGACAGCGACTTCGACCCGGTGGCCTACGCCCGCGCGGGGCACTGCGCGCTGTTCGTGCTGGAAGACACGCATCCGCAGCTCGACGCCGAGTGGAGGGGGGCCGAGAAGGGGGTCCGTCTGGGCCTGCGCAACGCTTTGGCCGAAGTCCAGTGGCGCGGCCGCCGGCTCTACGTTCTCAAGGTCACCGTCGACGACGGCTGCACCACGCGCTACGTCATCCTCGCCGAGACTCCCGCGCTGGCGCAGGAGTTCTTCGCCGCGGTGTGCCGATGGAGCGACCTCGCCGACGACACCATTCTCGTCTACCGCCAAGGCTATTGGCAGCGCGACAACGACCTGCGCGCCTCCATCGCAGCCGCCACTCTGGACTCCCTCGTCCTTCCGGGCGAGCTCAAGGAACGGCTGGTGGAGGACGTCGAGGGGTTCTTCGGCGCACGGGAGGAGTACGAGCGGTACGGCGTGGCGTGGAAGCGGGGCGTCTTGCTGCTCGGGCCGCCGGGCAACGGCAAGACCCACGCCATCAAGGCCCTTATCGCACGAATGAAGGGGGTCGCATGCCTCTACGTGCGGAGCCTGAAGGCGCACCGCAAGACGACGCACGACGGCGTGCAGGAAGTCTTCCGCCGCGCGCGGAACTCCGCGCCTTGCCTGCTCATCCTCGAGGACCTCGACTCGCTCGTGGACAAGGAGACGCTGTCGTACTTCCTCAACGAGATGGACGGCTTCGCCACGAACCGGGGCATCCTCACCCTGGCCACGACGAACCACCCGGAGCGCCTGGACGCCGCCTTGCTGGAGCGCCCCAGCCGCTTCGACCGCAAGGTGACCTTCCCTCTGCCCGCCGAGGAGGAGCGCCGGCGGTTCCTCTCCCAAACCAACGCGCGGTGGGAGCCGGAGATGCGGGCGAGCGAAGACGATCTTGCGGCGACCGCCGCCGAGACGGAGGGCTTCTCCTTCGCCTACCTCAAGGAGCTGACGATCTCCGCGATGGTCGCTTGGATGCGCGAGCGCCGGCCGGGGGCGATGGGGCCGATGCTACGCGACCTGGTGGAGCCGCTGCGCGCGCAGATGCGGACCAGCCCGGCAATGGTCGATGAGGAGGGGGATGAGGACTAGCCGTAAAATGGCGCTGTGACGCACCTGCTCGTGGACCCGGCCGATCTCCTAGCGCGTCTGATCGCGGCGGACGAGCAGGGGATCGTGCTGGAGACGCTGGGAGATGTAGCCATGTGGCATTTCTTCCCCTCGCCGCTGCATCAATCAGTAGTGCAGGAGCTTTTCCAAGGGATACGCTCAGACACGGCTCGGGGCGGCGAGTGCGAGTGCTTCACGCTCACTAACGCTTACGTCCAGCTTCCCGACGGCTCGTTGCGACGGCCGGATCTCATGGCGTTTTGCACCCGCCCGCACCTCACGCACGAGGCTCTCAAGGTTGTCCCCGAGGCCGTCTTCGAGGTCATGAGCCCCGGCGGGGAGATGAAGGATCTCCAGCTCGGACGGGCGAACTATCTTCAGAACGGAGTCAAGGACGCGAGCGTCGTGGACCCGGAGACGGACGTCGTCCACCACTTTCGACGCGACGGCAGCCGCACGCTGCGGCGGGGCGACTAGGTCACCTTGGAGTGCGGCTGTCTCGCCACAGTCTAGGGCTCCTCCCGTGGCATCTCTCCCCGTGGGGGCGGGCCGCCGGGCGGGGTGTGTGGCG
>JAUJNV010000205.1 GCA_030447945.1 Fimbriimonas sp. | reverse complement strand
CCGCCAGAATCATCGGGCGCTTGGAGCGGGCCAAGGTCTCGAAGAACCCGTTCCAGAACTCAGGGCGGTCTACCGGAACGTGGTTCCGGCCCGGAAGGGGCGGGATGTCGCCCGGAATGTCCGCCCGCTGCACGTCCATCGGAATGTCGAGAAGCACGGGTCCGGGGCGCCCGGAGACCGCGAGCTCGAACGCCTCGGCCAGAAGGCGAGACAGATCCGCCGGGTCCTCCACCAGAGTCGCGGCCTTGGTGATCGGCTTGGCCATGCTCACGATGTCCGTCTCTTGGAACCCGAGCTGGCGAATCGCGCGTTTGCCTTTCAGCTCGAAGGTATTCACCTGACCCGTGATGAACACGGCCGGCGAGGAGTCGAAGTGGCAGCTTCCGATGCCGGTGAGCAGGTTCGTCGCGCCTGGGCCGCTCGTGGCCATCGCTACGCCGGGGATGCCCGTCACGCGGCCCATCGCATCGGCGGCGAAGGCGGCGGCCTGCTCGTGGTGAACGCTAAGAATCTTCGGGCCGCCTCGGCGGTACATCGAATCCACCATGTGCGTGATCATCCCGCCTACCAGCTCGAAGACGACAGGCACCTCCCGCGAGCGAAGAAAATCCGAGATGAAGTCAGAGGCTTTCATAAAGTGGATGCGTCCGTTCGGCGGTGTGCCGCTTCAGTAGAGGGCCGCGCTGACTATAAGGATACCAGTCGGAGGCGGTATGTAACCTCCGACTATCCGTCGCCCGGCTTCCGGAACCACCGGATGGTCCGGGTGAGCGCCTCATCCAGAGGGACCGAGGCCTTCAGCCCAAGCTCAGTTTCGGCCCGCCGCACCTCCGGGACATACACCGAAGCTGAGAGCGCCGCGACCCCGCCTCCTTCGACGCGCGCCGCCACGGGAGGATCCACAAGGCCGCCGATCTTGGTCGCCAGCTCCGCCAACGTCACGCGCGAGGCCGCGCCGACGTTGTAGGCCCGGCCCGTTTCTCCGCGCAGGAGCACCGTCCAGAGCCACACGGCGAGGTCGGAGGCGTAGAGGTAGGACCGTGAAGGCGACCCGTCTCCGCGAATGGAGATGTCCTTGCCCGACAGGGCGTCTCGGAGGAAGTTGCCGGCGGCGAAGGATCCTTCGAGAGTCATGTACGGGCCGAGAAACGCGAACGGGCGCGCCACGGTGACGCCGAGGCCCTGCCGTGAGGCGTAGATCGAGCCCATGAGCTCCATCATCCGCTTCCCCTCGGCGTAAGCCGAGGCGGGCGATGTGGTGGAGGGGGAGCCGTGGCTGTCCTCGCCCACGGGCTCCTTCTGGGCGCCGTAGATCGCGCCCGAGCTGACGAGCAGCGTCCGCCGCGCTCCGCCCGCCACGGCGAGGTCGAGCGTCCGGCGAGTGCCGAGGACGATGGTGTCCAGCATCTTGAGCGGGTCCGCGGTGTTCGCACCCGCGTCGGCGTCCGTAGCCGCGTGGACGACGTGCGTGAAGGGTCCCGGGGGAAACTCGAAGGTTCGAACGTCGCCCTCGTGCAGCACGATCGCGGGGTGATGGGCGAGGTGCGCCGCCTTCTTGGCGAAGCGGTCCGGCGAACGGGTGAGGGCCGTGGCGGTGGCGCCCAACGCTAGGCGATCGTTCGCCCAGGCGAAGCTCTCCAGGAGCCAGCACCCAAAAAACCCGGTGCCGCCTGTAATGAAGAGCGACGCCCCTCGTAGGTCTTCCCAGAGGCCGTCTGTGAGCGCCAGGACTTCGTCCAGGTCTCGGGCGAGCGCATTAGCCGCGGCAGCAGTACTCGTGGAGGGCCTCCAGGATGTAATCCAGCATCGGTCTCGTGAGGCCGGGGAAGACCCCGAGCCAGAACACCTGGTTCATCACGAAATCCGTATTCTCAAGAGTGCCTACCACTCGATGGGGTACGTCCAAGTAGGCCGGCTGGCGCACAAGGTTGCCTCCAAACAGGAGGCGCGTGGCGATTTTACGGTCCTCGAGGAACCGCACGAGCCCGTTCCTGTCGAATGGCGCTTCCGGGCGCACGGCCAGGGCAAACCCGAACGGGCTAGGCTCGGAGTTGCGCGCGGCCTCCGGCAGGATGAGGAACTCCTGGAGATCGAGCATCCCCTCCCGCAGGTAGGCCCAGTTCTCCTGCCGAGCCTTGATGAACCGGGGGAGCTTCTTCATCTGCGACAGGCCTACCGCAGCCTGCATATCCGTGACCTTCAGGTTGTAGCCGATGTGCGAGTAGGTGTACTTGTGGTCGTAGCCGAAGGGCAAGTCGCCTTGCTGGTGCTCGAACCTCATGTTGCAAGTGTTGTCCTTGCCCGGCTCGCACCAGCAGTCTCGGCCCCAGTCCCGGTAGGACTCCACGATTTTGTTCATCCCCCGACCGTTGATGAGTACCGCCCCGCCTTCGCCCATCGTGATGTGGTGCGCGGGGTAGAAACTCGTGGTCGCCAGCTCGCCAAAGGTGCCGCAGTTCTTGCCATCGTACTTCGCGCCGACGGCGTCGCACGTGTCCTCGACGAACCAGAGGTTGTTTCGCTTGCAGAACTCGGCGATGGTGCGGAGATCGAAGGGGAAGCCGAGGGTGTGGGCGATCATGACCGCCTTCGTTTTCGGGCTGAGGGCCTCCTCCAGACGGGTCACGTCAATGTTGTAGGTGGGAACGTGCACGTCCAGGAATACCGGCACGCAGCCGTTCTGGATCGACGGGTTGACCGTTGTGAGGAAGTCCGCCCCCGACCCCCCGAAGCTGACACAGATCCCTCCAGGCGCGAGCATGTCC
>JAUJNV010000204.1 GCA_030447945.1 Fimbriimonas sp. | reverse complement strand
GTCCGTCGTCGCCGCGATGCTGGAGCGCATGCTGGACGAACGCGGCCCCCGCCCCTACCCGGCGTCTCTGCGGTGCGTGCTGTTGGGGGGAGGGCCCTGCCCCCCTGCCCTCCTGCGTCGCAGCGCAGACTCCGGCGTGCCGGTCCTCCAGACCTACGGATTGACCGAGGCGGCCTCCCAGGTCACGACGATGCCTCCCGCGGACGCGCAGCGTAACCCCAGCTCGGCGGGCCCTCCCCTCATGCCGACGGAGGTGTGCATCCAGCGGGACGGACCGCCCGCTCTCCGCAGCGAGCCGGGAGAGATCCTCGTGCGCGGGCCGACCGTCACCCCCGGCTATCTCAACCGTCCCGAGGAGACGGCCCAGGCCATCCGGGACGGCTGGCTGCATACCGGCGACTGGGGTTATCTGGACGAGGACGGCACCCTCGTCGTCCTCGACCGCCGCGACGATCTCATCGTCTCCGGCGGCGAGAACGTCTATCCCGCGGAGGTCGAGGGGGCGCTGCTGGCCCACCCTGCCATCGAAGAAGCGGGAGTCGTGGGAGTGCCGGACGAGCGCTGGGGCCAGGTTCCGGTGGCGTTCGTGAAGCTTTGCCCGGGCGAGCCGCCCCGCGAACTCGACATCGTCGCCTTTTGCGCGGAGCGTCTCGCGCGCTACAAGCTCCCGGTCCGTGTTCGGTTCGTCGACGCCTTGCCCCGCACCGCCGCCGGGAAGCTGCGCCGCCACGCCCTCCGCGAGGGGGCCTCCCTGGAGGAGCCCGCCCCATGATCGAGCCGATCGCCTGCCACGACGTAGGCGTCGGGCCGCCCATGCTGGCCATCCACGGCGGATTCTCCGACGGGCGAGGGACATGGCGATCGCAGAGGGAAACGCTCAAGGATCGCCACCGACTCCTCGTGGTCGACCGCCGGGGGCACGGCGCGAGTCCCGTGGATCCACACCCCTACACGATCGCCGGCGACGCGGACGACGTCCTCCAAGCCGCCGACGGCCGGGGCGTCGCCGCGTTCCACCTCGTCGGCCACTCCTACGGCGGTCTCGTCGCCCTCGAAGTGGCGAGGCGGGCGCCGGGGCGCATCCTCTCCCTGCACCTGATCGAGCCCCCCTACCTGTCCCTCCTGCCCGAAGATCCCGACGTCGCTCCCCTCATCGAGCGGGGCAAATCCATCTTCGAGCACGCGGCCACATGGAGCCCGGAACGAACCGCTACCGAGTTCTTCGCCATGCTCCTAGGCCCTTCGGGGCTGGCCGATTTGCGAGAGCGCCCCTACTGGCCCGCGATCGTCCGCGAGGCGGCGCGAACCGCCCACGAAGAGTCCCCCGCCGCCTATCCCCCGACGGCGCTGGCCGAAGTCTGTTTGACGGTTCCCGTCCAAGTCGTCACGGGCGGCCGGAGCCATCACGGCCTCCAAAAGCTCGCGCGCCATCTAGGGGAATCGATCCCCGGCGCGCGCCTGATTGAAGCGCCGGAGGCGACCCACGCCGTCCAGAGCTTTCGTAGCCTGGACGAGATCCTGCTGGCGGTGACCGCCAACGCGAAGTCGCAAACCTAAGAGCGCCTAACAAATCAATTTCCGATTGCCTGCCGAACCCTTGCGCGCACCGGCAGCCGCAGGTTCTGATGGATGCTGGCTTCGTCCCAATCGTCTGCGAGGGGCTACGCCCGCAGGGCGTGTAGTCGTCGCCCTGTGCGACGCCTGGGCTTTCCTCACGGCACGCCACCAACTGCGGAGCCTCCGGTGCCTGCTTCGCAGGTCAGGTCGTGCCGGAGTTAGGCTCAGGCGTCGCACAGGGCGACGACTACACGCCCTGCGGGCGTAGCCCTCATACCAGCGGCCGTCCAACTCGCCACGATGGCCTTCGGAGCGCCTTCCCGACGATAGCGGGGAGGCGCGGCTAGCTAATGTGCGGGTTGCCGCCCAGCGGTCGTCACCGGCGGCGGGGGACCGCGTAGGAACCGCCGTGAAGCGCACCGCGGTTGTTGCCCTGAGCGTCCTGGGGCTCCTTGGCGTCCCCTGCTTCCTCTTCAACTTTCAGCCGTTCTTGTATGCGATCGGGGACATCGTCGAGAGAGCGGAAATAGACACCGAGCGCAAGCTCGCCGCGTATGAGCGGAGCAGCGACCCGCGGCCGCTCCGCAAATGGCTTCAGAACGGCCCCGACGCCGGCCCTGGCATGCAGGTTATGATGGCCACCGGCGAGTGGTCGCTCCGACACCCGCGGGAGTTCATCGCGTTGATCGAGAGCATGGATCAGGGGGAGCGCAAACAGTTCTGCGAACGGTTTGGCTTCCAGCTCGCGGATTCCGGGCAGGCCGAAGAGTTTCGGGAAGCGTACCGAGGCTACCGCTCCAAGGCTCTCGACGAGTTGCTACGGGCCATCCCGAAGCTGGTGCCATGGAAGGACGTTCAGTAGGGGTGAGCGATGCGCATGTGGAACCGCCACCGGCCCGCACCCAAGCTCTCGACTTAGTGCATAAGAAGGAGAAGGACGGGGCCCCTCGTAACTTGGTCGAAACCGCTTACCAGCGGATGCTCAACCATAAGGAAAAGACAAATAGATTGGCTTGAAGAACTTGCCGAGCAGCATAGACTGGCTATCGCTTGTGCTAAGTCTTGCCCCGCCGACGAGAGTGTCGGTGCCATGGTGAAGAGAGCGATTCCCCCGCGGACGGACCGCATCTAGCAGGACCTGTGGTATCCTACTCTGTGGGATGCTACGATGAGCGGCGCCTACATTTACATCGAGGCGACTGACTTCACCAGCT
>JAUJNV010000203.1 GCA_030447945.1 Fimbriimonas sp. | reverse complement strand
CCCTGCTGGCCCGCGCCGCCGAGGCCGGCGGCCTCACCGCCCGGGGCTGGACGCGGGTGCTGCGCGTCGCGCGCACGGTGGCCGACCTGGACGGAGCCGAGGGCGTGCGCCGCCTGCACGTGGCCGAAGCGCTGAGCTACCGCCGGCAGGCGCCGGGCGCGGAACTCCCGGTTCGCTCAACCTCGGTCAGGGCGTGAGACGATGCACAGAACGATCCCGTGCGCAGCTGTCGGGAGGGCGGCCGCGGCCTTGCTCGTCCTAGGTCTGGCGGGGTGCGAGGGAGAGGAAGGAGTCTCCCAACGGAGCTGGCGCGAATATGAACGCGCGGAGACCCTGGCGGCCGTGGGCCAGGTCCCTTCCCCGGACCCCCAACCTCCGGCCGGAGCCGGCCCCGCCTCGGGTCCGGCTCCGGACAAGGATCTCGAGCCCGCGCCCGATCCGAAGGATCTCACCGCCGAAGCCGGGGCCGGTGCTGGACGGCCGCGACGCACCCGACCACCGCGACGTCAAGGGTCAGGAAGGTGCCAAGCGCGCCCTGGAGATCGCGGCGGCGGGCGGCCACAACCTGCTCATGTCAATGACGTAGAGACCTCCACCGCCCCTTGAGCGGGGGGCGGTGAAAATAATCGACCGGAGCCGCTGCAGCCCGTCGCTGCTGCAAACTGGCCGCGTTTCCAGCCACTTAGCCTCAAAACAGTGTCGGAGCAGGTCTAGACATTAGGCCGTTAATCCGGGCCAAATATGCGGATCCGCAAACGAGGCCCTTGTGGATCTCCCCTGCACATTCTAGGTTAACGGCTGCGGTTCGCTGAGCCGCCGTGTGCTTCGGGGGCCCAAACGAAACGGGCCCCGCCGGCTGCAACCCGGGGAGCCCGTTCACTTCTGCCCTAAGAGAGCAACGACGATGTTTACGACTATCAACGCCAAAGAGGAAGAGCCTATGGCCCGCACGAGCTTTGAGGCCCCGGTGGGCACGTTCGAGGCTCCGCCGTTCCTGCCCATTGTGGAGGGGCCCGTCCTGTCCCGTGCAAAGGTCCCCATCGTCGCGGGCTTCATGCCCGCAGGGGTGCTGATCCCCGACAACTTCCGCATCCCGTACTTCGACCCCCGGACTAAGCGCGGGTATCAGCGCCCCCCTCAAGACGCCCGGGTGAACGAGTTGGCGAACGATCTGTTGAAGGGGCGGGTGGATCTGCCGACGGCGGTGATGCTGAACATCCGCAACCGGAACGCTGCCAAGTTCCTGCGCGACGGGGTTTTGGACCTGGGCTTCCTCAGCGGACCGCCGAAGGAGGAGCGGTCGTTCTACGTCGTCGACGGTCAGCACCGGGTCCTGGCGCTGCAGAAGCTCATCACCGAGCACGACGCCGAGCGCTGGTCCCAATACCCGGTCCCCTTCGTCTGCATGGTCGGCGCAGCCGACGACGACGAAATGGATCAGTTCTACACCGTGAACTCGAAGGCCAAGTCCGTGCGGACTGATCTGGCCTACGAACTGCTTCGGCAGCGCGCGACTAACGACCCGGGCGTCATGGCTCACCTCGTCGAGAAGGGCCAAGAGTGGCAGGTTCGCGCCCAAGAGCTGGTGGAGCGCCTGAACGACGAGAGCCCCGTGTGGCGCGGCATGATCCGCTTCGCGGCGATGCAGAAGGGCGCCACCATCATGCCTTCGGCGTCGATGGTGACCTCGCTGAAGCCGCTGCTGACCTCGCCTTACTTCCGGCTCCTCACGGTGGACCAGCAGCTTCGTATCCTCGACGCCTTTTGGCGGGGGCTGCGATCTCTCATCACCGAGGCCTTCGACAACCCCACCGAGTTCTCGCTTCAGAAGGGCGTCGGGGTGATCGTGCTCCACACGGTGCTCGTGCAGGTGCTCGAAATCGCGAAGTCCAAGGGGCTGCCCCTGACCGAGCCCGAGACCTACGAGGCGCTCCTGAGGGGCGCGATGGAGAGACTTCAGGGCGACGACTCTGCCGGGAACATGGTTCAGGGCGTGGACTTCTGGCGGGCCGCTCCTCGGGGCGCTGCCGGGTCCTACTCGTCGAGTGCCGGCCGCCGCGTGTTCATCGCCAAGATCATGGCGCTGCTCCCCAAGGTGGAGGTCGACTGATGGGCGCCCCGAACAAGCGGGCCAGGAACAGCGGCATCGTCATGGATGAAACCGATGCCGCCATCGCGAAGGGCATGCTCCGCCGTGGCGACCGACAACACGATATCGCCGCCTGGTTCGGGGTGAACAGCGGACGGATCGCTGAGATCGCTCGGGAGCTCACCTTCCACGACGTAGACCCTGCCCCGGATTGGGAGCTTCCGCCCGAAGGGCCCTACCCCGCCGCGAAGCTGGCGGTGGCGAGCGTGGTGGCGCTGGCCAAGGCGCGCATGGCGCTCGAAGCGGCTGAAAGGGCTCTGGAGAATAGCCTTCGCTGACGTGCCTGCGCAGGAGGAAGAGAGGGCCCCGTCGGTCACCGGCGGGGCCTTTCTTTTCGACCATCCCCAGCATCGAGCGCAGCGGCCGCGAGCACGGTCGCGGCGTTTCGCTTCTGATCACGTCGGGACCAAGGGCGTCCCTCCAGATTCTCGACTTGCCTGATGGCGCGTCGAACAAAGGGCTATCGCGGGACGAGGCTGAACCCTCGTACGTCGGCCCTAGCTCGGAGTCGTCCGAGGAGGTCCGCGAAGGTCCTCCGTCCCCGCTTGAGGCCGTGTTAAAGCGGGGGCCCCATAACAGGCGGGCGAGTGAGGCCCCATGCCCCGTCCAAGCCGTCCCGATCCC
>JAUJNV010000202.1 GCA_030447945.1 Fimbriimonas sp. | reverse complement strand
CATCCGGGCACAGCCCGCATGAATGTCCGCACCGCCGCACGTCCGGGCCAGGCGCTGCTCGCCCTCCGCATCCTCAGAGATCTGGCGTGCTAGCCTCTGCGGCGTGGCTACAGCGCGACCTCCATCACCGACTCGCCGTTCGTCCCGATCAATGCGCGGAAAGCGACTCCGGGCGTTGTCCCAGCTTGCGCGGGCCCAACTGAAGGCGGTAGCCACAACGGCCCCGCCTGTGCCTCCTCGTCCTCACGCCTTGGGCGGACCTTGCCGCACGCGGGCGCGCATCCGCTCGGCCGGCCAGGGCCCGCCCTCCGTCCATCCGAAGCGCCAAGGATCGATGCTCTCCACCCACCAGGTGAGACCGGCCTCCTCGTAGGGTGCCACGATCTGCGCGCCAGACGCCCGGTCGTCGCCGGGCGTCTCTCCAGCGGCGACGACGTCGAATGGCTCATCATTCGTGCGACGCTCCGCGACGTAGCGTGCCACGTCCCGTACGTCTTGGGGGGTCATCGGGAGTATCCGCCCGCCTTCAGCCTTCCTCGGAAACACGCCGTCCCAGCGCGGCGCGTCGGAAGGGAGGCTTGATGGGCCACGTGCCTGCGACCCAGATGGGGATGCGGGGTCGCTGCAGCGGAGGAGGGTAGAAGATGGCTCGCCACTCTTCCTCCGGGGGCTCCCCGCCGACCCTGTAGTGCCCGCCGCGGTGGCCGTAGGGCTCGCCGGTCCATAGCCCCGTGAGCACCTCCAGCCCCTCGTCGAGCATGGCCCCGCGCACCCGCATGTCCGGCTCCTCGCCAAGGTAATCCCACTCGTAGGGCATCGCGCCGATGCCGGCGCCCAGGATCAGCCGCCCGCCGGAGAGGTGGTCCAGAGAGGCGGCCTCCCGCGCCAGCTTGACGGGGCGGCGCCTTGGCAGCGGTGTGACCATCGGACCCAGCCGTACAGCGCTGGTGGTCATCGCCGCAGCGGTCAGCGCGATCCAGGGGTCCACCACCGGCACGGGCCCCGGGGAGAAGGCGAGCAGGTGGTCCCAGAGAAAGAAACCGTCCCATCCGGCCTCCTCGGCATCACGGGCCAACCCCGCGATCGCCCTAGCGTCGACCCCTTCGCCGAAGTTGGGCACGCTCACCCCGTAACGCATGCTTTCCTCCTTAACGATCGTTCCACTGGGATTCGGTAGCCAGGTCGCTGCAAGCATACTGCCAGGGTCGCACGGCCACCAGGAACAATGTTCCTCCGGTCATCCCTCCATCACGACCCGCCCCGCCGGCGCCTCCCCCTGCGCGGACGAGAAGAGTATCGCGCACTTCGGGTGTGCGTGTTCTGCGAAGTAGCGCTATCCTCGCAGTCTTCGCTACAATAGGCGCAATACGCTCTGGTGGGGAGCGTGTAGGGAAAGGAGGATCGACACGATGCCACTGTTCATGGACCACCACAGGGGCGTGGAGGGCTTGACGGCGGAGGCGGTGGCCGAAGCCCACAAGAAGGACCTAGCGATCCAGGATGAGCACGGGGTCAAGTATCACCGCTACTGGTTCAACGAGGAGAGTGGCGACGTCTACTGCCTGGCCGAAGCTCCGAACAAGGAGGCTGCGGAGGCCGTCCACCGCGAGGCGCATGGTCTTGTCGCGGATGAGATTGTGGAGGTCAAGGAAGGTTCCTAGCGCCCCACCAAGAGGGGGCAGGGGTTCCCCACGAGCCATCTTGCTGACAAGGGCTAGAGCCCGCCGGTTCTAGGCGGGAGAAAGGAGGTTAGGCAACATGGCCTCAGAGAGTTTCCAGAAGAAGAGTTTGGACTCGCCGGACGAGACCAGGACCTTTGAGCACGGCAAGGCTGAAGTCGTCACCCTCGGCGACTTCAGCGCTTCGCGACTCTTGTTTGAGCCTGGCTGGAGATGGTCGGAGAACGTCAAGCCCATAGCGGGAACCGACTCCTGTCAGGTCTTGCACACCGGCTACCATGTCTCTGGAAGGCTGCACGTCAGGCTGGACGACGGCACAGAGGAGGAGTATGGTCCCGGTGACGCATACGTAATACCTCCGGGCCACGACGCGTGGGTGGTGGGCGACGAGCCGGTAGTCATGGTGGACATGTCGAGCCACACGGCGGAGAGGTACGCGAAGGAGCAATAAGGCCGCTGCTTTAGAAGCGAGAGGCCGGGGCACTTGTGCTCAAGGGCTCCGGCCTTCTCGCGCCTCTATTCACCCGAGTGCGTGGAAGGCGAAACTAAATTTTGTGGTGCTGGATGGATATGCGCGTTCCCGGTTAGGAATGGCTCCTGGTTTTCCAGGCGTCCGGACTGGCTTACCCGATAGCCTCGCGCAGCACCTCCATGCCTCGCTCGGTGATCCGGCGCACGGGCATGCCCACCTCGCCGCGCCCGATCGGGTCCGCCCCTGGGTCGCGCTCTATCCAGTCCGCTACCTCCATGTAGTCAACCAGCGTCGCCAGGTGAGGGCTGTCGGCGTCCAGGCCGCGCTCCTCGGCGGCTGCTCCGAGGTCCACCGCCAACCCTACGTCGCCGCTTACCACCTGACGCTCGTAGGCCACTCGAAGCAGTTGTTTGGCGTCTTCCCTCAGACGTTCGTCCTGCACTGTGTCCTCCGTTCCCTAGCGCTCTTCGTTCATCCTCACTCTGCGTCTAGCCTCCACGAGTGCCGCCTCAGCAGTTGCGTGCGCGGCCTCCAGGCGGTGTCACAGGGCATCGTACTCCGGGTCCTGTGGCCCCATCTACGTCACCCGCGAGCGGCTCTGCGCCCTCTGACGCCTCTTCTCCCTGAT
>JAUJNV010000201.1 GCA_030447945.1 Fimbriimonas sp. | reverse complement strand
GACTGGCAACCTCCCGAGGCGAAGTGGTTCGGGGGTGGCGAGATCAACGCCTCCTACAACTGCCTGGACTACCAGGTGGAACAGGGCCGGGGCGAGAAGACGGCGATCCTGTGGGAGGGCGACGGATCTGGTGAAACCAGGGCCATCACCTACGCGGAACTCACGACCCAGGTCAAGAAGTTCGCCAACGTGCTCAAGTCCCTGGGCGTGCAACGGGGGGATCGGGTGGCGATCTACTTGCCCATGATCCCGGAGGCCGCGGTGGCGATGCTCGCCTGCGCCCGCATCGGCGCCCCGCACTCGGTGGTCTTCGGGGCTTTCTCCGCTGGCTCGTTGCGCGACCGGATGAACGATGCCGAGGCGAAGGTGCTCGTCACCGCCGACGCGGCGCCTCGGGGCGGGAAGCTCACCCCGCTCAAAAAGAACGCCGACGAGGCCCTCGAAGAGTCGCCGTCGGTAGGGAGCGTCGTGGTCGTGCGCCGCTCGGGCGCCGAGGATGTCCCCATCACCGAAGGCCGCGACAAGTGGTGGGACGAGTTGATGGAGGCCGCCTCCGACGACTGCCCGGCGGAGCAGCTCGACCCCGAGAATATGCTCTACATCCTGTACTCCTCCGGCTCCACCGGCAAGCCTAAGGGCATCGTCCACACCACCGGCGGCTATATGACGCACGTCAACACGACGATGAAGTGGACCTTCGACCTCAAGGAAGACGACATATTCTGGTGTACGGCGGACGTCGGCTGGGTCACGGGGCACTCGTACCTGGTCTACGGGCCGTTGAGTGCCGGGGCCACGAGCCTCATGTTCGAGGGGACGCCGAGCTACCCGGAGAACGACCGGTGGTTCGACGTCATCGAGCGGCACAAGGTGAGCATCTTGTACACGGCTCCGACGGCGATCCGGGCGTTCATGAAAGCCGGGACCGGGCCGCTTGAGAAGCACGATCTCTCCAGCCTGCGGCTGCTCGGGTCGGTAGGGGAGCCGATCAACCCCAAAGCGTGGGTGTGGTACCACGACAACGTGGGTGGTGGGCGGTGCCCGATCGTGGACACCTGGTGGCAGACGGAGACGGGGGGGCACATGATCACGCCGCTCCCGGGCCTGACGACGACGAAGCCCGGCACCGCGACCCTGCCGTTCCCCGGCATCGAGGCCGCCCTGTACGACGAGGAGGGCAACGAGATAGAAGGCCCCGGCTCCGGCAATCTGGTTATCAAGAAGCCGTGGCCCGGGATGCTCCGCACCCTCTACGGCGACCCCGAGCGCTACCGGGACACCTACTGGTCGAGGTTCGGCAACGACGTGTACTTCGCGGGGGACGGGGCCAGGCGCGACGAGGACGGCTTCTACACCATCACCGGGCGAGTGGACGACGTGATGAACGTCTCCGGCCACCGCATGGGCACCGCCGAGGTCGAGAGCGCCCTGGTCAGCCACTCGGCGGTCGCCGAGGCGGCGGTTGTTGGGCGGCACGACGAGGACAAGGGGCAGGCAATCTTCGCCTACGTGACCCTGGAAGGGCGGCAGGACGCCGCGGGCTCCGACGAGTTGCAGCAGGAGCTCCGCCAGCACGTCCGCAAGTCCATAGGGGCGCACGCCCGGCCCGACCGGATCGTGTTCACCGAAGACCTGCCAAAGACTCGGAGCGGCAAGATCATGCGCCGCATCCTCCGAGGCATCGCCGAGGGCAGCGACGAGCTGGGCGATACCTCGACCCTGGCCGACCCGTCCGTCGTCGACACCCTCAAGGAGCGCGCCGGACAGCGATCCTAGGGTAAGGCTTCGGGAGCTTTACGGTGGCGGGGCCTTCCCGAAGGTCCCGCCACTTTGGCGTGTCATATAATCGGAGAGTCGGGTGGTTCTCGGATAGGGGTATGTGGTGGCTTACGGAACGAACTTGGGTTACGGGGGGGCTGCGGGCACCGCGGCTTCGGCGATCCCCGCCGAGCGGGCACGGTTCATCCGCAAGACTTACGGGCACCTCGCGGGGGCGATCCTGGCCTTCGTCGCGCTGGAGGTGTTTATCTTCAGCGTACCGCCGCTCCGGGACGCGCTTGCGGGGTTGCTGACGCGGAGCTGGTTGCTCACGCTCGCGCTGTTCATCGGGGCTTCGTGGATCGCGGACCGTTGGGCGCGCCGGGGCGCCTCGCGCACGATGCAGTACGTGGGCCTGGGGCTCTACGTACTCGTCCAGGCGCTCATCTTCGTGCCGCTGCTGTACGTCGCGGCCAGCCTCTCGGACCCGACCTTGATCCCGACGGCCGCACTTATCACCGGCGGTTTGTTCCTGGGCCTGACCGCCGTGGTGTTCACGACGCGGGCGGACTTCTCGTTCCTGCGCGGGGTCATAATCATGGGCAGCTTGGTGGCGTTGGGGCTCATCGTGGCGAGCCTGATCTTCGGGTTCACTCTGGGCATGCTTTTTTCGGTGGCGATGGTCGGGTTGGCCGCAGCTTCCATCCTGTACTCCACCTCTGCCATCCTGCGCGACTACCGCACGGACCAGTACGTGGCGGCCTCGCTCTCGCTCTTTGCCGCCGTCGCACTGCTTTTCTACTACGTCCTCCGCATCCTCATCTCCATGCGCCGGTAGCCCGGAAAGATCTTACGAACAGGCGCAACCGGGCATGGGGCGCGTGCGTATGAGGTAGTAAAATAAGGCTCGTTACAGTCGAGGTCATACAGGAGGGAAAGTCATGGGCGGCTACGCCGGCTATATACTGATAATGGTAGTTGGAATGCTCTTGTCTGGAGCGGTCGCGCTCTGGCTGAGGAGCAC
>JAUJNV010000200.1 GCA_030447945.1 Fimbriimonas sp. | reverse complement strand
CCGAAATGGGGCTGATCCACGCCGCCGCCGCGAAAGACCCGCTCCACCTCCGGACGCCGGAGCGCCGAGAGGGGGAGACGGGCGGAGGAGATCACGCTCCCCGTGAATTCCCTGTGCCCAGAGACGGCCGCCCTCACGTCAGGGTGTCTCTCCGCCAGCGCCTTGAGGAGCGCCTGGTCCCGGAGCACGTCGTAGAGCTCCACGATGTCACTCTCCGCGTGGCCCAGAGCGTCCGCGATGCTTTCGAACAAGTCTCTCGCACCCTGGTTAAAAATAGGGTTCTTGACACCTTCGACCGGGTACAGCGCCGCTGCGGTGGTGGCCGCCATCTTAGGGGTCTCGATGAGGTTGAGTGCGCTGGTGTCTTCGTGCTCGGGCATGAGGCTGTAGACGTAGGTCGGGTCGTCAGTGGTGGCCCAAAACTCATCCAGCATATCGCCCTTGGGATCTACCACGACGAGGCTCGCGGCCCGGTGGTAGAGGATGTTCGCGGCTGTGGGATTGAGTAACGTCTGGTTTTTCCCGGCGCCAGTCGTGGCATGGCAGGCGACCTGGGGGACGTCGTAGTCCTTGCCCGCGATGCTCCATACGCCAGCGGTACTCCCGCTCGCGGTTTCGGGGTACCTCGCCGCGCGGAGTGTTACGGCCGGCGCGTCGGGGTCCACGGTGTGGGCTCCAGCGCCGCCTGGGGCCATCGCTTTGCGCGCGCGGCGGTTCGCGAGCCCTCGCCAGCCGAACATGCACATCTAGGGCCACATCAGCCGTCTGAAAAGCCGGAGCCGGCCTTCACGGATCTTTCCATGGGTGCCTCGGCCAGCGCCGATGAGGTGCAGGCCACCGCCATCATCGCCGCAACGAGCGCGATATGGCATCCTCTTCATGGTCCTCATGGCTGCCTCCCCCGCCCCTTGTCCTGCGGCCTCGGCCGCCGGTCCGCTCCGCCCTGGCCCTGGCCCTGATCCGCCCGGCCTGCCACCCCTCCCAGCCTCTCGTAGCTCCGCTCCCGCCGGCGGCGATGCCGATACCGCAACGCCATATACGCCACCCGCGCCACGACCACCACGGCGAGGATCGCCAGCGCCCACGGGACGAGCCTCGCGAGGCCGCCGGCCGGGTCGAACTGCTGAACCGACAAAAAACTAAAACTCATGACCGTACCCTTCCTCCCCCCAACACATCTCGTCTCGAGTCTCCGGATCACGATCCGGTATTTGTTTCGGCTCCTCGTGTCGCAGCTCATGGGACTGCTTAGCCGTCATCTCGGCGGCCAGCGCGTCGGTTTTCTCCTTGAGGGCTCGCAACTCCCCCGGATCGAACTTGTCGCGGACCAGGCACAGGTGCATGTGTGGTCCCCGCTCGACCTCATCCCGATGCACCGCGGCGAAATGCGGGATCTCTCGCCCGTTGCTGTCCCTGATCCAGGGCCTCGTCAACTCGCCGAAGTCCTCGTTGGTCAGGTCGCGACGGTTGGCCGGCGAGAGGACCACGTGCATGTACTGGTTGCACCAGACGCCGGTCTTGTTGTGGCGGATGTCCACGCCTCGACGCTTGGCATCCACCTTGAGGGCCCTGGTGCGGGCGTAGGCCGCGCGTTTGAAGGCGTCAGGATCGCCGAAAATTTGCTCCTTCGGCAACGTCTCCCAGACCGAATCCGCGCCCGCGCGCCTCTTCTCGCGCCGCCCGGTATCCGCTTCGTGCGGCCTCCTGAGGCAGTAAGCCACTATCTTGGCCGGACTCTTCGCACTGTCGGCCGGGTGCGCGTAGCTCACGTCCTCGACGTGAGGGTTCTTAAGCCCCACTACTCCCCCAGACCCGCGCGCGCCCGCCGCTTGAGCTCCGTGTCAGAGAGCACGTTGATCTGCGGGAACTGGTAGCGCAACGCCTCAAGCACCATGCGAGCTTCGAGGCTCGCCTCCTTGACCTTTTCCCCCAGGCCGTCCACCCGCTCGCGGTCCTCCGCGACCTTTCGGCTAACCCAATCCTCCATCGCCTCCGCCACCGCCTCGGACCGGCTCACGCCCCGGCCCTCGAGCTGCCCGTCCAGGAGCCGCAGTACATGCGCGTCCACGGTCGTTGTGATGCGTGCCTTCGGGTTGGTCGTCCGCCCCACCGCCGCCCTGTTTCGCCTTCCCGCGCCCAACTTCCTCCTCCTTCGCCTTGGATCTGTGCGATCACCGGGCCGCGTACTGCAACTCGGGTGATAAAGACACGGCCGTTTGCCGAATGCCTCAAAATATAAATCCGCGTAAGTATCGGCAAAAACCCTCCGTAGGAGCCCTCGGAGAGCAGGTTAGGGCCCGCGACCGCGCGCATACGAGCGAAGCGAGTATGCAGGGTGGGATGCGGGTGCTTAACCTGCTGTAATGGTCTTCGACCATGCCCGGCCTCCGAGTGGGGCTTGTGGGGGTGTTGATCAACGTGTATCGCCCCAATCTTCGGCGGCGAGGAGGAGGAGTCTGCCAATCTCGTAGATCGCGGCGAGCTTCGCGTCCCGCACCGGGGCTATCGCAGCGCCATCGTGGAAGCGGCGGTAGTGCGCGCCGTCACACTCGAGATGCTGGTAGACGGGGGTCATGTCGTGCGCCTGTCGTAGGTGGATCTGACCCTCCGCGCGGAGGATGCCTGCGGTTATCGAGTGGTTGCCGCCCCAAACGAGCCCCACGTCGATCGGCCACAGGAGCATGACCTTATGGTTCAAATCCTGGGCCCACGGCCCGTCTGGGCGACCAGTACCGATGCCGAGCAAGGCATGTGTCAGGCGAAGTTGGCTCCAGCAGCTAGGTATGACCAGATCACGTCCTAGCTCC
>JAUJNV010000199.1 GCA_030447945.1 Fimbriimonas sp. | reverse complement strand
CCGCCACGGTCCGGGGTCTGGTGCCGCGAGTCGGCGCGTCGCGCGGCCAGCTGTTGCAACCGGGAGCGCGGTTGTTTTTTGTTGTCTGAGCGGTGTTAGGGTTGTGCGTTTTTGGGAAGCATCCAATACCTTAACACCGCAATACCGTAACACCGTAACACCCTTCGCCCCATCATAATCCCCAAGTGTCCACCCTAGCTCCCCCGCCTCCAACTCCCGCCCCCGCCCGGAGCGTCGTTCGCGTCGGCATCCTCGGTTTCGGGACGGTTGGCACCGGGGCGTATCGGATGCTGGAGGATAATCGGGACGCGATCACCGCGAAGATCGGGTTTCCCGTAGAGGTCGTCCGGATCGGAATCCGGGACCCGCAGAAACTTCGGGGCATCCCGCGCAAGATCTTTACGACGGACCTCGAGTCGATCGTCGACGACCCGGAGATCGACGTCGTGCTGGAGCTGATGGGGGGCGTGGAGCCGGCGGAGGCGCTGGTGGAGCGGGCGCTGCGGGGCGGCAAGCACGTCGTCACGGCGAACAAGGAGTTGATCGCCAAGCACGGCTCCCGCCTCGTGCGGCTGGCGCGGGAGTGCGGGCTCGACTTGCACTACGAAGCCGCAGTGGGCGGGGGCATCCCCCTCGTGCAGCCCCTGAAGCACCAGCTCGCGGGGAACGACGTGCTCCAGATGATGGGCATCCTCAACGGCACCACAAACCACATCCTCACGCAGATGGAGGAGGAGGGCGCCTCGTTCGAGGACGCCCTCGCCGACGCCCAGCGCAGCGGCTTCGCGGAAGCCGACCCCACCAATGACGTGGATGGATTTGACACCGCTTACAAGATCGCCATCCTCGCGAGCATCGCCTTCGGCAAGCAGGTGCCGACGGAGGAGGTCTACCGCGAGGGCATCCGCCGCGTCCAGCCGCGCGACATGGAGTGCGCCGCGGTCTTGGGGTACCGGATAAAGCTCCTAGGGATCGTGGAGGCCGTCGCGCCCGACCGCATCCTCGCCCGCGTCCACCCGACGATGGTGCCGAAGGCGCACCAGCTCGCTTCCGTGCGCGGCGTCTACAACGCGCTCTGGCTGCATGGCGACTTCGTGGGGGACCTGATGTTCAGCGGGCGCGGGGCGGGATCCGACCCCACCGCCTCCGCCGTGATCGGCGACCTCATCGACGTGGGCCGCAACATCGCCTACGGCGGCTCGGGGAGCGCGATCCCGTACGGTGAGGGGATGAAGACGGAGCCCATCGGTTCCTTGCGCACCTCCTACTACCTGCGGATCACGGTGAAGGACCGCCCCAAGGTGCTCGCGGCCATCGCCACCGCCTTCGGCAACCAGGCCGTGTCCCTCGCCGCGATGGAGATGAAAACCCTGCCCGAGGGACGGGGCGAGATCGTCTTCCTCACCCACCCGTGCCGCGAGTCCGACTTCCAAAAATCCCTCACGGCGATCCGTCGGCTGCGGGCGGTGCAAGAGGTCTCCAACTGGATGCGGGTGGAAGGCTGATGCGCGTCGCGTGCGTCCAGGCTGACGTCGTCTACGGGGATCCAGCGGCCAACACCGCGCGGGCCGTGGCCGAGCTTCGGCGGCTGGCGGCGGAGGGAGTCCACCTGGCGGTCTTCCCGGAGGCGTTTCTGACCGGCTACTGCGTCGAGTGCGCGGACGATGCGCAGAGCATCGCCATCGCCGGCGATGGGCTGTCGGCGCAAGCGTCGACGCTCCAGGGTGTCGTGGAAGAGACCGGGATCGTCGCCGTCGTCGGTTTTGCGGAGCGGGATGGCGAGAGGGTGCGAAACTCCGCCGCTCTCTTCGAGCCGGGCGTGCCCGTACGCGTCTACCGCAAGGTCCACCTGCCCGAGCTGGGGCTGGACAAATTCGTCCAGCCGGGGGATGAGCTTCCCGTGTTCGATACCCGGGCCGGCAAGATCGGCATTCTCATTTGCTTCGATCTGCGCCCTCCGGAAGCGGCGCGGGTGCTCGCGCTGCGAGGCGCGGAGATCATCGTGCTGCCGACGAACTGGCCAGTGGGCGCGGAGGTATCGGCGGAGCACATTTCGATCGCCCGCGCGGCGGAGAGCCGCGTGTTCGTCGCGACCTGCAACCGGATCGGGGAGGAGAACGGGTTTCGCTTCATCGGGCGCAGCAAGATCGTAAGCCCGGCGGGGCGGGTACTCGCGGCGGCCGGCGACGGGGAGGAGACGATCCTCGCCGACATCGACCTCGCGGAAGCGCGGGAGAAGCGGACGGTCGGGATCCCCGGCCGCTACGAGACGACCGTATTTGACTCCCGCCGCCCGGACTTATATGAAGTACTTCTCGAAGCCGCGAACCCTGAGGCGGCCTCGGCGCGTCGGCATCATGTATCCTAAGCAGGGACCAAACTCTCAAGTTAAGAACGGACTGCCATGCCAAAGACACAAACCCTTCTATCTATCGTCGCGACCGTTGCGGTCGCGGCCCTGATCGGCTGCGGCGGAAGCGGCGGGCCTGGCGTGAGCACGGGGATCACGACCTCGTCGAACGGCTCTGCCGGAGGAACGAACAACACCGGCAGCACCGGAACGACCGGAACCACCGGGACGAGTGCGAACGCGGGTACCACCGGCGCGCCGGGCACCCTGCCCCCGAACGTCATTTTCTACAGCGAGGACGTCGTGCAGGGCAGCAACGCCGAGACGCAGGTGAGGCGGGTCATCCCCGACGGCACGAACGAGGCTTTGTAGGTGTCGCTTCCGGTGGAGTTCCGGGGATGGGGCCTGAATCCCAATGTCCCCGGCCCGGTCGTCTTCGGCTTCGAGCGGGACGGCGGGGGCCGGTC
>JAUJNV010000198.1 GCA_030447945.1 Fimbriimonas sp. | reverse complement strand
CGCCACGTCCCCCGGTTCTTCGCTATGACTGCTGCGCGTTCGGCGTCGAGGTCACCGAGCGCCACCTCGAGGGCACGACGACGACGCTCCGCCTGCTCCAGCTTGGCTTCGAGCTTCTGGGCGTGACCACGGCCCGGATCATCCTTGCCCGCCCTGAGGGCCTTCGCGTACTCGGAGGCGTCCTGCCGCTCGGCGTCCTCGCGCCCCTGGGAGAGGGTCGCCAGCTCCGCCGAGGTCTCCGTGTGGAGCTGGCCGAGTCGCCGGATCTCGGCGTCGATCTTGACCAACTCGGGCCAGTCGAAGCCGAGGGTTCGGAGGTTCGGACTGGTGTACTCGAAGTTCCCCGTGTAGCGGTTGAATACGGCCATGTCTACCGCCACCCCCCGGTCTTACGGAAGATCTCCGGTAGGGACCGGGGGCGACTGGCCGCCTCGGCCCTACGCTCTGCCACCTCACGCCGTTCACGTTCGCGCTCCAACTCGGCGCGGGCGTCGCGCAGTTCGTCGGTCAGGTGCTCGGCACGGACGTGCGGGTCCTCGAAGGCCGTGGGCTCCGGGGCGGGCGTGGGCTCGGGTGCGGGCGTCGTCGTCCTCGCGGCCTCCCGCGTCCTCATCAGTTCTTCCTTGAATCGGCTCACGCCGCGCTGTCTCCTTCTTCGCTGGTTATTCCTAATGCCTCCTCGACGAGCCGAAGCCCGACACGATGCCGCCGTAGAAGCGCCTCGAAGTTCTGGGTGTGGGCCTCGATCATGGCGCGGTGGTAGCCGAGGCGCTCCCGCAGGACCTCGTCACGCTGCCGCTGCCGACGCCACTTCTCTCTGGACCTCTCAAGAGCGGCAACGTCGTTTGCGTGTTTCGCGCCCTCGGCCCGGCGTTCGATGAAGGCGTTGAGGTCGGCCTCGACCTTCTCGATGCTCCCTACGTCCACCGCCTACCGCTCCCTACCTGCGGACTCAGCAGCGCCGTGCTGGGCGAGCTCCAGGCGCACACTCTCTAGCTGCTCCCCGAGTTGCGAGTTCATCTGCTCCAGGTCCCGGACGCGCTTCGCCAAGTCGATGCAGGCTTCGGCAACGTCTCCCTGAGGGCGCTCCAGAAGCATTCGCATGACCTCGTTCTCGGGGCGAACGTGGGAGATCTGAAAATCCTGACTTTCCCTGCTACGCGCTATGGCTTGCCAGTCCTGCTCGTCTTGTTTGGCAACCGCATTGCGAACTAGCTCGACGACGGACTTTTCCCGCGCGGACGGCCCCGTCTCAGGGGCCTCAGCTTTTCCCGCTCCGACCGTCTCCTCCTCCAAAAGCTCCCCGACCTCGACGCCGTAACCCTCGGCGATCTTCGAGAGGGTAGGCATGACCGGACGACGGTTCCCCCGCTCCAGGTCGCTCAACGTATCCCGACCGATGCCGATCTTCCCGGCAGCCTCGATCAGGGTCAGCCCCTCACGCGCCCGCAGGAGCCGGAGCTTCGACGGTAGTGACTCATGCATCATGTACTGTTCCTTTCTTTCTGTACCAAAAGTTCCATCACCGCATCTTACCAGCCTGTGCCACACCTTACAACAGTTTCCTGCATGGGGCATCACGGGGTTGTGCGTGTGGCATCATGTTGGGTAAAATACCCAGGACGTAGGCATAGAAAAGGCCCGAGGCTCCGCTCGCCAAAGCACCTCGGACCTAGAAAGGAAATCTGAAAGAGAGTGTACCAACACGATCCACCGGGCGCATCGGTCTTCGAGGTTCTCCGCGAAGAGATCAAGATCGAGAGCGTGATCCCCGGAATGAACGGGCACCGCAAGGTCCCTTGCGCTTCGCCCAGCCACGACGACAGAGACCCCTCGATGCACGTCTACGCCGATCACGTTCATTGTTTCAGCTGCGGCTTCCACGGCGACGTGGTCGACGTGTGGGGCGTCCAGAAGGGCCTCACTCGCCCGATCGAGGCCGCTCTCGACCTGGCGCGTGAGTACAACGTCACGGTGCCGGAGATGAGCGAGGAGGCTCGCCTTCGCGCGGAGAAGCGCCGGATGCGGGAAGCCTCTCTTACGGAGCAGGCGCACGCGTGCCACGAGGCGCTCGCGAAGAACCCCGCCGTGCGCGAGTGGTGGGAGAGGCGCGGCTTCGACGCGGACCTCCAGGCGAAGTTCCTCCTCGGCACCAACAAGCTCGGGACGGAGGCCGTGGTCCCGTTCTGGCATCGGGGGAAGGTCCAGGGCCTGATCCGCCGCAAGCTGGAGGGGGAGCCGACGTACGTCCTTCCGAAGGCCGAGGACTTCCCAGACGGGCATCGCCCGCTCTTCGTCCCCAACGCGCCGGGGCGCGAGACGTTCCTCGTCGAGGGGTACGTCGACGCTTTGGCGGTCGCGGCGACCGGGAAGAGCGTCATCGCCGTGGGCGGGACGGGGATCTCCGACCACCAGAGGGCGGAGCTAACGAAGATCCTGCCCGAGGAGGCGACCCTCTACATCCTCCCCGACGACGACGAGCGGGGAGCGGAGGCCGCGCGGGACTGGAGTCAGAGGTTCTTCCCGAGAGCGAAGGTCTGCTCCCCCTCGTATGGTGAAGGGGGAGACGCTGCCGACCTCCTCGCCGACGCGGGCGTCGAGAAGATGGGCGAGCACCTCGACCGACTCCTGAAGGGCGCTCGGGATCTGATCGACATCGAGACGGAGGTCGCCGCCGACCTGGAGGGCGGGGTCCGCGAGAAGCTCGCCTACGCCGTCGAGAACATCGTCCCGCTGCTCGCCCGCGTCAAGGGTGACGCGCTTCAGGACGCCACCGCCGACATCGTCGCCGACAAGCTGAAGCTGAAGAAGAGTTGGCTCAACAAG
>JAUJNV010000197.1 GCA_030447945.1 Fimbriimonas sp. | reverse complement strand
AAGCGGTGCGGTGGGGCTGGCTGCGGTCCAACCCGGCGGGCACCGCGTCGCCGCGGCCGCCTTCCCCTCGCGTCTGCCGTGTGACCGCGCTCCCCCGCGCCCGGCGTCGAGTGCCCGGCTGGCCAGGCCCAGCAGAGCCCAGCCGTGCGAGTTGCACACGCGATGAGCGACCGCCCCGGCACTGCCGGCACGGATGGTCAGCGCGATGCATGCATGCCGGGAGGGGCTGCGAGGCGGGTGCTGCACTCGCTGCTGTGGCCAGTGCATGCGCCGGCGGCCGTGTGGCCGCGCGCTTGCCTGTGCTGGCACGTGCGGGCGGAGCAGCAGCTGGGGACTGCGCTCACCCCTACACCGCTGTCGCTGCTGCTACTCCCGCGGTTCTTTCTGGAGCGCCCGTCCGACGTACACGAGGTCTGGGCGCGGGAGCACTTCCCGCAGACGGTCCTCGCGCACCTGTTCCTCGTGCAGAACTCGTCCCCCGCGACGTCGATGGTGTGGAACCACCCGACGTGGAGCATCGGCGCGGAGGCCGGGTTCTACCTCCTATTTCCGCTGCTGGCGACTCCGGTGGCTTTGCGGTGGCCTGGCGTGGCTCGGCGTGGCGGGAAAGCGCCTTCGGCCACGCAAAGCCGCCGCAAAGCAACCGCTTAGCCCCGGGCAAGCCATCGTCGGAGGCCTTCGAGGGCGGGACTGTTGGCCACGCCGTACAGCTCGTACGGCGAGACGCGCTGCGGGTCGCCCGTGTAGTTGATCAGGGAGAAGAACAGCTTGAGGTCCAGACCCTCGACCTTGTCCAGCGCGTAGCCTAGGGAGGCGATGGCCTCGCCCCGGTCCTTCTCGTTGTACGGCTTGTCCGGCCGTCCGAGCGAGCCGGGCGTTGCGTACCACTCGTGGATGTCCACTCGGTCCCGGGGCGCGGGGACCTTCAGGGCGCGCATGATGTCCACCCGCCGCTGCGTCTCCGTTTTGTACCGCCCGACGCCTTTGCTCAGCGGGAGGCCCCTGGGGAAGTAGATGCCCGAATTGAACGCGCGGCGGTCGATCCTTTCCCACCAGCCGCCGTTCTTCCCGCCGGTGACGGACGCCAGCTCTCGCTCTTCGTGCCCCTTCTCGCCAAAAAAGGAGAGGGTGGGGCCGCACAGCATGCAGCCGCGGAAGTTCACCCCGCCGCCGTCCACGAGGATCGCGCTGCTCGCGCGGTGGAACTCCTCGCCCCAGTCGCCCGTGGCCAAGTTGCCTACCCGTGGCCCCGACGCGTGCCCCTTGGCCGGCTCGTTCCACCAGGCGAAGCGGAGGTCGGCTATGCTTCGCCCTTGGGCCTTCCAGCCGCGGACGGTGTGGTCGACGAGCATTTGGGTCGTCTTCCGGATGGAGGGCCAGAGCCGCCAGGGGGGGCGCATCCAGTCCGGCCACTTGCCGCCTTGGACGCGCTGCCACCCATCGGCGTTGGGATGGGGGCAAGGGACGAGACCCATCACCAATCCATGCCTCATCCGTCCAACCTCGGCGATGATCCGGTCGAGCCGCTTCGTGTCGTTCAGCCGCTCCGGCTCGAAGGTGATCTCCCAGAAGAGGGGGTCGAACCGCAGCCAGCAAGGCGGGAGGGACTTCAGGAGCGCTATCGCCGGTCCCCAATCGTCGCCCACCTTGGGGAAGTAGGGGAGGGAGGCGCCTTTCCGGGTCTTCATCGGCGGAGCGCCCCCTCGTAGATCGGAAGCAGGCGGCCCAGGTGCCTCTCCATCGTCGGCGGGTCGCCCCAGACCCGGTCGTAGGCCGCGCGGCCCATGCGCGACACCCTCTCGTCGTCCAGCATCTCTCGCATCTTAGCCGCGAGGTCGCTCGCGTCGCCCGCGCGGAAGGTCAGACCGGTCGTCCCGGGGTCCATAAACTCGACGGAAGCGGTGTGATCCGGCACGATGACCGGCACGCCGTGGCTCTGGGCATCGACGACGCTCAGGCCGGCCGTCTCGTACCAGAGGGAGGTCAGCACCAATGCCCGCGCGTTGCGGATCTCCTCGCGCACCTCTTCCGCGCTTCGCCAGCCGGTAAACGTCGCCTGCGGGTTCGCTTCGCGGGTTCGGCCCATCGCCGGTCCCTCGCCGACGAATCGGACGGGAACCCCCAGCGCCTTGCCCGCCTCCGCGAGGGTCCAGGGCGCCTTTTCCTCGGTCATCCGGCCGACGTAGATGAACGGCCGGTTCTGCGACGGGTCCGTGGCGGGGAACTGCACCAGGTCCTGCGGGTTGGGCAAGAGGTGCTGCCGGGCCCGCGTCCGCAGAAGGGGGGCAAGAACGCGCTGGGAGTGCGCGGAGACGAACACGTAGTCGGAGATACGCTGCTGGAGGTGGGCGCGGTGGAGGTTGTAGGTCGCTTGGAGCTGCCGCACCGCCTTGTATTTGGCGGCGGTGTCTGTACACTCGGTGCGCCAGCAGGCGGCGGAGAGTGGGCGAAGCTCGCACGGGCGGCTCTCACGGTAGTTGAAGAGGAGCGCCGTCGGGCAGGAGACGCCGAAGTCGTGGCATGTCAGGACCACGGGGAACCCCATATCCATCGCCGCGGCCACGCCCGCGCCGGAGAGGGTGAGGCGGAACGTGTGGACGTGGACCACGGTCTCGCGCGGGTCGAACCCGCGAAGGTATTCGACGAAGGCCGCGGTCGCCTCCGGGTTCCTCAGGAGCTTCGACAGCTTCTCGCCTTTGCTCCGAGCCTCCCAAAAGCTCCTCACGCCCACGCCGACGGCTTCCACGCCGGCCTCTAAAAGGCCGGGATCGACTCCCGCGCGCCGTTGCGCACCGCCGTACAGCTCGACATCACCGTGGCCACCGGCTGC
>JAUJNV010000196.1 GCA_030447945.1 Fimbriimonas sp. | reverse complement strand
CGGAAGAAGATGCGGGCCTCGCCGGCCCCGTCGATGCGCGCCGCCTCCAGGAGCGCGGCGGGGATGCCGGCGAAGAAGTTCCGCTGACGGCAGGGGCGGCCCGGGCGGCGGGTGGGGGTGTGGGGCTGCGGCGCGCTGTGGGTGTAGCAGAGGTGCGCGCGCGCCGAGTCGACCGCGCGCCTGGCCCCTCCGCAAGGGCTCCAGCGCTTTGAAAGCCGCCGGCACGATCCACAACGACATCGCCAAGGGGTTCATCCGCGCCGAGGTCGTCCACTACGAAGACTACCGAGCGGCCGGGTCTCTCGACGCCGCATACTCGGCGGGCAAGATGAGCCTCGAGGGGAAGGACTACGTGATCCGCGACGGAGATCTGTTACACATTCGGAACAAATCCTGACACTATGGGCAGGGCGGTAGAACCGTCTGCAACCTCGGATTGCCCATGCCCGTCCCACCTTCTATGCTCGCCGCCATCGCGCTGGCCCTGCTCGCTCAAGCCCCGGTGGCCCCGGCTCCCCTCCCTCGGGCTCCTGATTCGAGGGCGGACGTCGCCTTCTCCGGCTTCCCTGCCGGTCTCGTGGGGCCGAACCAGCGCGTCCTGAGCCACAGCGTGGTGATCCAGATCGGCACGGACCGGGCGCGCGTGTCGAGCACGACCTTGGTCAAGAGCACCTGGGAAAGCTCCGCGCTCCTCGCCCTCCAGATCCCCCGATTGCGGAGCGGTCCCCTCTCGTCCACAGCCTTCCCCGTGGCGGCAAGCTGGGATGGGAAGCCGCTGAGCCTCACTCCCCAGCGCTTGCAGCCCGGAAGCACTCTATGGCCCCTGTATCTAAGGTTCCAGGGCATGCCGAATGCGACGCTTTCGGCGGGCGTCGAGCTTCGTCCGCAGGCTACCGGCGCTCTGCGGGTGGCTTATGAAGTTCCCTTGGGACGCGGCCTGCGCGACCGCCAAAAGCGGGCCGTGGGCTACTTGCTGGACACCTTCGGCCCGATCGGTATCCTCGATATCGCGGTGAAGACGGAGCCCGGGGCGGTCTTCGGGCTGCTGGAGGTTCCGAGCGGCGCCGGATGGGAAATCGGCGGTAAAGGAGCGTGGGCTCGCTTCCGCAACTGGCCCGGCGATGCGAGTGGGATCTTGCTCGTCTCTTTCTACCCCGGCGGCTTCCGCGACATCGGCTCCTAGAACACGTCCCTCTTGGCCCACCTGCGACCAGAGATCAGAGAGCCCTCCCCTTCGAAGGGGAGGGAGCCGCAGTAGCTCGTAGCGATATGCTCTTGCGCAGGCTGAAGACGTGCGACACCATGAGGGCGGGGGTTGGGGACGGTTTTAGACAGCCCCAAAGGGTTATAGTTTCACTCATGGGCGTTCGGGAAGGAGATCGAGACTTGAGTCGGCGGCGGTTGCTCCACACCGCTGCGGCCGTAGGCATCGCAGCGGCTACGGGCCTGGGCGAAGCGGAGGCCGCCGCCGGCCAGCGCCGCCGGAAGACTCCGCCGCTGGGCCGCGCGGAGATTGAGGCGATCGAAGCGGCGCTCGGCAAGAAAGGCGCTTATGTGGAGGCACAGGCGGTGTACACCGTGCCGCTGCCGCGCAACGACCTCAAGATAACGGTTCAGGGGGAGCCGGTGCCTATTCCGTTCGGATTTGGCGGCTGGGTGGCGTTCAAGAAGACCCTCGACGGCCGTTCGACCGTGATGATGAGCGACACCGTGCTGCTCCAGGAGGAAGTGAACCCGCTGATCTCGGCGGCGCACGCCAACGGCCTCGAAGTCAGCGCGATCCACAACCATTTCTTCTACGAGGAGCCCCGAATCTTCTACATGCACGTCCACGGGATGGGCCGAGCGGACGACCTCGCGCGGCGTTATGCGGCGGCCATCGGCGCCACGAAGCTATTCCCTGCCAATCAGCCTCCTCCCGGCGCACCCCCTGCGCGTACGGGAAAGGAGATCTTCGATTTGCCGGCGCTGGACCGTATCGTTGGCGCGACCGGAGTCGTTAACGGGCCAACGTACAAGTACACGATCGGGCGCGACGACCTGTTCATAAGGGCGATGGGAGCGGAAATGACGGCCGCCATCGGGCTGAACACCTGGGCCTCGTTCGCCGGCACAGCGGAAGCCGCCCATATCGCGGGGGACGTAGCGATGCTGGAGCCGGAGGTGAATCCCGTGATCATGGCGCTGCGCCGAAGTGGGCTCGAAGTGGTGGCACTGCACCACCACATGCTGGGCGAGAACCCTCGGATCATCTTTCTGCACTACTACGGGAGGGGCCCGGCCACCCGCCTCGCGCAAGGCTTCCGGGCCGCCCTGGACGAATTGGGGAAGCACGGCAAGACGATGAGGATGCGAATGGGGTAGAAGGTCGGAGTTCACGGAGGAGTCCCTTTGCCCCGATTCGAGATTTCAACCGACTACCTGAAGCGCGTCCTCGTGGACCTTTTGAACACGCCGAGCCCCACCGGCGACACGGAGTACGCCGTGTCGTTCGTGCAGGGGGAGCTGGAGGCGCTGGGGGTCCCCACCCGCCGCACCGTGAAGGGCGCCTTGCTCGCCGATCTTCAGGGCCTGAGCGACGACCAGCCCCGCGCGCTCACCGCGCACGTCGACACTTTAGGGGCGATGGTGCGGGCGATCAAGCCGAACGGCAGGCTCAAGCTCACGGCGCTGAACGGGCTCATGTGGCCCACCGTGGAGAGCGAGGGCGTGGTGATCGCCACGCGGTCCGGACGCCAGGTGCGGGGCTCGCTCGTGCTGACGAACGGAGCCTCGCACGTGAACCGCGAGGCCCCCACCGCCCCGCGCAACCAGGACACCATGGAGGTGCGCCTCGATGAGCG
>JAUJNV010000195.1 GCA_030447945.1 Fimbriimonas sp. | reverse complement strand
CCCGGGGACGAGCAGGGAACAGGCCTCGATCTGGGCTTTCAGGACCTGGTCGTAAACCTCCCGGTGCCGGTCGGTGGCTTCGCCGACGACCACGGTGCGGGTGAGGTCGGCGTTGTATCCCTCGATCTGCGCGCCGATGTCCATCGTCACGAAGTCGCCGACCGCGAACGGCTTGTCGCTCGGCACGCCGTGCGGGCGCGCTGACCGCTCGCCGCTGACGACGATCGGCGGGTAGCCGGGAACCGCGCCGTGCTCCTTAAAGAAGCGGATCACCTCGTCCCGCAGCTCGATCTCCGTCACGCCGGGCTTGATGATCGTCATCAGGTGGGCGTAGCAGTCGTCGGTGAGCTTGCAGGCGCGGCGGATGCGGTCGATCTCGTCCAGCCCCTTCACGGCGCGAAGCGGGCCGAGAAAGTCCGGCAAGGGAACGAGCTCGACGCTCGGCAGCCGCTCGGCCCACTGCGCGTGCGTGTCCACCACGACGTTCTTCGACTCGAACCCTAGCCGGGACACGGCAAACTCCTGAAGTGTCTCCTCCCGCAGCTCCTCGGCCCGCCGGGGCGTGGCGAAGCTGACGCTGGGCATCGCCGTAACCTGCTCGACGGCTTGGAGGCCGTAGCGGCTGTCGGTGATGAACCGGGCCTGAGTTGGGGTGGCGACCACCTGGCCGAACGTGCCGGTGAATCCGGTTAGCCAGGCGACGCTCGCCATATCGGTGAGGAGGACGGCCGGAAGATCGATCTCCCGGAGCTTCGCCTGGACGCGCTCGAGTCGTGACTGTGTCATGCCAACCCGATATACCGGTTCTGCCCCCGGCTATGCGTCAGCCGACGAGAAACTTCCCGGGGGCTACGACCTCCGGGCCCAGGGGAGGGAGCCTAGGGCAAGACGGCTTCCGCAACCTCGCGGGCGCTGGCGGAGCAGACGGGCGAGGCCTCGCCGGTGCGCAGCTTCTCCAGCAAGGCGCACAGCTCGTGGCACTCCCTCTCGGTGATCTCGCCCATCGATTCGCGAATGCGGTCGAGGTGCGGCGCGTAGACGCGGTCGAAGATCGCCCGGCCCGCGTCGGTGAGCTTGACGAAGACGATGCGGCGGTCCTCGGTGTCGCGGATGCGGGAGACGAGCCCTTGCCTCTCCAGGTTGTCGACCACGACGGTGACGTTTCCGCCCGTCTTGAGCAGGTGTTTCGCGATATCCCGCTGCGCCAGCGGACCGCGCAGGGTCAGCACCTTGATCGTGCTGAACTGGCTCGCCGTGAGCCCTTCGCGAGCGAGGCCGCGGCTAACGTTGGCGTGAAGCGCTTCGGCCGTCCGGATGAGGTTCACATAGGCCGTGACCCGCGCGTCCTGTTGCCCCCCGGTGTCGCGTGTGCTTTCCATAGCTAGCCAATGTAGAGAGAAACGGCAGACCCCCTATTATCACCTATTTTCGCACGTGGAGGTACCAATAGATAAGCGCAGCCCCGTCGTCGCCGTCCGCAGGGCGGAGCGGAGGGACGCTGATGGAGCTGAGAGCGGCGCGGCAACCCTGCGCGGGGCCTCGGCGGGCGCCGCCTAGACCACCTCTTCGCTCGCTACGTACTCGCGGAGCTGTCGGTAGCTTTCCCCTAGCTGCTCGTACAGCCTGTGCTCGCGGTCTCGGGACCGCTTGGCCTCCAACGACATGCTCAAGCGGGCTCGCAGGATCGCCGGTTCGAACGGCTTGGCGACGAAATCGGCCGCGCCCAGCTCCAGGCACCGCACCACCGCGTCCACCTCGTCGAGCCCAGAAATCATGATCACCGGCAGCTCCGCCAGCCGCTCGTCGGCTTTCGCCCGCTGCAGCACCTCCCAGCCATCCATATCGGGCATGACGATGTCCAGCAGGAGCAGCTCGAATGGGCGGTCATCGAGGCGCTCGCGCAAGAGCGCCAGCGCCTCCTCCCCGGTGGAGGCGCTGGTGACGGTGTACCCTCGGCGCTGGAGCAGGCGGGCCAGCACCTCCCGGTTCTCCTCATAGTCGTCCACCACCAGCACCTCTCCCTCCTCCTTGGGTTCCGGGGGCAGGAACTGCTGGAGGTAAGCCAGCCGGTCATCGGACGTCTCTTCGGCCGACCCCGCCGCGACCGCCAACACCCCCCTGAGATCCGGCTCTCCCACGGCTTCGCCGTGCTCCCCGCCCTCGATGAGTCCCTGGAGGTCCCGCCCCGCCGACTGTATCTTATGCAGGTCCGGCAGCAGGTCCGCCAGCCCTTGCGCCTCGGCGTCCTCGATGAGAAGCTCCGAGTATCCGAGAATTTGGTTCAGCGGCGTGCGCAGCGCGTGCCGAAATGCGGGCGAGAGCGTTTCCGCCTCGGACAAGGGCGCGTTCCCGAAGTCGGGCGTATCGCTTATAGGGTCTCCTTCGTGGGCAGCAGCGCCCGAATCTTGCCCAGTAGGCGCGAAAGTTCCACGGGCTTGGTGTCGCAATCGTCGTATCCCGTGGCCATCGCCTGCTCGCGGACATCCGCCATCGCGTAGGCGGTGAGGGCGATGGCGGGGATGCCGGCGGTAGCGGGGTTCGCCTTCAGCTCGCGCGTGGCATCCCAGCCGCTTAGCACGGGCAGGCTCATATCCATGAGCACGAGGGCCAGACCTGGCTCCCGCCGAACCGCTTCAAGCCCCTGCGCGCCGTCCTTCGCGGCGACCACCTCGAACCCCTCCCGAACAAGCCGGCGTGAGAGCATGTCCCGGTTCGCTTCGTTGTCGTCGACGAGCAATATGCGAACCATGGGTCTCTTTGCCTACTCCTGCCGGTCGTGGGACGGACCCACGACACGACGAACCTCTCGCACCAGGGTGCCGCGGTCTACCGCGCCTCGTTGCAACACCCGCTCGACGTGGCCGTTCAGACG
>JAUJNV010000194.1 GCA_030447945.1 Fimbriimonas sp. | reverse complement strand
GCCCAGGCAGCCGTCCGTCGGGCCCGGGGCGTCGGCTGTGGCGCGCCCGATCGGCTACGCGAGTTCGGGATACAGCTCCGCCGGCACCTAGCCGCGGCCGTCGTAGGCCATAACGGCCGCGACTCCCCCTCCCATCGGCTATCATCCGCCTCATGCCCCACCCTTTGCTCGGCGCGCACATGCCCGTCGCGGGCGGGCTCGGAAACGCGCTGCGCAACGGGAAGGCTATCGGGTGCGAGACGGTGCAGGTGTTTACGTCCTCGCCCCAGCAGTGGAGGGCGAAGGAGGTCACCGAGGCGATGGTGGAGGACTTCCGCCGGGCGCGGGAGGAGACGGGAATCTCCCAGGTCGTGAGCCACGACAGCTACCTCGTGAACCTGTGCGCTCCGGACCCCGCGAAGCGGCGGCAGAGCATCGGCGGCCTCGTCGCCGAGTTGGGGCGTTGTGCGCAATACGGCATCCGGTTCGTGGTCTCGCACATGGGAGCACACGTTGGGCAGGGGGAGGAGTGCGGCTTGCAGGGGGTGGCGGAGTCGATGCGGGAGGTGCTCGCGGAGACGGACCCGAGCGTGACGATCTGCATGGAGACGACGGCGGGGCAGGGAAGCTCGCTCAACGCGCGGTTCGAGGGGCTGGCGTGGCTCATCGAGGCGTCGCAGGGGCACGACCGGGTCGCGGTTTGCCTCGACACCTGCCACGTCTTCGCCGCCGGCTACGATCTCCGCACGCGGGAAGCCTACGAGGCGACGATGGCGGAGTTCGACCGCCTGATCGGGCTCGACCGGCTGAAGGTGGTCCACTGCAACGACTCGAAGAAGCCGCTCGGCTCACGAGTTGACCGCCACGCGCATCTGGGCGAGGGGGAGATCGGCGAGGAGGCGTTCCGGCTGCTGGTGAACGATCCGCGCCTCTCCGGCGTGCCGGTGCTCGTCGAGACGCCCATGGACGACGTCGCCGACCACGAGCGCAACATCGCGCGGCTGCGGTCGTTCATCGTGTGACCAGGGCTCAAAAAGAATTGGGGCCGTTGGTTAGAGATGGGGCGGATGATGGGTCTTGAACCCACGGCCTCCTGAGCCACAGTCAGGCGCTCTAACCCCTGAGCTACACCCGCCACGCGACGCAGATTCTACCTACCGCGGGCGCTTGCCTGCTTTGCGCCGCCGCGCGGCGGCGGTCGCCGCGTCGATCCACTCGCCGAGCGCCTCTTCATCGGCGAGCACGTCGGGCGGAACCTCGCGGTAGGGCTGGGGCTTGTCGCCGAGGATCCAAGGCGGCATCCCCTTGGCGACAAAGTCCGGCTCGGTCTGCCCATCGATCTTGAAGTACAGGCGATCGTCGTCCGCGACGGCGAAAAACGTGTCGTCGTGGTAGTAGCCGACTCCGCCGAACATACGCCGCGCGGTGACGGGGCGGACGGCGCTTAGGCGGGCCGCCAAGTCATGAGCCACGTCGGGGTTCATGGGCATGGGGGGAGGATAGCAGGGTTCGGGTGTTACGGTGTTGCGGTATTGGATGCCCTGGACGACCGTAATACCGGAACAGCGCAATACCGTAATACCCCGCCCAAGAGGTAAACCCCCTTCCGTGGCGGAGGTGCTGGTCGCGCTGGGGACGAACGTGGGCGACCGCTTCGCGCACCTGGGGCTGGCCGTCGAGCTGCTGGGGGAGCGGATGGAAGTCGTTGCGACGAGCCGGGCCTATCGAACCGCGCCGATGTACCTAGAAGACCAGCCCGATTTTCTCAACGCCGCCCTGCTCGCGCGCTCGGACCTTGGACCGTTGGGCGCGTTGCGGGCGCTCAAGGAGATCGAGAGAGAAGTGGGCCGGAGGGCGCGGCAACGGAACGGGCCGCGCGAGATCGACCTCGATCTGATCGCCTACGGCGCGATTTCCTACGTCTTCCGCGAGGGCGGGGTGGAGACTCTACGGGTGCCGCATCCCCGGGTCGCGGAGCGGCGGTTCGTGCTGCAGCCGCTCGCCGACGTCGCGCCGGACTTCCTCCTGCCGGGGGTCGGCAAGGTCGCGGACCTGCTCAAGGGAACGGACGACCAGGCAGGATGCGTCCACGTTGCAGGGGATGCCGTACTTCCACTACAGCGCCACGGATAGCCAAGGGGCCACCCAGCAGGGGACCCTCCAAGCGAGCGACGAGACCGCCGCCCGCACGGCGCTGAAGATGCGCGGCCTTACGCCGACTTCGGTCCAGGACTCTCAGGGGGCGCCGCCCAGCCCGCGCGCCCGATTGGCGAGCCAACCGGCCCCGGCCGCCGCGCCCAAGGCCCCGGTGCAGCAGATTCTGCTGGGGCCGGCGGCCCAGGTCGTCGCCCAAGCGCCCGTTGCTCCGCCGCCACCAGCCCGCCCTGTGCCTCCACCGGCCCACCCGCGCGCCGAAGCGCCCCCGGCGGCTCGGCCCGTCGTCCCGCCCCCGCCGGCCCGGGCGGTGCCTGCCCAGGTGGCTGCCGCCCCTTCCACGACGCGGGACCCGGCGACGACGGTTCGGACGCGCCGAGGTTCGGACCGGCAGATATTCCTCATCTTCTCGCAGCTTCAGAGCTATCTCAACTCCGGCGTTGGGCTGCAGCGGGCGCTCGTGGACGTCGCGGCACGGCGGGAGCGATCGGACTACAACGCGTCTCTGGAAGCGGCAGCGGCGGCGGTGGCCGCGGGAGGGACCGCGAGCGACGTCCTGGAGCGGTACCCGTATCTCTACCCGCCCGATGTTTCGGGGACGGTCCGCGCGGCGGAGGTCGGAGGATTCCTCCCCGAGGCGATGGGGAACATCTCCGATCAGGCGCACCTCTCGCATCGGCTCAAGCGAAAACTCCACTACTTCGTCGTGATGCTGTGGATCCTCGCGATCCTGCCCATCT
>JAUJNV010000193.1:938-2888 GCA_030447945.1 Fimbriimonas sp. | reverse complement strand
CTTGTCGACATCGCGGAAGGTAGCGGCTTCACCTTCGATGACCTGGTACTCAGTCGCGTGCAGGCCGACTCGCCAACCGAATTCGACGTCGCTGATGTAGTCCAGGCGATTGCGCAACTCTCCGCGCTCCGGTTCATATCACGCGAGCGCATACGCCGCCTCTACCGCGAGGACGTCGCGCGGTTTATTGAGCAACATGTGCCCCAAGAGTTTCGCGACATGCGGTGGCATCCGCGGAATGACTCAAAAGGCCTCTACGGCGCGGAAGCTCTCTTGAGGCCTTCAGTACCTGCTCAACGGCCGACCACCCTTTTCGCTGTGGGGAACGCCGAACAGGCGGAACGCACTGCCGTATCAGTCCTTATGCACCAGCGATGGGAGCTCGATGTGAGTCCACTCGTTGTTTACGATCGCCGGATGGCGAATCGGATAGGCAGCCCCCGCATTTATCACCTCCAAGATGCTGCCGGAGACGATTCCGTTGTTGCCGCTGCGTCGGGTGACTGGACGTCAGTCGAGCGGGCCCTTCAGGCACGTCGAGTGCCAATTTCGGCGGGATAACCGTCACCAATCGGATTTCCACCGCAGTGGCGACACGGAGCGGTCGCGAGGGGTTGCTCAATGCTGTCCGGAGGGGACGCAGCGCATCTGTGAGGGCTTGGCGCTGGACTACGGCTTAGGTGCCTTCTGGGGCAGCCTCCCAACGCGTAGTAGTCGATGCCGAACGGGATGACGTTGGTGCTCTAGGTAGCGTTTGAGCGCGCCAGCCTTGACTGAAAGGTTCTCGCCAAATTCAAAGCTGTTTCGAGCTCCCGCCATTTCGTCTACCTCGAGCGCGGCGGTCAGTTCCACAGGCATGTATCGAAAGTGGCGGTAAAGACGCCTCTCGAGGTCATGAAGGTCAACTTCGACGTCTCCTCCCCTCTCCTCCATCAATTGTTCTGATACGACCTTCAGGGTCCGGTAGTGCTCCCACAGGTCGTCCAGCCGCTCATCCTCACGTGCAGCCCGATAGAGCCATCTCTGAGCCCATCCGCCGGCGAACGCACCGACAAGGCCGGAGCCGAACCCGACGAAGAGGGTCACGATCACCTCCGTCCCCGTCATGACCTACATCATCCACCATCGCAGCCCTCGCGGCGGCTACTCCGCGCTTGAGCGCACCGCATGAGTACGGCACTTCCTACGTGCTCGGTAATGACCACAGCAGAGGGCTAGGGGAGACGGGAGAAGGGCCTCGGCAGGATTACGGATGTCAGAGAGTTTCTGACGGCTGCAGGTAGGATTTCAGCCATGTCCAGGCGCGGAGCACCACGAAGCAACGCCCCTCCGGGGCCTTCCGTTGCTGGCGCCATCGATGATGCGGTGAAGCAACTCTTGCCATCTGCAGGCGATTCTCAAGAGCTCCCGGCTTCTCGCCACCTCCGGCGTGCTGTTGTGGCGCTAGCGGTCGCAGAGGCTGCGGACCGGCTCGCTCGAGCTGAGATCATGGCCGCACGGGAAGAAGATGGAGCCAGCTGGCAGGATGTCGGTCAGGCTCTCGGGATAACGCGCCAAGCCGCCCATGAGCGTTTCCGCACGGGCCCGGACGGGATGCACTCGCGGCTGTTTGCCAAGAAGGCGGCTCAGCGGTCGAGCAGTACTTCCGGTTCAGCCACCTCAACCTCGGGCTCCTCGAGGAACGCTCGGACGGCCCCCGCGGCTCGCTCATAGGAAGCCCTTCGGGCCCGGACGGTGGAAGGCGCCTCTAGTGGATCGGTATGGATACCGCCGACGCCGTGGCGCTGGGTGTGCACGACGGCCTGTTCCACCGCGTGGCGCCAGCGCTGGTAGCGGACCGGGTCCTCCGGCGGGCGACCAAGGCGGCGCAGGAGTGACGGGGACGGCTCGACGACCGCCCCGGCACGCACCTGGAGCTCCCCAGCCAGCTCGGCTCGATGGAGCAACCGC
>JAUJNV010000193.1:0-928 GCA_030447945.1 Fimbriimonas sp. | reverse complement strand
TTCTCCTGCGTGGTGCTCGAAGAACGCCTCACGCTGACGCTGACGCTCCTGGAGCCTGGCCAGGTGCCGCTCCGCCCCTGCGAGGGCGCGTTCGATGGGCTCGAGCCGCTCGGACGGCGTGGTGGTCCGGTGGCGTCGGACTCCAAGGCCGAGGCGGCGTGGCCGGTGGTTGGCTGCGTCGGTCCACGCCTGCTTGCGAGCGAGCAGGGCGTCCCGCTGACGTGTGATGGCAGCAACGGCGTCGTCCACGGCTGGGGGAGCACAGTTGAGCACCGACTCAAGCCGTTCCCGCTCCCGCCGCAGCTCCTGGAGGGACCAGCCGGAGAAAGCGGAAATGCTGTCCGCAGCGAGCGGGTCGACATCCAGGGCCAGTGTCTTCGAACGGCGGCGCTCGAGTGCCTCCGATATGGTTTCCAGACCCACCTGTCGGTGCTCATGAGCACGGTGATCGCTCTCGGCATCGCCTCCACCTTTGGCGTCGACCAGGTAGATGCGGGTCTCGACCCGGCCTCTCGTCAAGGCGACGTAGCCCTCCTCGAACGATGAGCTGTCGGCGGGGTGGTAGAAGGCACGGTCCAGGGTGGCTCCTTGGACGCCGTAGCTGGTCCGGGCGTAGCCGTGTTCCACGTGCCCAGCCTGGACGTTGGTGGCGGGCAGCTCCACACGTCCCTCGACGGCGATGTCGACCGTCAGCGAGCCGGCGCTGAGGTCGACGTCGGCTACGCGCCCTGTTGAGCCGTTCTTGACGAAGTCTCGCCCATCAGGCGACCGCAGGAAGCGGGCGTTGCGGCGGGCCACGAGCCAGTCCCCCGGCTGGAATGTCTGGTCACCGACGACGAGCGCCGGTCCTTCGACCATGCCCTCGGCGACCAGTCGGGCCCGGGCCCGCTCGTTCAGTGCTCTCCGGACGTGGTTGGTACCGGCGATC
>JAUJNV010000192.1 GCA_030447945.1 Fimbriimonas sp. | reverse complement strand
CCCTGGATCCCCAGCGCTTCCGCCAGAGCCTGCAGCATGCCGAATCCCCATCGGGTGTCGGGAAGCAGGTAGTGCCCTTCGGTCCACTCGTTCCAGCAGGCGACCGTGATGATCCTCGGCACCTCCGGGTGGCGGTTCAGGTAGGCGAACGCACCCTGGACGAACGCCTTGAAGGCACTCGGGTACTCCTTGCGCAGGATGATCGAGCGGGGCCAGACTTCGCGGTTCGGCGTTTCCGGGCGCTCGAGCGGCCCTAAGAAACGGGCGGACGAATCCCAGCCGGGGGCGACCGGGGGCAGGAACGGCACCTCGTACTCCTTGTGGAGCTGGTCCCACCGCTTCGCCACGACGTCCGCCGCGACCACGCCGTACTCCGGCAGAACATCCTCCTTGGGACGCCAGTTGCCGACCGTCACCAACGGGTTGTAGTCACCCGCCGTGTCGAACCCCATCTCCTTTTGGCGCTTCGAGTAGGAGCCGCTCGAGTGGAGGTGGATCCCCTTGTGCCCCTTCTTCACCGCGTAGTTCTCCAGCCGCTCGAACAGCTCCTTCGTCGCCTCGACGCCGAGGCGCTGCTCCAGGCGGGGCGGCGCCCAGACGCAGAGGACGTGCTTGCCGTCGATGCGCCAGTGGTTGGGCTCGGGGAAATAGCGGTCCACGATGTACCGCAGGCTCTTCTCCGCCTCGGCCACGCTCATATCCGGGGCGTCGAAGCTTGGCGGATACTGCGGCACGTTGTCGGTCTTGAGCGACGGGTAGAGGATGTACCAAGGGTGGTTCGTCCACATGCAGCAGAACTTAACGTCCGCTCGGTTCTTCGCTTTCAGGAACCCCTTTTCGAGCGCCTCGTGAAGCTGGGGCGCGCCATCGTACCAGTACCAGTCCCAGATGAAGGCGTCGACGCCGTGCATCTTCGCAAGCCGGTTATAGGTCTCCCATGTGGAGGGCAGGCTCTCGTCGAGCTCGCCCAGGAGGGGTGTGCGCGGCTGCTCGTGCCCCTCGAACCAGGGCCTGCCTCCTCGAAGGATGTTGTACTCCGTCCAGCCCTTCGAGTAGAGCCGGTTGTGGAGCGCCGACGGGTGATAGTTGGGAAACGTGTAGCAGGCGACGGTGAGCCCTTCCGGCTTGCGCAGGAGAGCGGGATCGCCCACGATCTTCAGAAGGTCTTCGGGCAAACGCAGGGGTCGTTCTCCCGCTGCCGCTGTCCCCTGGCCTCCGCCCGCATCCGCGAAGGCGCGAGCCGGTGAGGCGGCTCCGGTGACCAGCCCTAGGGACGCCGTTCCGGCGGCGCCGAGCAGAGTGCGGCGAGGAAAGCTTGCTTCATCCGGCATGAGCCGACCTTACCTTAGACCCAAGACAGCTTGAACACCGCCTCGTGCCGCCGCTACGCAGACGCCTCCCCCCGAAGGGTTCCGCCGGCCTACTTCAGAGACGCGTAGATGCCTCGGGCGGGCTTTCGCACGACCAGCTCGAACAGGGCGCGCAGGGCGGGAGAGTCGCCGAGCGAAGCGTAGAGGGAGGCGACGCCGCCGGGCGACTCCAGCCTCAGCTCCCGGCGGGTGAGGGCCACCGCCCGGGCCGCCATCAGCTCCGTGAGCTGGAGCAGCCCGGCGTCCGAGAGGTCGGTGATGGCGAGCTTGCCCGCGTCGTCCACGACCATCAGGCCCGAGTCGATCAGGGAGCCGAAGGTGTGGAGGGCGCTGACGACGTCCGTGTCCAGCTCGATTCCGCCGCCCCGGTGCGCGTCGACCCCGAAGAGGGTCGCGATGTTCGAGAGGACGATGTTCGCGGCGGCGTGGTCGCCGAGCAGCTCGCGCGCGAGGAAGAAGGCGACGCCGTCGGATCGCCACTCTTCGATGCCCCGGGTGTAGGGAATCCTCAGCAGATCCCCGCCCAGCTTGCGGTGAAGGCCGACGCCGACGGAGTGGCCCACATCGTGGGTCGCGTACTCGAAGTGGCGCACCTGGGTGGACAGCTCGGGGTCCTCGACGAGCGCCATGATCCGGTGCGCCGTCTCCGCCTCGAACACGGCGGGCAGCACCTTGAGCCCGCTGTGGGCGAAGCGCCGAGCCTGCTCGCGCATGTCGTTCAGCGCGGGGCCGTACTCCGACCGCGGGAAGTTCCAGCCGTCGGGCACCACGAACGCCTCGCCCTCTTCGCCGCCCACATTGCCCGTGGTCGCGAGCATCTCGACCGGCAGCACCGTCGGGACGTGCTCGGGGACCTGCCCGAAGTGGCGGGCGATCGACGCCCCGGGGTCGGGCATCGCCTGAATGGGGAGCACGCGGCCCACGACGACCGTCGGCTCGACGATCCCTAATCCCCCGCGGCGGGCCGTGTAGTCGCCCACCAGCACGAACACGCCGCTCGGTCCGATAAACCGTCGGTCGCGAAATGCCTCGCCGACCGCCGACCAATCGTCCGTCTCCAGCGCCCTCGCGGTCGCCTCCACGAACTCCGGCGGGAACAGCGGCCCGTACTCGGCGCTGCCCCCCAGGTGCCGCAGGGTGTCGGCGGCGCCTCGTCGGTCGCCGCCTTTCATTGCGTCCCGTATCTGGCTGATATCGGACTGAGCGCGTCGGAGGGCACCCGTACCAGAGACGATGGCGACATGCGCGGAGCCATCGGCGACGGGATCGTTCAAGCGTGAGTGAAGCATAGGAAGACTTCTTCAAGAAGAAGTAGATATTCATACGTCCTAAAGGGGCTGAACGATTTAGGGGAGGGAGAAGGCGTTGGGGCGGTAAGGCGTTCGGGGGGAGACATGTTGAGGTTTTCAGGTGTTTGGGTACAGAACAAGCTAATCGAACGCCCCAACGACCCCACACCCCCACACCCCCGCACCCACGAGCGACCGGTGGGGAAAGCGTTTAAAGGTAGGGGGTGAGTGT
>JAUJNV010000191.1 GCA_030447945.1 Fimbriimonas sp. | reverse complement strand
AGGGCGACTACGCCTTTGCGCTGGGCGGCTATAAGAACCACAACGTCTACTTCGATACGATCGGGGGCAACGGCGGGCCCGCAACCGGCGACGTCGCCACCCTCATCGACGAAGCGTACGGCTCCTTCGACCGCTGGGCGGCGGACTGGAAGGCGACGGGCATCGGTGGCCGCGGCTGGGCCTACCTGGGCTACGACACCGAGGAGCAGAGGATCTTTAACTACATGGGCGACAGCCAGGACACTTTCCCTCAGTGGAATAACGAGCTGATCCTCGCGCTGGACGTCTACGAGCACGCGTACTACCTGGACTTTCAGACCGCCCGCGCGAAGTACATCGACGCGTGGTTCGGGGTCATCGACTGGGATGCCGTCAACGCGCGGCTCGCCCGCTCCCGCCGCTAAGCGCGTCTTCGTACGCTACGAGCGTCGAGGGATAGCAGCGGTCCGGCAGGAAGGACTGGGCCCTCTCGTAAGCCCGGTCCGCCTCGCGCGCGATCGCCTCGGGGTCGCGCGCGAGCTCCCGCAGGCGCTCGGCAAGCTCCGCCTCGTCGTCCAGGCGAAACGTCAGCCCACCTTCGCCGAGGGCTTCCGCATTGGGCCGGATGTCCGAGGCCACCGGGCAGAGCCGCGCCCCCATCGCCTCGATCAACGCCACGCTGAACGCCTCCCAGGCGGTGGGGAAAACGAAGGCATCGGCCTCTCGTAGGGCGTCGAGCACCAGGCTCCGATCCTTCACGAACCCATCGCTGAAGCTCACGCTCTCTCCCAGATAGAGAGCTTTGGCCAGGTCGACATAGTCTTGTCGGGACGTCCCGCCCCCCAGGACGCGAAGGCGGAAGCGCTCGGGTCCCGCCGTGGCCAGCGCCCTCAGGACCACGTCGAGCCGCTTCTCCGGCTCGAGGCGAGCCGCGAAAAGGAGCCGGATCGGCCCGTCTCGACGGGGACGCGCCTCGGCACCTATTCTCATCGCATCCTCCGGCACCGCGTTCGGCACGACGCGGAACCGCTCGGGCGGAACCACGCCGAGATCGCGGTGGGCGTCCCGGATGTAGGCGCTCACCGGCAGAACGACCGTCGCACTCAGCAGCGCGTAGATCTCCCAGCGCTTGCTGCGCTTGCGGAAGAAGTCGGGCAAGTGGGGGTGGACGAACGCCGAACCGTGGACGGTCATAACGGACGGCACGCCGTACCGCCGTCCGAAAGGGGCCGCCGCATAGGCGGTGTGCGCGTCGTGGACGTCGATCACGTCGATCGGCCGTTCCCGGTGCCGGCGCTCCAGCGCCGCGCGCTGGGCGGCGGGCAGGAGGGGGTGGAACCACCAACGGTTGAACAGCTTTCCCAGGCGATAGTTGCGTGGGCGAACGGGGACCAGGGTGATCCCCTCCCGCACCTCCGGCGCGTCGAATCCTCGGGTGCCCCGGCAGATGACGGTGACCTCCACCCCTTGACGGCGCAGCCACCGTGCGCGCGACATGACGGCCGCCGGCACGCCCCCGGCCATCTCGGGGTTGCCGCTCATGAGAGTCATCGCGACGTGCATAGGGCTTAGCGGGGATGCAGCGCCGTGAGCGCGTGCCCATAGTGGCGCGGGGAAAGGCTGGTGCGGGCGAGGTCGGCGCGCAGCCACCTGGCGAACTTCTGCCCCCGGGACCCGGAAGTGGCCTGGCACGCGCGCAGCCACCACATCCCGACGACCGTCCGCAGAGCCTGGGCCTCCCGCTCCGGGAGGCGCCGAGACGCTACGGAGAGCTTGTGCAGCCACCGCTCGACCGCCCCCAGCTCCGACGTGCCGCCCTTGGCGAGATAGTAATGCAGCCGCAGCTCCTCCTCGTCGAACGGAACCCGTAACCCTTCCAGCAGACGGCGGCGGACCTCATCCGCGTCGTTCAACGTGCCGTTCGGCTCCATCTCCGTGAGGCGCCCCCCATGCTGCCGGATACGAACCAGCTCCTCCGGCACCACGTGCAAGTCGGCGGTCTCGGCCAGCCTCGACCACATGTCGTAATCCTCCGCGCGGCCCCGGAAGCGCAGGCGACGCTCGTTCAGCGCATCCCGCCGCACCAGGATCGACGGCGCGGGGATCGGGTTGTTGAACACGAGGTACGCCTTCAGCAACGCGGGATCGGGCAGCGCCTGCCATGCGCCCAAGGGCTCCTCGACACCATCTTCCACCCAGAAGTCCCGCCCCCAGGTGGCCACGAAGGCGGCCTCTGGCTCTTCTCGGAGAAGCGCCATCTGCCGCTCCAGCTTATGGGGCGCCCACAGGTCGTCGGAGTCCTGAAGGGCGATCCACTCCCCCTGCGCGAGGTCGATGCCCGCGTTCCGCGCGCCCCCGCAGCCCACGTTTCGCTCTAGGCGGTGGCAGACGATCCGGGGATCGCCGAGGCGTGCGAGCGCGTGACGATCCAGGCGGCTCAGACCGTGACGCTCGAGGAAGGAGAGGGTTCGATCAAGGTCGGGTTCGGCTACAACTTCGAGCAGGATGGGTTTATCGCTCGGGGCGCTTCGGAGGAGGCGCGTCGGCGATTGGTCGACCGTCTCTTGGAGGTCCTGGAGAGCGACCAAGAACCTGAGGGCACTCGAGCCTCGGCCGCGGGTGGCCTGTTCAATCTAGGCGGCAAGCTGCCGGAGGATCGGGTGGACCGCGTGCTCGCGGCGTTCGAGCCTATGGCTCTTGGCCGCTACCCGGCGTCTCAGTGGGACGCTAATGCCGACGACCCGCTCAGTCGCTGGCGCATCTCGATGCACATTCCACACCAGTTACGCGAAGCGGCTATTGCCGCCTACGCCAACCTCACTGCCGAATGGGAGCATGAAGTCGCACCGGTCCAGAGAGCCGTAGACCTCGCCTTCACCGAGGGGCCAGAGGGTGTAATAGCTGCGGCGATCG
>JAUJNV010000190.1 GCA_030447945.1 Fimbriimonas sp. | reverse complement strand
ATCCTTCACGTAGCTCAGGGCGATGTAGTCCACCCCAGCCGCCACCGCCTCGGGCACGTCCTCGAGGTCCTTCGGCGTGAGCGCGGGAGTCACGAACGATCGGTTCGGGATCGTGACCCCCTTGTGGCTCTTGAGCGGCCCCCCCGTCACCACCTTCGCCTCGAAATCTTCCCCCCTCGCGGCGGAGAGTTTCAGCTCGATCTCGCCGTCCCCCAGGAGCAGGCGCGAACCGGGCTGCATGGCGGCAAGGATGTCCGGATGGTCGAGCGGGATTTCGCCGCCCGGGCCGATGGTGCAGGAGCAGCCGGGCACGAGCTCCAAGGGCTCCGGCAGCGCCCCGATGCGGAACTTTGGACCTTGGAGATCGGCGAGGATCGCGACGGGCGAGACCTCGGGGCTCAGCTCCCGCACCCACCCGATCCACCGTTTCCGGGTCTCCCAGTCGCCGTGCGAGCAGTTCAGTCGCGCCACGTTCATGCCCGCCTCGATCAGCGCGCGGATCTTCTCCCGGCTGTCCACCGCCGGGCCAAGGGTGCAGACGATCTTGGTGCGTCTCTTCATGGGGGGCCGAGTGTCAATATAGCCCGGTGGAGGGGCCGAGGGCTGGGGATATCCGGCGGCGCGGCCACGTCGACATGGCCGACGAGGCGGCGCTGGGAGCGCTGCTCGCCGAGATTGACGCGGAGCTGCGCCCTCTGCGGCACGAGCGGGCGGTCATCGTCGAGCCGAACGGGGATGTGTGGTCGCTAGATGGCGAGGCGGACTTCATCTCCTTCCGCCAATCGTCGCGTAATCCTCCCGTGGGTTCCCTCGTGACGCACAACCACCCGTCGAATGGCCCGCCTTCATCGGGAGATTATGAGTTCGCCGTCCACTATAAGGTTCGAACCTTGCGCGTAGTCGTGCGCCAAGGGGTCTATCTGGTGCTTCCGCCCGCGTCAGGCTGGCCCCATCCCGTCCGCGTAGAAAGTGTGCTGCGAGAGGTGCAGATCGCGTGGCACGAATGGTTGCGCTCCTCGCCAGGACGGGAGGCGACGCGTGAACAGGCGTTAGCTCAGCGAGAACGGATGAGACTGGACGCGCTGGAGGCGGTGGGAGTCGGCTGCACCCTGTCGTATACTTAGCCTATGGCACGCGGGGTTGATATCGATGACCGCGAGTTCCATCTCGACGACTTCCGGTTTGGGGAAGATCGGATGGAGGATCTCACGGGCGAGGAAACCATGCGTGTGCTCGACGCGCTCCACGCCTCCGATGCCCATGGCCGCGAGGCGGCATTCGCTCTCATCCGCCACGAGTTGAAAATGATCCGTACTGGGCGGAAGATGACTGCATAGAGCGATGATCGACTGCGTCAAGCCGCCAGCCGAATTCCGGCAGCCCCTTGTTGCCCATCCCTTGCTCGGCCCTGACCAGAGGGTGGTAGGTCAGGCGACGCCGATCCGGCGGAGTGGTATACGCGGTATCTCTTTCGAATGTTGGTGGCCCTGAATAATGCGAGCTCAACCGCTCTGGCTGCTGCCTCTGGCTTCGTTCGGTAACGGCTGCCAGTCGCCCGCGTCGCCGCCCGTGCCGCCGATTCCGGTGAGCGAGCTGCGCCGCGAGGTGCACTCCGTGGTGCGCTACGAGCGCCGCGAGGTTCCGGCGGCGCAGAACGGGTGGGCGCTCTTGGACAAGATTGGGAAGGTCAAGGTCGGTGCCGCCGGCCGTGATCTTGAAGCGTCTCTGGGTGTGGGCGATCTTCGCGCCGACCCCAAGATGCTCGCTCAGGCAAAACGGCAGGTCGCGGCTTATGCTCCGATGGTGGCCCTTACGGAGAAGGCGCTCGCTCGAAGGGCTTGGCAGGTGCCCCTGCCGAAGGGGGCCGTCGTCCTCGACTTTTTGGCGTTCGCAACGACGAAGAACGCGGCGAAGGCGCTGGTGCTCCGAGCCCACGTGCGGCTTGCGGAGCGGAAGCCGGATGCGGCGGCGCGCGATCTGATCGCGGCGCGCGAGATCGCGCTCCGGCTGTACGACTCCGAGTCGGCATACATCGGCTTTCTCGTCGCAGTCGTCGTGGAAGCCATTGGGAATCGTGCGATCCAGCGGGCCGCGTTCCACCCGGCCATGACGCCCCGCGCCCTGCGGACCCTTCTGCAGGCGATCCGCCCGACTTCGAGTGTCGATACGTACCACCAGAAGGCGATGCGCAGCGAGTTCAACGGGTTCTTCCTGCCGGAGATCGCCAAGATGCCCTTACCAGAGCCTAAGCCGCGAAAGAGCCCTCCCGAGGACCTGGCGGCAGTCACGGGCCGCATCCTCGAAGGACACCCGCATCCCTTTGATCGTCGCGTCACCGTCCGAGAGGCGAGCGCGCTGCTCGCCGAGTCGATTCGCAACGCGGCGCGATCTTGGTCGGCTCAGGTCGATGTCGAAGCGCGCGCCGAAAGGTTCAGCCGAGGCTGGCCCACGGAGATCCTCGAAGCTGCGCTGGACGAGGTGGAGATTTCGCCGGCGCGAGAGACCCAAGCCCGCAAGGCATTGCGAGGAGTCTCCAATGCCTATGGCCGCCTGGCCGTGAGCCGGTCGGTTCCCGTCGTGTCCGGGACGCAGATTTCCTTTCGGCAGCGCGCCGACCGGGAGGCGACGCGAGTCACCCTCGCCCTTCGCCTGTACCGCCTTCGCCACGGCGGCAAGCTGCCTCCGAATCTCGCCGCGCTCGTCTCTGCGGGCATTCTGAAGACGGTTCCCCGGGACCCTTTCTCAGGCCGCCCGCTCCGCTACGACCCGGTGCGGAAGGTGGTCTGGAGCGTCGGGCCGAACGGAAGCGACGAGGGAGGGAAGGGCACTCCGGGGAGGTTCGCGGACGACAAGGCGGATTACGTATGGTCGGTAGCGGGTCTATGGCCGAACCAGCGTTCGTAGCCGCTGGCAGACCCGGTCCTTCG
>JAUJNV010000189.1 GCA_030447945.1 Fimbriimonas sp. | reverse complement strand
GGACAACGCAAGGGCGGTGCTTCGCGCCCAGTTCCCCGAGGTGCCGCTCCACGGGGATGTCAGAACCTTGCGGGACGTCCCTCAGGCAGACCTAGTGGTGGCTGGGTTTCCCTGCCAGGATCTGAGTCAGGCGGGTCGCACAGGTGGCATCGCCGGAGCGCAGTCGGGCCTCGTCGGGCACGTCTTCCGCCTCATCGATTCCGGGGCTCTTGATCCCACCTGGCTAGTTCTGGAGAACGTCCCCTTCATGCTCCAGCTGGACCGTGGCGAAGGCATGCGCTACCTCGTCGAGCAGTTATTTGAGAGGGGTTGGCGATGGGCGTACCGACTGGTCGACACAAGATCGTTCGGCGTACCGCAACGTCGCCAACGGGTCATCGTCTTGGCCTCCCGCACGGAAGACCCCCGGCCGGTCCTCTTCGGTGAAGGAGGCGTAGAACCGCGTGAGCAACCGCTCCGCGACGACTCCTACTGCGGCTTCTATTGGACCGAAGGTCTACGCGGACTCGGCTGGGCCGTCGAAGCCACGCCCACCTTGAAGGGTGGCTCCACGATCGGCATTCCGTCGCCTCCAGCGATCTGGGACAGGGGCACCGGCAGGCTCTTCCTTCCCGACATCCGCGATGCGGAACGGCTTCAGGGCTTCCCCGAAGGTTGGACGGAAGCAGCGGCTGACCGGCGGCGGAACGGCCCTCGCTGGAAGCTCGTCGGCAATGCCGTGAGTGTGCCCGTGGCCAAATGGCTCGGAGAGCGGCTCAGCCGTGACCTTCCACCCTGGACGAGCGAAGCGCGACCGCGTGGTCATCGCGATCGCTGGCGCACCGCGGCTTGGGGGGAGCGGCGCGGCGGTGCCTCCGTCTCGTTCGATGAGGAGTTGAGCGCCTGGCCGGACGCCCAACCCTACAAGCTCCTTTCCGAGTTCCTCGCGTACCCGGGAACTCCGCTCAGCGAGCGAGCTGCAGCTGGCTTCCTGAGCCGAGCGGAGCAAAGCTCACTCCGGTTCCATCCAGACTTCCTCTGCGCTGTCGCCGCGCACATCGACGAGATCGGCGCCGCAGCTGCGTAGCCTTCGCGGAGTTGAAGCCAATCGCCCAGATCGCCGAAAGGTCAGGGCCACGACGTCTCGACCCTGAGGAAGCGTCATCAAGTCACAGCGACTCCATGATTCGCTTGAGCAGCACCTGTATCTGCGTCTGGTCGCCCACGATGACCTCGGATGAGAAGCCAGCTTGGGGTGGGTCTCCCGTGGCGTTCCAGGCGACAACCGCCGCGTGCGGATGCGGCGCGCTGGCCACGAGCGCCTGCGCATCATGGATGTAGGCCATTGCCTCTTGGATGGCGCCGCGCTCATCCGCAATTGCGTTCTCTTTCGTCGTGACCTTGACCTCGAACGGGATCACGCGCCCGCGATCCTCGAAGTTGAGAACGATGTCCGGGCGAAACGGCTGCTGGTCCATCCTCGCGGCGTCGAGGATGGGCCAGAGCCCTCCCGATGAGGAAGGAACGTCGGCTGCGAGCCACAAGGCGCGGTCCCACCAGACGACGACCTTCCCGAGCGTCGGCGAGGACATCTCCGCCAGCGCGACGCGCTTCCTCGTATCGCCGACGAGTTGAGGTGCTGCTTCGTGGCTGAAGCCATGAGATGCCTTGAGCGTGTCGATGAGCTCGAAGGCGACCAGGAGCTCAAAGAGGTCATCGGCGGCCGCCGGCGCGAGCAGTCGCTCCTCCAACACGGCCTGGATGGCTTCTGGCTCCCGACGCCGCAGCGAGTAGTCAAGAGTGCCGAGGAAGCCCGCGGCGGGCGCGAGATCCGGCCAGCGTCGAAGCAGCCGGTCCGTCGCCTGGGCTCGCGGCGGACGAGGAACGCGAAGCCCGCCGAGCTTTGGATGGCGAAGAAGGCGCCGTGCGTGGTTCGAACGCTCGTGGAGCTTGGTCCCGATTGTGCCGCGGTCCGTGAGACCCGACAAACCGGCGAGGGCAGCGCACGCCTGTAGGGCGGCATGGCACAACCGCGCTGGGGGCGTGTCGTATCGTCGCTCCGGCGGGCGACAGACGAAGAGAGTGGGATCGGCTGTCGCGACTCGCCGCTGCTGGGTTTTCGGCCAATCCACGGGGCCGTGGACGTAGCCAACGAGCTCCTGTTCGAAGCGGCGCACTGACGAGGGCAGCCTCGGAAGGACGCGCTCGATTCCCACCAGCATCTGCTCCGTTTGATTCATGAGCGCGATGTGGGTTGCGACCAGCTCGTCGAACTGGCCGGGCGCGAGAGACCAAAGTGCCTCCACGTAGCTGCCGATCTCGTAGTCCGCGGCTGACGCTCTCAGAAAGTTCCAGAGCCGCGGGCGCAACTTGTCGATCGCCCAGCTCTGCGGGAAGGCGGCGAGTGTCGTCACAGGCGCACGGTTATGCGGGACCGGCGTCGCCGGCCGGCGGCGCACCGGTCGACTCCTCCGGCTCCAACGCGGTCTCAACCGCCGCGTCATCGAGCAGATTTCCTACCACAAGAACGAGCCCGAGTTCATGCTTCAGTTCCGGCTCAAGGCGCTCGAGATCGCCGAGAAAAAGGGCCGCCCGAAGTGGGGGCCCGACCTCAGCCACCTGAACTTCGACGACATCTACTTCTATATCCGCCCGCAGGACAAGGCCGGGACCAACTCGTGGGACGACGTGCCCGAAGAGGTCCGCGAGACCTACCGCCGCTTAGGCATCCCCGAAGCCGAGCAAAAGGCGCTCGCGGGCGTCGGCGCGCAGTACGAGAGTGAAATGGTCTACCACTCGCTCAAGGCCGAGTGGGAGAAAAAAGGCGTCATCTTCGTCGACACGGATTCAGGTCTTCAGAAGTACCCGGAACTCTTCAAGGAATACTTCGCTACCGCCGTGCCGCCTGAAGACAACTACTTCGCCGCCGTCAACTCGGCCGCGTGGTCGGGCGGGTCGTTCGTCTACGTTCCGGCGGGCGTC
>JAUJNV010000188.1 GCA_030447945.1 Fimbriimonas sp. | reverse complement strand
GAGCATATCCTCCTCGGACTCGGGGAGGACGACCCACTCCCTGCCGCGCGCTCTGACCAGGGATCCTACGGCGAAGCTCATGCCGATTCCTCCTCCTCTTCGTCGGATAGAAAGGCCTCGACGAGAAAGGGGCTCGGAGAACCGTGGTACGAGACGTAGACGATCTCGCGGGCCCGGGTGATGTTCACGTACAGAAGTTGTCGCTCGCGCTGCAGGGCTTCGCGCACCTCAAGCGCGTCGTCGGGGTCTTCGAACGAGCGGCCATGCGGCAGCATATCCCCGTTGACGGAAATCACGAAGACGGCCTGAAACTCCAGGCCCTTGACCCGGTGCATGGTGCCCAGCCGGACGCGAAAGTCTCCGGTGACGTCCTCGTTGTCCTTCAGCCGCACGGACTCTATGCGCCTTTCTTTCAGGGCGCGCTCGACACCTCCGAGTCGGCGGTTCACCCGTGCAAAGACGCCGATCCTGTCGCCCTCAAAACCCTCGTCGAGGAGGTCCGAGATGCGCTCCGCGACCCAGGCATCCTCCTCGGTGGCGCTCTCGAAGTCGTGGATCTCGGGCTCGGGGCCGCCGAACAGGTTGCGGGTGCCGGCGCGCTCCTCGGCGTCCTCGTCGAGGTCGTCGGCGTCCTCGCCCAGGACACAATCCGCGAAGCGCCGGATCTGCTCCGAGGTCCGGTAGTTTACGAGTAGCCTGCGAGAGCGGCCACGCACCTCGATCCCCAAAGCCCGCAAGCTAAAGCCGCCAGAGTAGATGCGCTGGCCGCCGTCGCCTATCAGGGTGAGACCGTTCTGGCCCGTGCCTCCAATGGTTTTTAGCAGCAGGATCTCCTGCGGGTTCAGGTCCTGGACCTCGTCCACGATCACGGCGTCGTAGGGGTTCGGGATCTCACCCGACTCCAGCTTCTCGCGGGCGAGGCGACAGAGATCGGAGAAGTCGGCGAGCCGCTTGCCGTGTAACTCCTGACGGGCCTTGTGGAAGACGTCCCAAACCTGGCGCCGCTTCTTGACGCGCAACGGCATACCACGGCCCGTCCTGGGTGCGGAGCGGTACTGGTCCCACGTCTCTATGCCCTGCGCGACGATGACCCGCGACCACTCCGTACGCAGAAAGTACGGCGAGAAGTCCACACCAGCGCCTCGGGCGGCTTCTTCGAGAACCGGGCCGATCCTATCCCTGCCGGCGGGCCTGGTGGCGCTCGCCGCGCTTGCCGTGGTGTTCGTGTTGCTGGCACTGCGAGGGCTGAGGCGCACAGGGCGCTGACGGGCAGCAGGCGGGAGCGAGAGCCTCGCCATCTGCCCTCTGCCATCTGCCGACTCATCGGCACAGCGCCTCACGAGCGGCGTAGAGAGGACCGATAGCAGGAGCATGAGATCGACTTGGCCGCGTAGCTCTTACGAGGACGAGTCGGGCATGACGCTGATCGAGCTGCTGGTGGCGGCCACGGTCGGGCTGCTCGTCGCGGGCGCCGCTCTGACATTGCTCGACACCATGGCTCGGATCGCTCCGAAGGACCAGGAACGTGCGCACGCCATCCGCGAGGCCCAGGTGGGCCTCGACCGAATGACGCGGGAGCTGCGCCAGGCGCAGTCGGTGAACGGTGCCACCGCGACGCTGATGGACATCGACGTGACGATCGGCGTGGTCACGCGACGCGTGATCTATGACTGCGCGAAGCCACGCTGCATGCGGCGTGAGGGGCTGCCCGGCGCGGAGCCGCCGGGGGGCGGTGAGGTGGTGATCGATCGCGTACTCAACGGCACGCGTGGCCACCCGGTCTTCGCCTACTCGCCCTCCGGGGTGCTTCCGCCAAATCACGTAGAGGTGAGCATCGCGGTACCGGCGGCCGGTGACCGAAAGGACGGGCACGCACATCGCGTCGTGCTTGCCGACGGCCTGGCGCTGAGAAACGTAGGCCTGGCGCGCTGACGGAGCCGCTAGAACATGCGTCCAGGGCCGCGCCTCGACGAACGTCCACTTACGACCCTCGGCGGCGGCACGGGGCCCCCGCGTGTCGATCCAGTCCGAGTGCGACGGCTGCTGAGGACGTTACGTAGACGCTTCAGCGCGATAGGAGCCGAGGACGGCTTCACGCTGATCGAGGTGACGTTCGCCGCAGCGATCGCCGGCGTGGGACTCCTGGGGACGGTGGTGACCTTCGACGCCTCACGCAATCTTGTCACGCTCTCCGAACGCAAAGAGGCCGCGGTCCACCGTGGCGAGCGGGAGATCGAGCGCATCCTCTCGATGGATTACGAGCAGGTGGGCCTCTCGTCGGCCCCGATCTCGTCCGGCGACCCTGTCGACCCGGCCTACTACGTGACCACCGGAACGTCTCCGACCTACCGCTGGAACCAGCGAGACGGCGGACCGCCACCGCACACCGAATACCTGGCCATCGACCCGGCCGGTGAGGTCTCCTCCGCGGTCGAGCCATGGACCGACGGTCGGCTTCGTGGCCGGATCCAGCGCTTCGTGACCTGGGTAAACGACGCCCGCTGCCCCGAGACCCTCTGTGAGGGCACCGGTGACTACAAGCGCGTGACGGTGGCGGTGAGCTTCGACCAGCCCGACGGGCCCGCCAAGCCGATCCTCCTCTCCACGCTCATTGCCGACCCGGACGCGAAGCCCGTGGGGCCGGTGGTCGATGGCGTCGAGAACCCGCTCACAAGTCCGACGACGTCGTGCCTCGACGAGCGCGGCGTACGAGTCGATTGCGCGCTTGGCGTGGGTGGCCTGACGCGCACGTGGTTCCTCTACGACACCCCTGCCGCGCCGGCGGGCGCCCGCGAGCCCATCCTCGATCATCATGCCACTCACCCGACCGTCGCCTGCGCGTCAAGCGGGTCCTCCGGGTGCCCGCTGCCCGACCTGATGGGCGAGGAGCCTCCCCCCGCCACCGACCCACCGCAGCCGTCCCCGCCTCCGAGCAAGGCAGGATGGCGCGGCTCGAGGACGCCCCGGCT
>JAUJNV010000187.1 GCA_030447945.1 Fimbriimonas sp. | reverse complement strand
GAGCGGGTGATCTTGACGGTATTCGCTCCCGCCTTCGCCAGTTCGGAGGGAACCCTCGCCACCGCCAATTGGGCGACTCTCGAAGGCTCCGCGGCGACCCGCGTCCCGTTGATTTCCACCGTCACCGCCCCCAGCCTCGCCGGGTCCGGGCGATTCTTCAGGTAGCGGGACAGAGCGCGGGCGACCGCCGCCTCGTCGTCCTGCGAGCGCCAGTCCCCTTCGCGGGGCTCGACCAGCCAGCGCGCGAGCTTGCCCTGAAGCTCCGGCTGAGCGTCCAGCCTCAGCAGCACGGTCAGCGCCTGCGCCGTCGTCTCGACCTCGCTCGCCGTCCACCCCGGGCCGACGCCCGCCGGCACGAAGGCGGAGTCGGGGCCCGAGGAGGCGTCCTTCAGCACGTCCGTGAGCAGTTGCCGCGCCGGTTCGTCTCGCCCGGAGGCGGCGAGGGCCTCGGCCATCCGCAGCCGGGCGAAGGGGGAGATGTTCGCTCCACGCTCGCGGACCTCGTTGAGGAGATCGATCGGCGGCGTCTGCCCCCGCAGAAGCCCCGGCGTGACCTTCTCGCCCATCACCAGCGCGGCGGCGAGGAGCGCCTTCTGCTCCCACATGTTGTTCTGCGTGTACCGCCCGTAGCTCGCGGTCATCGCACCGGCGAACACGGGGTCGAACACCTTGATGCCTGCCTCGCGGGCCAAGGCCAGGGAGTAGGTGATTCGCGCCGTGATGACGGGGTCCACCGGCGCGCCCTCCCACCAGCCCCAGCCCTCGTACGACTGAGTCCGCGAGAGGAGCGCCATCGCCTCGCGCACCGGCTCGGCGTCGGAGGTGAGCCCGAGGGCGACCGCCGCCTCCAGCCCGTTCGCCGCCGCCGTGCTGCCGTAGCGATATCCGCGGATCACGCGGTTCGCGGACTCCTCCATCGTGGGCCGCACACCTGTGCGCACCTCAATGGTGAACTCCGTCGCGGGCTCGATCTTGTCGGCGGGGAGATCGATCGTCGCCATCTTCTCGTTCGTCATCGTGCCGCCCACGAGCAGCGTCTCCGGCGTGCCCTTGGGAACCAGGCGCACCGACACCTCCAGCGCGTCCGCCGCATCCGGCGGCGCGTCCTCCGCGACGGCTTCCGCCGTGAATTTCGCGCGCCCGGTCGCCGGGAGCCCCTCCGCCCGGAGGCGCCACTCCACCTGCCCCTGCCCCTTCGCGGGAACGCTGATCCGCCGCGCGGCCTCGCCGTCGACGAGGATTCCGTCCGCGCGCAGCGCCACCCGCACGTTCAGCGGCGCGGCGGTGCGGTTGTTGACCGTGCCGATGAGCGTCAGCCGGTCCCCCTGCACGATCTGCCTCGGCGTGGCGAGGCGCAAGGTGAGGGGGCGCGTGGCGGCGACGTTGGCGCGCGCCGATCCCACCGTGGTGGCGGTCGTCACGCCCCGCGCCGTCGCTCGCCAGCTCGTGAGATTTCCCGGCATCTCGAAGGTGACGGTGCCGACGCCTTGGGCGTCCGTCGCGACCATCGCCTTCCAGTACGCGGTGGCCTCGAACCGCCGCCGCACGGGAGCGACGGCGCTCACGCGCTGGTAGGCCCCGCCCGAAAGCTCTTCCGGCGCCGAGGCGGCCATCGACACGGCGTTCCCCCGCGTGCCCCAGTAGAACGTGTAGATATCCGCCGTCGAGTCGCCGCTCAGAGCGTAGATCGCCTCGTCCACGACCGATAGGGCAACCTCCGACGGCACGCCGTTGCCGTTCTGGTCGAGGGTGCGCACCGTGAACGTCGCCTGGTCTCCGGGCCGGTACTCCGCCTTGTCCGGCTTGACCTCGACTGTGAGCAGCCGCGATCGGTCCGGCACAGGCACGAGAACGTTGGCGCTCAGAGCCTGCGAGCCGTTCCACTGCGTCGCGGTGAGGTACGCGTTCGGGGACTGCTCCGTCGTCACCCGCACGTCCCACGCCGCTCCGGCGCGGTTGCCCGGAATGACCGTGTAGGTCCAGATGTCCGCGCCCTCCATCACGGCGAGGATCGGCCGCCCGGGACGGTTGGTGCCGACGAACGCCTTCACGGTGCTCCCCGGCTCATACGAGCGCCGGTCCACCCGCACGCTGACCTCCGGCTGAGTCCGGACCGTCTCCGGCGGCGTGGTGGGGCTCACGACGTAGATCGACATATCCGCCGCCGCCTCCCGCCCCGTCGGGTCCTTCGCCCGCGCCTCGATCCGCAGATACCCCTGCTCCTTGGCCGGAAGCCGCGCCTCGACCCGCCCGCTCGGCGGCACCGTCACGCTCGTCTCCTCCAGCACGACGTCCCGGAATCGCCCGTCGCGCTCCACCCACACCTGCTTGATCACCCGCAGCGCGACGCGTGCCCCGGCCGGCCGGCCGTCGAGGTCCACGGCCCGTACCTGGACCGGGATCAGCGTGCCCTGCGAAGCGTACTGGAGGCTGGTCGCGAGCCCCAGGCGAATCGAAGCCGCGTAAACCGGCACGCTCGAAGTCGCTTCCACCTGCCGCCGCGAGTTGTCCGCCACCGTCACGCTGAGGATATAGGTGGTGTCCGGGCGCCGGTCGGTCTGGATGGCGATGACGGTCTTCCCGTCCCGATCCGTCGTCGCCTGCCCTTCGCCCGCGTACTCGTTGCCGCCGTAGGTGTCCCGCGCGTAGAGGTTGCCGTCGCCGCTGTAGAACCACCCTTCCCCAGGATCGCTCGCGGTGAAGGCTATCGGCGAGCGCCGAAGCTGCCATCGGACGTGCGCGCCGGGCACCGGGGAGCCGAAGTAGTACTGCGCGTCCACTTCGAACCGTAGCTCCTGCCCCGCCAGGTACCGCGCCTGCTGCGGCTTCACCTCGACCCGGAACTCCGTCTTCCGGTACTCCGCGACGGTAAAGGTCTGAAGGGCCGACTGCCGCCCCACCTTCAGCCCCAGCGTGTACGCCCCCGTCATCACCTCCATGGGAATTTTGAAGCTCCCGGCGACCGTGCCCAT
>JAUJNV010000186.1 GCA_030447945.1 Fimbriimonas sp. | reverse complement strand
GCAAATACAACCTCCTGGTGTCCGGCGAGCCGATCCAGTACGGTGGCTTCAAGCTCTTCTACACCCAAGACGTCTCATTGCTCTCGCCGGAGCAGGTCCTGCAACTGGAACCCGCGCCGGTCGTCGTCAACTATCAGTAGCGCCGGGAACCCGGAATGTCTGTCGGCATCAGCTTCTTCTCAACGGCGCCGGTTGGTTCGCTCAGGTCTCCTTGCGGTGGTCCCAAAGGTAGGCGGCGGTTGACTCGGCTCCTACCGCGAGGAGGTAGGTGGATGTGGACAGGAAGGCTGCCAGAGGCCAGGCGATAGAGCTTTCGACGTAGTGGGTAACTAGCGCCGCCGCTCCAATCGAGAGTCCCACGGAGAAGAAGTGAAAGCTCCCCCAGATGAGACGAGCCTCGCCCGGCTTCTGGTCGAAGTGCTTGCTCACCCCTCCGAAGGCCACCGCGAAGCCCAACACGGCCCCGAACATGAAAGCGAGGGCCGCCAGCGCCACCGCCTCTGCTAGACTTCCGAGCATGGCGGGAGGCGGCGACAGCGCGGCCAGGGGGCAACTGGGCTCCTTATGGGAAAAGCTCAACTCCAGCTTCTGGTTCGTCCCCGCCCTGCTGGCAGTGGCCGGCCTCTTGCTCTCCACCATAACCCAGCCGCTCGATCACATCTTCCAAAACGTCATAGACAGGCTTCCGCCGGTCATCTCCGGCGGGGCACAGGGCGCCAGCTCCCTGCTCACCGCGATCGCCGGGCGCCTCATAACCGTCATAGCTACGGTGTTCTCCCTGACGATCGTCACCCTCACGCTCGCCTCCGCACAATACTCGCCGCGGCTGCTGCGGAGCTTCGTGGCGGATCGGGGTCTACAGGTCGTGCTCGGGTTCTATATCGGGACCTTCGTGTACTCCCTGCTCGTCCTCCGGCTCATCTCCATCTCCGGAGGGCAGAACACGAGCTTCACGCCGGCGCTATCGGTCGCCGTTGCGATACTGCTGGCGCTGGTGTGCGTGGCGCTCCTGATATACTTCATCAATCACGTCGCGCAGCTGATCCAGTCCGGCAACATCGTCCGTAGGGCCCATGACGACACGCTGGGGATGGTCTCCAAGCTCGACGATTTCGAAGACGCGACCGCCCGGATAAGCGACCCCGAGGAGAACCCGCGATGGGCGGACCTGCTCGCCGGGGACCCTTCGGTGGTACGGGCGACCAGCCGCGGTTACGTGCAGAGCCTGAGCGTGGACTCCGTCCTGAATGCGGTCGCCGACGGGCAGACGGCGCTGGTCGAGATCCCGCCGGGTCCGGGCAACTTCGTCGCGGCGGGCCTGCCCCTGGCGAGGGTGTGGCCCGCAGTCGATGGGGATCTCGCCTCTGACGCGGGCAAGCGTGTGAACCGGGCCTTCGTCCTCGGGGATGAGCGAAACTTCCGCCAGGACCTCGCATTCGGCCTCCGGCAGCTCTCGGACATAGCCCTCAAAGGGCTCTCGCCAGGCATAAACGATCCGACGACCGCGATGCAGGCGATGGACCGGATGGAGGACGTCTTCATCGCCTTGGGCTCCAAGGCTCTGCCCCGGCGCGTGCAGGAGAGGGAGATCGGCGGACGGAAGGTCCTGCTGAAGATCGGATACTCGAGCTTCGACGACTTGGCGGGGCTGGCCTTCGACCAGGTACGGCGTGCGGCCTTCAGCACCGGTCAAGTCGCCGTCCTCGAGAGGCTCCTGGAGGTCCTGGACCGGGCGTTGCGGGCGAACGCCTCCGATGAGCGCCAGCGGGCGCTCTGGACCCGCGTCTTCGCCGTGGCGCGCCTCGCGCCGTCGCAGATCCCCGACCCCGAGGATGCTATCAACCTCGTGCTCCGAGCCGTGAAGACCGTGTACGGCCTCTCCATGAAGGAACGGGTGGCGGTGAACGGCGACCTGGAGAAGCTCGTGCGCCTCTGCGAAGACCTCGAGGACAGCGAGAGGGTCCGGCGGGCGGTCGAAGCCGCGCGCGCGGGTCAACCCATGAGGGCACGAGGCGCCCGCCGCAGCACGCCAGCATCGCGCGAGGCGAGCGCGAACAACAGGGTGTGTAAGAGCCTGTTTTGCAAGGTTCACGCTGCTCTCGCTAGGCGCCCAAGCATGAGCCGGATCATCGCCACCTCGATCAAGGTCTCGCAGGTCTGTACCTTCCGCTCGTAGTCCTTGGCGAGGCGCCGGTTCCGACCCAGCCACCCGAAAGTCCGCTCCACGATCCACCGCTTCGCCACGACCCCGAAGCCCTTGGCCTCCTTGTCGCGCTCGACCACCTCGATCTCCCACCCTCCCTGCTCCTCACACCACTTCGCGAGCTTTTCGCCGCCATAGGCACCGTCCGCCCAGATCTTCTTCAGGCGGGGCACCAACGGCTTTAGCCCGGCGAGCAACAGACGCGCTCCTGCACGATCCTGCACGTCGGCGGGGGTGACGTAGACCGAGAGCGGTAGCCCCAGGGTGTCGACCAGCAGGTGGCGCTTGCGGCCCTTGACGTTCTTGTGGGCGTCGTAGCCGTTCGTCGCGGCGCCCTCCTCGGTGGTTTTTGCGCTCTGGGAGTCCATGATGGCCGCCGACGCATCGGGGTCCTTGCCGACCCTTTTTCTCTCGGCCGCGCGGAGGACCATGAAGATGCGCTGCCAGAGCCCGCTCATACGGAACTTTCGGAAATGGTAGTAGACGGTAGACCAGGGCGGAAAGTCGCTCGGCAAGAACCGCCAGGGACAACCGCTCCTCAAGACGTAGAAGATAGCGTCGACGATGTCGCGCAAGGAGTGGGCACGCAGTCTACCCGGTAGCTTTGAGGCCGGAAGGCGAATCTTCAGGTAAGCCCATTCTTCGTCGGAGAGGTCGGTGGGATAGGTCTTTCTCATGCACGAGAGCGTACAGGCCCCCCCTCAACCCTCAACTCTGCAAAACAAGCTCTTAGAGAGACCGTTCGCTAGCAAAGCTTAAGAGCACCATGTTCTGCGGCGCG
>JAUJNV010000185.1 GCA_030447945.1 Fimbriimonas sp. | reverse complement strand
CGCGTTCGAAAAGATCAACACGCTCAAGCCCAAGCTGTTCAACTACCAGAACCGCGAGGGCCAGACGGTCTACGGCTACATGTTCCTGCCGCCCGGCTGGAAGAAGACGGACAAGCGGCCGCTGATGATCTACGTTTACGGCGGACCGCTGGGCACGGGCAAGTCGGTGCAGGAGGGCTCGTTCAACACGAGCGCGTACCTCTTCAACATGTACCTGGCGAAGGTGTACGGCTACGTCACCGTGACCATCGACCCACGCGGGCAGAGCGGCTACGGCAACGTCTTCGGCAAGGCGAACTACCAGCAGCCCGGCAAGGCGCAGGTGGAGGACCTCAGCGACGGCGTGAAGTACCTCGTCGCCAACTACGGCGTCGATTCGAAGAAGGTCGGCATCAACGGCTGGAGCTTCGGCGGATTCCAGACGCAGATGTGCATGTACACCGCGCCCGACGTCTTCACCCTCGGCATCGCGGGCGCCGGTCCGACGGAGTGGCAGAACTACAACACCTGGTACTCCACCGGCGTCATCGGTCCGGTCACGACGGGCAAGGCGGAAGACCTCGACAAGTACAGTCTCACGAACCTCGCCAAGAACCTGCGCTCGCCCCTCATGCTGCTCCACGGCGTCGAGGACACGAACGTGCTCTTCCAAGACACCATCAAGGTCTACCGGAAGCTGCTCCAGTACGGGAAGGGCCCGCTCGTCGAGCTCGCCATCGACCCGACGGGCGGCCACGGCATGGGCGGCGATATGGACACCCGCGACCGCCACGCCATCTATCTATCCTTCCTCCAGAAGTGGTGGGGCCCGTACGCGCCGCAGGACGCTCGCGCCCGGTAGAGAAGGCGGCACCCGAGCCGGACACCCCGCGCGCCGGATGCCCTAGAATGTAGCCATGAACTCGTTGCGATCGCGCGGATCGTGGACGCGGGGACCCGAGCGGTGACCGACCCACTCCCGCGACCGCCGGGAGGCGGTGCCGATGAGGCCACGATCGCCCGCTCCGAGGCCCGGTTCCGCTCGTTGATCGAGGCCACCTCCGAGATCGTGTGGACTCGCTCGGCCAACGGCGACTTCGAGGAAGACCAGCCCGCGTGGCGCGCCTTTACGGGCCAGAGCTTCGAGGCGATGCGAGGCCGGGGGTGGCTGGAGGCCGTTCATCCCGAGGATCGGGAGGCCGCGGCGCAGGCGTGGGACGCGGCCGTCGCCCGTGGCGCGCCTGGCCACAGCGAGTCCCGCCTGTGGCGCCACGATGGGGAGTACCGCCACATGGTCGACCGCACCGCGCCGGTGCGCGAGGAAGACGGTGCTGTTCGCGAGTGGGTGGGTACCAGCACCGACATCACCGAGCACAAGCGAGCCGAGGCCGAGCTGCGGGAAAGCGAGGCGCGAAAGGCGGCGATCCTCGAAACCGCCCTCGACTGCATCATCGCCATCGACCACCAGAGCCTCGTGACCGAGTGGAACCCGGCGTCGGAGAAGACTTTCGGCTACGCGCGCGCCGAGGCGCTGGGCCGCCCCCTCCCCGAATTGATCATTCCGCCTAACTTGCGCGAGGCCCATTATGAGGGGCTATCGCGTTACCTGCAGACGGGCGAGGGGCCGGTTTTGAACCGTCGCATCGAAGTTCCGGCCCAGCACGCCGATGGGCACGAGTTTCCCGTCGAGCTGGCCATCACGCGCATCGCGGGCAAGGAGCCGCCGCTGTTCAGCGCCTATCTGCGTGACATCTCCGAGCGCAAGCAGGCCGAAGAGACGCTCTCCACTCACGCGCGCCTCGCCACCCTGAGCGCCGAGGTGGGGCTGGCCCTCAACCAGAGCGATTCGCTGCGCGACATTCTGCAGCGCTGCGCCGAGGCCACGGTGAACCACTTGAGTGCCGCCTTCGCCCGCATCTGGACGCTCGACGAAGCGGAGGATGTGCTCGAGATGCAGGCCAGCGCGGGCCTCTACACTCATCTCGACGGCCCGCACGGACGCGTGCCGGTCGGACGGTTCAAGATCGGCCTAATCGCCGAGGAGCGCAAGCCGCACCTCACGAACGAGGTCGTGGGGGACCCGCGCGTCAGCGATCAGGAGTGGGCCAAACGCGAGGGAATGGTCGCATTCGCCGGATACCCGCTGCTGGTGGAAGGGCGTCTGATCGGCGTGCTGGCGATGTTCGCGCGGCACCCGCTCCCCGAGTACGTGCTCAAGGGGCTCGCCCACGTGGCCGATGCCGTCGCCCTGGGCATCCAGCGCAAGCGCACCGAGGAAGAGCTGGCCCGCGCCAAGCAAACCGCGGAAACCGCGAATAAGACCAAGAGCCAGTTCTTGGCGAACATGAGCCACGAGCTCCGGACTCCCCTCAACGCGGTCATCGGCTACGCGGAGATGCTGCAGGAAGAAGCCGACGACCTCGGCGTGGGGGAAGATCTCAAGCCGGACCTGGAAAAGGTCCGGATGGCGGGAAAGCACCTACTGGATCTCATCAACGACGTGCTGGACCTCTCGAAGATCGAGGCGGGCCACATGGAGATGTACGTCGAGGCGATCGACGTGCGCGAGGCGATCGAGGAGGTGCTGGCGACGGTGCGCCCTCTGGCGGAGGCGAGCGGCAACCGCTTGGAGGCGGAGCTCCCGGACGACGGGAGCCTGGGCGTGATCCACACGGACCTCACGAAGCTGCGGCAGGCCCTGCTGAACCTGCTGTCCAACGCGGCGAAGTTCACCCAGGAGGGGGCGGTCGTCCTGGAGGCGCGACGCACGCGTGAGGGCGGGCGGGACTGGCTGGTTTTCCGGGTGACGGACACTGGGATCGGGATGACCCCCGACGAAATGAGTCGGCTGTTCCAGCCGTTTATGCAGGCCGACGCTTCGACCACCCGCAAGTACGGTGGCACAGGGTTGGGCCTCACGATCACGCGCCACTTCATGCAGAGGAGGGGAGGGGCCGTGAGGGCAGACAGCGAGGCCGGCCCGGGCTCTGGGGTTGCGCTTCGGGGCCC
>JAUJNV010000184.1 GCA_030447945.1 Fimbriimonas sp. | reverse complement strand
TGTCTTCCTTCTTCAGCCACTTGCTGATCTCCGTGAGGTGGCCGATGAAGCCGTCCGCCTGAAGCTGGAGCTGCTTGCGCACCCAGCCCTCCGGCCGGATCGCCCCCACGGGCAGCTTACGGAAGGCGCTGGGCGTCAACGGCGCGCGATTCCCCACATAAAAATCGTTGCCGCCCGTGAGCTCGGGCCGGTCGACCCCCCGAACCCGCGTAGCGGCAGAGCGCACTCTGCTCCGGACACCCACCGCCAAAGCACCCTTTTTCACAACCGGAAGAGTATGCCGTTTTGCAACTGGCAGAGCACGCTCTGCCGCTACGGGGCGAGGGCGTTCGATCACTTGGACGAGGCCGAGGTCGATGCTCTGTCCGCCGCGGTCTTGGTGGACGTGGACGGCGAGAGTGTGGGGGCCGGGGCTCAGGGGTCCGGGCAGCGGGATGAGGACGTAGGAGCCGGTCCAGCCGGGGAGGGTGGCGACGAGCTTGCCGTCGAGGTAGACCTCCGCCTGATCGTCGTGGATGATGCGCAGGTGCAAGCCGCCCGTGACCGCGGCCGGCAGCTCGAAGCGGCGGCGCAGCCAGATGTCGGGCGTGTTCCAGGGAGTGCCGATGATCGCGCCGGGAGTGCCGGCGGTGCCGAAGCCGCCCTTACCCTCGCTCCAGCCGGAGTCGGCGAAGGCCGGCTGGGTCCACTCGGCGGGGGGCGCGGTCGTTGTGAACCGCCAAGTCTGCGCTTGCTCCTCCGAGGTGGGCAGGATCGTGCGGACGATCGGCGGAGGCAGGAAGAGGCTCGCCAAGGCGCGCCGGACGCGCGTCTCGTCCATCTTGAGGACGGCGCGGTCGTAGGTCATGAGGCCGTTCACCTCCGTCTCCACATCCGTCGTCTGCGTGTAAACCGCCGCCGAGAGGCCGGGCGAGGCGTTCAGGAGGCGGAGGTTCGCGAACAGCCGCACGAACGCGTCCGTCAGCTCCCCGGGCGTCTTGTACGACTGATAGCCCCAGCCTTCCGTCTGCCACATGTGCCCGGGCATCGGGAGGCCCAATCCCCCGAACTCGCCCAGCACCGCCGCGCGCTTGGCCTCTGGCTTCGGCGAGCCCGGTCCCGGATAAATGTGCACGTCGTGCATGTCTCCCACGCCCCGATCCGTCCAGCCGCTGGCCGAGTCCACGAGTCGCGTCGGGTCGTACTCCTTCGTCCACTCGGCGAGGCGGGCGGTGTCGTACTGCCCCCAGCCCTCGTTGAACACCACCCACGCCACGATGGACGGGTGGTTATAGAACGCGTCGATCATCTTCCGCAGCTCGTCCTCGAAGATCCCGGCCGACTCGGGAGTGCGGGTGAGATCCGGATCGTTGGGGCCGATGTAACGCTCTCCGCTGGGCATGTCCTGCCACACGAGGATGCCCATTTTGTCGCACCAGTAGTACCAACGGGACGGCTCGACCTTCACGTGCTTGCGGATCATGTTGAACCCGAGCCGCTTGGTGACCTCGATGTCGTAGCGCAGGGCCTCGTCGCTTGGCGCCGTGTAGAGGCCGTCGGGCCAGAACCCTTGGTCCAGCGGCCCCACCATGAACAAGGGCTTGCCGTTGAGGAGGATGCGCGTCTTGCCGTCCGGCGCGCGGCCCACCGAGACCTCGCGGAAGGCGAAGTAGCTCTCAACCCGATCCGCGCCCTGCCCCCGCCCGAGTCCCACGCGCAGGCGGTAGAGGTCGGCCTTCGAGGGCGACCAGAGCTTGGGCTTCGGCACGCGCATCGTCAGTACGCCCGGCCCCTCCGTCTTGGCGACCACCCCTCTCCCGTCCAGCACCTCGGCCCACCACTTCGGCTGGCCTCCCCGGCCCCGCCGACCGATCGCCACCTCGACGGTGCCGTTCGTCTTCGCCGTCACCTTCAGCCCCGAGATGGACTGCTCGGGCACCGACTCCAGCCACACCGTCTGCCAGATGCCGGTCGAGGGCGTGTAGAAGATTCCTCCCGGCTTGCGCACCTGCTTGCCGCGCGGCTGCAGCCCGGCGTCCGTCGGGTCCTTGACGGCTACGACCAGATCCTGCGCGCCGCTGCTCGTGAGCGCGTCCGTGATGTCGAAAGTGAAGGGATCGTAGCCGCCCCGGTGGGTGCCCACGAGCTTCCCGTTGAGCCAGACCGTGGACTCCCAATCCACCGCCCCGAAGTGCAGGAGAACGCGGGGACCGCGAGGGCGCTCGAAGGTGCGCCGGTAGACGACCGCGCTCCCTTCCGGCACCCTCTCCCCGATCCGCGAGAGCTGCGATTCGACCGGGAAGGGCACGAGGATCTTGCGGGTGTACCCCCCCGCAGTGGGCAAGGGCCGGCCCGGCGCGAGGATCGCGAAGTCCCAGAGCCCGTTCAGGTTGGTCCACTCCTTCCGCACGAGCTGGGGCGGGGGATATTCGCGGTGCGCGTTCTCCGGCGTGACGGCCGCGGCCCAGCGTGTCTGGCGCCGGGGAGTCGGCGCGGGTGGCGTCTGGGCGAGGCCCGCGCCCACGCTGGCGGTCGAGAGTAAGCTGGCGACGAGGCGAAGCGCGTTCTTCATGGTGGGGACGCCTTCAAGATACACGCAAACCGGATGATCGCGATCCCCGAGTGCCGGTACGGAGGCTACTTTTTGCCCCTGGGCCGGAGCTTCCTCGGGTGCTTTCTCACCCGCGTCGAGCGGACACTGTTCGGCACGGGCTGGCTTCTGTTCGAGGACCCGATCGAGACGCTCGTTGCGGAGGATTTGGATAGCGTCCGCGACGTCGTGGGGCGCGCCGAGGAGAGCGGGCGCTTTGCCGCAGGCTACGTGGCCTTCGAGGCAGCCCCGGCGTTCGACGCCGCCGCCGTGGTCCGGCGTACGCCGGGCCTGCCTCTCGCCCACTTCTACCTTTACCGCGGGCCCCCGACCTTCTACAAGGAGCTAGAGCCCGCCCCGCCCCAGGACCCGGCCTTGCCCAGCGATCCCCCGTCGTGGCAACTCGACATTGACCGGGATCAC
>JAUJNV010000183.1 GCA_030447945.1 Fimbriimonas sp. | reverse complement strand
CCGCAAGCTGATGCTCTATCCACTGAGCTACGAGCGCGTAAGAGGAGATTGTACCTCAGCCCCGGCCGAAGTCCCAGCTCCACAATCTGCCGTCCGCAGCGCCAGCCAGCAAACGCGACCCGTCGGGGGAGAAGGCGGCGCAAAGGACGGCTGCCTCCCCGGTTTCGTACCGCTCCAAGAAGCGTCCCGTCGTCTCGACCACGCTGATGCCGTTGCCGTCGCCGAGCGCCATAACTCTCTCAGTGGGGTGAAGCTGTACAACCGGGAGTCCTAGCCCGTTGAACGCGCTGCCGATTTGCCGACTCTGCTCGAGGTTCCACACCTGTGTCGCCTGAAGCCCGCGGGTGGCGACGTCGGTCCCATTGGCGGCGGCCGAGAGAGCGTACACCCGCTCGGGGAGGGCGATCTTCGTTAGGCGCTTCTTGGAGTGGATGTCCCAAACGCACAGGCTAAATGTGTCGGAGCCCACGATCCGGTCTCCGCCGGGAAGAACCTGGAGGAACCGAGGTGATTCGTTTTCGCGCCAGACGGGCCCCCGCCGTCCGTCGGGAGACCAGAGGCCGAACGTTCCATTGTCGAAGGCAATCGCAACGTCCCCTTCCTTCGATACCGAAAGGGAGATCGGGGAGATGATGAGGAACCCGAACGACCGGGGAGCCACATAGCTCCAGAGGCGCTGCCCCCCTTCGAGGTCCACCGCGTGGACCTTCTCCCCCGCGGCGACGTACAGAACCCGGCCCTCGGGCGAAAACGCTACCCCCCGGATGCGCTGGGTTGGCCGCACCTTCTCGTTCCGGCTGAAGAACTCGGCGCGATAGAGCACGTTGACGCCTTCCCGGACCTCGACCGACATTCCCACGTGGCCGAGGGCGATCCGAGAGCCGTCGCGGCTGAAGGCGATGTGGTTGATCGCGCGCCTTGTCGTCTCCGTGAGGATCGTCGGAACCCGCTCAGGTAACAGGATGCTCATATTGCCTCCATTATCCTCCGCAAAACGTCGACCGCGAGCGTCTTACCTTGCGTGCGCGAGAAGGCAGAAGGCTCCCGCCGCGCTTTGATCGAAGAGCTGGCACAAAGGCGTCGGGGACACCCGTTCCCGCCCCAGCTCCGCGCGACGTCGCGGCTCGTGGCCGAGCGCATCTTAGCGCTGCTCTTTCCCCACTTCTGCGAAGGCGCCCGCTGCGATCCGGACACTGTCGCGGCCGAGGTCTCGGCGTTAGAGGCGAAGCTGAACGCTTTTGCCCTGTCGCTGGCCGAGCCTTTCCTGCCGCCTCCGCCCGGATCCGCGGCGAAGTTTCTGGCTCGTTTGCCGGCGCTTTACGCGTCCCTCTCGCTCGATGCTCAAGCCATCTACCATGGCGATCCCGCCGCGGCCAGTGTCGACGAGGTGATTCTCACCTACCCAGGCTTCTTTGCGACGGCGCTCCACCGGATCGCGCACGAGCTCCACGCGCTGAGTTTCCCTCTGCTTCCCCGCCTCCTCGCCGAGCATGCGCATGAGCGGGCCGGCATCGACATCCACCCGGCGGCACGGATCGGACGGCGTCTCTATATCGACCACGGCACCGGCCTTGTAATTGGCGAAACCGCTGTGATTGGCAACGGGGTGAAGCTCTATCAAGGCGTGACGCTGGGCGCTCTGTTCGTCCAGAAGGACCTTCGGGGGCAGAAGAGGCCCCCTACGATCGAGGACAACGTCGTCGTGTACGCGAACGCGACGATCCTCGGGGGCGACACGGTTATCGGGCACGACAGTGTGATCGGCGGCAATGCCTTGATTACCTCTTCGGTGCCTCCCTTCTCCATCGTCGGCCGCCACAGCGACGCACGTCCGCGACGGCCCGGGTCGGAGGAGGACGCCGATTTCAGTATCTGAAGAGGGGTGCTGGGCGTTGAGGCGTTAAGGCGTTAACGCTTTGGGGAAGGCTCCCGAACGCCTTAACGCCCCAACGCGGCAACGCCGAGCCGCCCCCTTCAGGTATCCCGCACCTATGAAAGCAACCACCATCCTCGACACGATCGGCGACACGCCGCACGTGCGGATCAACCGACTGTTCGACCCGCGCGTGGAGATCCACATGAAGATGGAGCGGGGAAACCCGGGCGGGAGCATCAAGGACCGGATCGCGCTCAGCATGATCGAGGCCGCCGAAAGGGACGGAAGCCTTCCGCCCGGGGGGGCCGTCATCGAGCCTACGTCGGGTAACACCGGGATCGGCCTCGCCATGGTGTGCGCCGTGAAGGGATACCCTCTCACCCTCGTGATGCCGGAGTCGATGTCGATCGAGCGGCGGCGGGTCATGGCGGCGTACGGCGCGCGGTTCGAGCTGACCCCGAAGGAGAAGGGGATGAAAGGCGCGATCGCCCGAGCGCAGGAGCTGGTGGCCGAGACGCCCGGCGCGTTCATGCCGCAGCAGTTCGACAACCCGGCGAACATCGAGGTCCACCTGCGCACGACGGTCCCCGAGATTCGGCGCGACTTCCCCGAAGGACTAGACTTCCTCATTACGGGCGTCGGAACGGGCGGGCACATCACCGCGTGCGCCCAGGCGCTGAAGCCGGAAATGCCGGGCTTGAAGGTGTTCGCGGTGGAGCCGGAGAAGTCCCCGGTGATCTCCGGCGGCGAGCCGGGTCCCCATCGTCTTCAAGGGATTGGCGCCGGATTCATCCCGGGCAACCTCCACCCGGAAGCTCTGGACGGCGTCATTCAAGTTTCCGAGGAGGAGGCTTTCGAGTACACGCGGCGCGCGGCAAAGGAGGAGGGGATCTTCGTCGGCGGCTCCTCGGGCGCCGTCCTGGCCGCCGTCGCGAAGAAGCTGCCCGAGATGCCCGACGGGAGCCGGGTGCTCTGCTTTTGCTACGACACGGGCGAGCGCTATCTGTCGGTGGAAGGCCTTTTTTAGCGGGTGCGCCAGATCCGGGGGCGAAAGCCCTCCCGGACCCCCTCTCCCGTGTGGCTCGTCACGGGAGAGGGGGCAGGGGGTGAGGGTTC
>JAUJNV010000182.1 GCA_030447945.1 Fimbriimonas sp. | reverse complement strand
GGTGACGGCGATCCCTTCGTGAGCACCGCGACGTGGCCGTACTCCGCAGCGCGCAGGGCGTAGGCCAGTCCGGCGAGCCCGCTGCCGATGACGAGGAAGTCGAAGGGCTGGGGGTCGGTCATGGCGTTGGGGCGTTAGGGCGTTGGGGCAATAAGGCGTTCCGGAGCCCTCTGCAACGCCTCAACGCCCTAACGCCTCAACGCCCGCCTCCCTCCGGGGAGGGCCGGTCCGCCGCAGCTTCACCGCAATATCGCGGTCGAAGGGCGGGATCTCAACGCGTACGGTGCCGTCGTTTCGGACCGTGGTGAGGCGGTTGCGGATGATCTCGCCCCGCCAGGTGTCCCAGATCTCCACCTGCCACTGGCCCGCCGCGAGACCGGCCATCTTGAGCACGCTCGCGGGAGCGGGTGGGTTCTTGTCCTTCATCATGATGATGCGCCGCCAAGACCGGGCCTCGTGCCGCGCCCAGGCGATCACCGTCTCGTTGCCGACGATGCCCCACGCGAGGATCGGCGGCGCCGTGCGCGTGAGCAGCCCGACGAATCGGTAGCTCGCGAGGAACCAGTCCGCGCCCGTGTTCTCCACGACGATCCGGTGCTTCCCGGCCGGGATGGCGACGGAGTATCCCTTGGCGTACCCCTTCAAGTTCTCCGTTTTCGCGGTGCCGTCGGGGTCCTTGAACTCTCGGTAGAGCACGCGCTTGCCGTCGAGCGTGATCTTCAGCGCGGCGCCCCCACGTCCGGAGACGTTGCCGACTTCGACCACGAAGTAGGTCTGGCGGGGCAGGTTCACCAGAAAGGTGATCGGGTTGTGCAGGTCGGGCCGGTTCTGCGTGCCGTGCTGGATGCCCGTCGCGGTCGCCGCCCCCGCTCCCGCCCCGGTCACGTTGATGGTGCGGGGGCGGTTGTAGGGGCTGCGCTCGTAGCTCACGGGGCCGTTGGAGAAGAGGACGTCCTTGCGCTGGGGGACCGTCGGCTTCGTCTGGTAGGCGAGGACGGGGCTGGTCTGCCGGAAGTCCTCGCGGGGCCAGTCGACGTTCTGGACGAACTTCGCGGCCGCGCCGAAGATCGGGTAGAGCCCCTGCGGGTGGATGTAGTCCTTCCACCAGAAGGGCATCACCGTGCCGGAGGAGCCGGTGGCGATCGACGCCCACATCGGGTCGTGGATCTGCATCCCCTCGGGGTCCTCGTCGCGGCGCGGATTGGCCGCGTCCGCCCCGAACGCGCCGAAAAAGTGCGGCTTGCCCCAGCCGCCCTTGCGCGACTGGAACGTGACCACCGTCCCCGCCAGGTCGGGGCTGCCGTAGTGGTGGGTCTGCGCGAAGTCCATCTCCGCGAGCTGGTCGACCTCCTTCACGCCGGGGGTGGCGCTGAAGCTCGTGCCCACCGGGTGGGCGTAGGGATCCATCCGCTTGAGCGCGGTCGCCATCCGCCGGTGCCAGTCGCGGACGATGAGGGGGTTGAAGTCGCGGGCGAGGTCGGCCTCGTTCCAGAACTCCCAGGCGAAGACGTGGGGGCTCGCGCCGTAGCGGGCGACGAGGTAGCGGAGCTTGGCCTTATAGAGCCGCTCCATCTCGGAGCTCGTCCAGAAGTCGGACCAGATGCGCAGGGGGCCGCCGTTGTCCTTGTTGTGGGGGGTCTTTTCCCAGTAAGGAGCGCCATCGCGGTCGCGGAGGATGTTGTAGGACTCGATGCAGAGCATCAGGCGCAGGCCGTTCTCCCGCGCCCGGTCGAGCACGTAGTCCAGCCGCCAGGCGTTGCCCAGGTCGAACTGCCCCATCCCTTTCCCCTCGGCGGGGTTTCCGGTCTGTTCGAGGGCGAAGGTGCTCCAGGCGGGGGAGAGCCAGAGGCGGGCGAAGTTGGCCCCGGCGCGCCCGTAGGCGGGGAACCAGTCGTCGTAGTCGAACGTGCCGCGCTCGCCCGCCCACGCGACGTTCGCCCCCAGGGGATAGTAGGGCGCGCCCGAGTCGAACTCGAAGTATTTCCGGTCGCGCGCGCTCACCCGCACGAAGCCGGGCTGGCCGCTGGGGGTGGAGCGGAACTGGAACTGCCGCGAGACGGTGCTTCCCGTGCGGTCCCTCATGGCGAGGGCAACTCCGTACGTGCCCTCTTCCGTGGGACAGATCCGCACGCGCCACCGGGGCTCTCCCTCCTTGACCAGGGTCTCCTTCCCGTTCTGAAGCTCACGCTTGTAGTCGCGGGTAAAGAACCCGGGAATCGGCGTGATCTTCCCCGACGGGTCGGTGACGCGCGCCTCGTACGACACGTCCTCGGGATCGAACGGATTATCGAACGTCGCGCGCACATCGGCGGCGATCTCGACGACGGAGTACCGCGGCGCCTCGGCGGGCACGCGCACATTCGCGATGGCGAGCTCATCCCGCTTCCAGTACGGGGTGATCAGCGGCGCGGAGGGACCCCCTTGAGGAGCGAGGACGGCGAAGGCGAGCAGAGAAAGCATAGGCGGCAGGCTCTCCTTCCTTGTACCCGCGTTGTCCCCCGACCGTTCGGCGGGGTGCACTCCAGGCCTGGTTGCGGGCCGGGAAGGGGAAGAGGCCCGCGTCCTCGTCCGTGGGCCGCTTCTATAGATTCCTGTCGTGCGATTCCTATGGAATTGTGTTGCGGCGTTGCTTTCCCGTTCGCCCGCACGATCTCCATGAGGTTCCGCTGCGGCGTCGGCGCGCAAAAATAAAGCCCCGACATCGTCACGGCCGTTGTTTCGCCAGACGATAATAACGCTACCAAACCGGTAGCGTTATTATCGGAAACGCTCGAAAACGATAATAAGCCTCTGCCGGTTGGGGCATGTTTTGGGACTAAACGGCGCTGGACTTTGCCTGTGGCCCAGCGGAGCGCAACGTCTGCATGAGGGTGACGAGGTTCCCCTCCGTTTCAAAGGATGCGGTGCCCCAGCCTCAAGAGATCTGCAGGAGGACATGGCGACGCCTGCCGCTAGTCCAAGGCCAACTCGATCACCGACTCCTCGGACCTTACAAACCGCACCATCACCGGC
>JAUJNV010000181.1 GCA_030447945.1 Fimbriimonas sp. | reverse complement strand
TTCCATTTTAAGACTTAATAGGATATCACGTGAGTTTTTGGGTTTTCTCTCGTGTGGTCTTCGTATTTATTTTTACAGGGAGCCTTTGAGCCTGAGGGGGATACGCGGCTTATGGCGGGGGGGTCCGTCCGGGCGCACCGACGAAAGACACAAAACCTCCGCCGGATCCAGATGCCCGCGCGCCTCCGCCCACGGCGTCGGCGGCGCCCCGGCGCTACTGAACTGCGTCTGCAGCTCCGCTACCGGATCCTGCATCGCCATCTCCTTGCTCCTTCCGTTCACTCGTCTCCCTTGCCCTCGCTGCCCTGGTAGGGATGGGGGGTGGCGGCGAACATGGTCCCGTTCAACCTGCTCGGCGATTCTGAGCAGTACGTCCGGGGGAGGTTCTTGATCTCGTCAGCGGCGCTACGTGTCGAACAGCTTCCACGCGCCTTCGGAGATCACCTCCACCTTGCCGTCGACGACCTTGAGCGCCGTCTGGTCGTCGAACGCGTAGAGCGGCACGTCGAGCGCGGCGGCCGAGCGCGCGAAGCGCTCCAGCGTGGCGGTGGGGAAATAGTCGGCGTTCAGGTGGGGGCGGATCACGAAGGGGACGAGGCCCAGCGTCTTGGCGCTGCCGGCATTCGGCGGGGCGTCCTCCTCGTAGTCAGCGTCCCGGTAGATCCCCCGCTCCGCGAGCGCCACGGGGTCCATCTGGTAGCTGTGGGTCACGACCATGCTCCCGGCGCTCACGCCCACGTAGACCTTGTCGCGCAGGAGCGCCGGGAGCCGCGCGCCCAGCCCCGATTGCTCCATCCAGTGGCACAGGTACCCGCTGTTGCCGCCGCCGACGATGACGCAATCGGCCGCTTCCACCGCAGGCAGCCAGCAGTCCTCCGGGATGCTCGGGAGTGCGGTCAGCTCGATCACCCCGTACTCTTGCCACCCCAGGTCGAGCTCCCGCAGCATCAGCCAGGCGTCGGCGACACCGCTCGGCAGGGCGTAGATCGCGGTGGGGATGCAGACCGCCTTGCATTCGGCGATCGGCTTGCCGAGCAGGTCCACCAGTGCCGCGCGGATGCTGCCGTTGGCGATGCCGGCGGATGTGAGAAGAAGCTTGATGATGCCCCTCCTTTACTTGACGACGCGGAACCGCAGGTGCGTGACGGCGGGGGTCGCGATCACCCGCGTGCGCTCCAGCTCGATCTGCCCGCTGCCGAGCTGGTCGAACAGCCGGATACCCGTGCCGAGCAGGACGGGCACGAGGTGGATCTGCATCTCGTCGAGCAGCCCGGCTTTGATGAACTGCTGCGCGACGTTCGCGCCGCCTCCCACCGCGACATCCTTGGCCTCCGCGGCTGCCCTCGCTCGGGCCAGGGCGCGCTCGATCCCGTCGGTGACGAAGGTGAACGTCGTTCCTCCTCCCTTGACCAAGGTTTCTCTCACCTGATGGGTCAGGACAAATACCGGCGTGTGAAAGGGCGGGTTCTCCCCCCACCCTCCCGCGTTGTCGAACATGCGTTTGCCGACGATCACCGCCCCGATGTTCTCGAATGCTTCGTCGAGGACTTCGGTGTCGCTATTGGTCTCGCCGCCGGCGAGGCCGTGGCGCTCGCGCCAACTCGCCAGATCGTAGACCCACTGATGAAGCCGCTCGCCGCCGGCGCCCAGGGGCAGCTCGACGCCATCGTTCGGCCCGGCGATGAAACCATCCAACGACATCGAGATACTGAAGACAATGTTTCCTATGGAACCTCCTCGCTGGTTGTCGCGCGACTGTGCGTCGGCCGTCAATATCCCACTCTCCCCGAGGTCCACTGCCGGTCCCCAGCTACTTGACGATGCGGAACCGGAGGTCCGTCGTCGTCGGGGACGCCGTGACGCGGATGCGTTCCAGTGCGATCCGCTCGGCGTCCAGCTGCTCGAACAGGCGGAGGCCCGCGCCGAGGAGGAGGGGCCGGATGGCGATCTGGAGCTCGTCCACCAGCCCGGCGTTCAGACACTGCCGGGCCACGTCGGCGCCGCCGACGACGGCGACGTCGTTGTCCCCGGCGGCGGCCTTTGCCCGGGCGAAGGCGCTCGCGATCCCGTCGGTGACGAAGTGGAACCGCAACCGGTCGTTCTCGCCCTTCGCCGCCGACGCCGGGACCCGGTGGGTGAGGACGAAGATGGGCGTCTGGAACTCGTAGCCCGTGAAGTCGCCGTCCGCCATGTCGTAGGCACGCCGACCCATGACGACCGCGCCCGTGGTGCGTATCGCCTCCCGCAACGCCTCGGTCTCCCGCAATGCCGCGAGATCGGGGTAGAGCCGCGCGACGCTGCCGTGCCGATCGTTGATGAAGCCGTCCAGCGACATGGTCATGCCGAGGATAACTTTCGCCATCATGCCCCTCCTTCCCCCGCTCCCCGCCGGTAGGTGAGCGCGACGACGCCCGAGTTGAACGCCTGGGTCTCCACCAGCCGCAGGGTTGCGTTGCTCCCGTCGGCGAAGAGGCGCTTGCCGCTCCCCAAAACAATGGGATAGACCAAGAGCCGATACTCATCGATGCGGTCGTGTTGCATCAGTGCCTGGACCAGTTGGGCACTGCCGGCGACCAGGATGTCCTGACCGGGCATGGCTTTCAGCTTGGCCACCTCGTCCGCGACGTTCTCGTTGACAATCGTTGAGTTGTTCCACTCGGCGTTTTCCAGGGTAGGTGACACCACGTACTTGGGGAGGCGGTTCATCCGGTCGGCGAACCCGCCGAACTCGGCCGCCTCGGCGGATCCGCCGCCGGCCGCGATGTCCGCGACCGCCGCCGCATCGGACCGCGATGGCCAGGCGGCAGCAAACACTTGGTAGGTCACGCGCCCTGGGAGCAGCGCGTCGCTCGCGAAGAGCTCATCGTTCTTAAACTTCGCGGCTTCGTCATTCCAGAAGGGGAAGGACTACAGGTCCGGTGCCTCCATGACGCCATCCAGTGTCACGAACTCGGACACGATGACCTCGCGCATGGTGATCCCCCTCCGTGTTCGGTGCCGGGCCGGCCGGACGGCCTCGACC
>JAUJNV010000180.1 GCA_030447945.1 Fimbriimonas sp. | reverse complement strand
ATGGAGCAGCTCCACGGTCCCGGGCCCGTGATCGGCGCGCTGAACGCGGCGGGCGTCCAAGCCGCGACGGTGGGCAACCATGAGTTCGACTTCGGCCCGGAGAACCTGAAGCGCGCCGAGCGGCTCGCCGACTTTCCCTTCCTCAGCGCCAACGTCCGCACTCCGGAAGGCGAGCCGTGGGGTCCGCTCAAGCCCTACGTGATCGTCCGACGAGGGTCGCGCCGGGTCGGCGTCTTCGGCCTCACCACCGAGCAAACGCCCGACATCCAGTGGCCTCGCACGATCACCGGTATCCGCTTCACCGATGCCGAAGAGGCGGCGCGCGAGTGCGTGAAAAGGCTTCGCGAAGTGGAGAATGTCGACCTCGTTGTAGCCCTCAGCCACCTCGGCTACAAGCCGGACCAGAAGCTCGCGCACGAGGCACCCGGAATAGACCTGATCATCGGCGGCCACAGCCATACCCGGCTAGAAAAGGCGAGCATCGAGAACGGCGTGCCGATCGTGCAGACGGGCGCCCACGGCAAGGCGCTGGGAGTGACCGAGGTCTGGTTCGACTCCCCCCGCCCGCGATTCGAGTACCGCCTGGTCGACGCCGAGACCCTTCCGGGGAGGGACGTGGCCGTGATGCGCGGCTACGCTCCAGACGAGAAGCGGCTCGACGCGAAGCTGGACGACGTGCTCACCACTCTGCCCGTCCCGATCACTTCGGAAGGGCTGACCAAGGAGGCGACGCCGTCGGGCCGTTTCCTCGCCGAATCGGTCCGCGTGGCGCACAGGGCGGACGTGGGTCTGTTCAGCTCCTCGCACTACGGGGGCAAGGGCCTCGGTCCGGGGGAGGTGCGCCGCGGGGACGTCTACGACGCGATGGGCGCCTACACCCGGCAGCACGTCGTGCGCGTCCAAGTTCCGGGCGAGCTGCTTCGCGACGAACTGGCCAAGGCCGCGCAACCCGGTGCGATGAAGGTCCAATCCTCTTTCATCGAGGGTCCGACCACCGGTAAGAGCTACCACGTGGCGGGTCCGGCCCATGTCATCCAGGACATGTTCTTGGACAAGCCCGGCACGCGCATCCTCTACGACGACCCCCTCGGTCCCAACGTGCGCGACGCCGTCATCGACGGCCTGAAGCACGGGGTCTATCGCCCCTTCCTCAACGCGCCGGCCGAAGCCGCGCATCCGTAGAGACGTTCCCAATTGCCCGGAGCCCCTTGGGAGTGCGCCGCTGATGGTCATAGAAAAACGTCTCGTCTTTCCCGTCCGCGTCAGGCCCGAAGGGCCGGCCTATTCCAGCCCAGGGCGAATGCCCTGGGTCAGGCGCCGCATGCCCCGGCGTCCTGTAGGGGCGCGATATCCGGTGGGGTGGGAGGAGAGAAATCGCGCCCCTACAGGGCGCGGGTCGTGGGGCGTCTCCTTCCCAGGGCTTGCGCCCTGGGCTGGAATAGGCCGGCCCTTCAGGCCTGACGCGGAGGAAAGACGAGACGTTTTTTCTGTGACCTTCAGCGCGCGTGAGGACCTCAGAAGCGCCGGCTACGGTGAGAAGGGGCTCTCTATCTCCGCGCGCTGAAGCGCGCTAGGGAAAGCGTCGCTGAAGCGGCGCACACCAAAAGGCTTTGGGGGAATTAGGAGAAGTTTGGGATCTCGACCGGCTCGCCTTCCCGCATCGCGGACTCGTGGGCGCAGATTCCGGGGGCCGTCCAGTCCGCCGCCGTCACGGCGTCCACGACCGGGGGGCGGGCTTCGACGATGCTGGAGACGAACTCGTGGACGAGGTGCGGGTGGGAGCCGCCATGGCCGCCGTCGAGGGTGAAGTGGGCGATCTCCGGGGGCAGGAGGTCCGGGCGGAACGGCACGTCGATCCGCTCGGGGGTGACGCGCCTCCCTCTTTGCCCTGGGGAAAGGGGTTCGAGACGGCACAGCAGCGGCTCCTCGCCTTCCAATTGCTGCCACTCGAACCCCACCCGGTCGCCGTACGCGCTGAAGCTCTCGACGTAGGGGCGCGCCGTCTGGAAAAACGAGCCCGTGACCTCGGCGGCGATGTCCGTGCCCGCGAGTCGGAAGATGGCGATCTCCAGCGGGAAGGGGTTGCCATAGACACCTCGCAGGTCATCCCGCAGGGTTCCCGAGCCGAAGCAGGACACCTTCGACGCGCGCGTGCCCGCGAGAGCGAGGATCGGGGCCACGGCGTGGGTCGCGTAGAGCATGAAGGGGTAGCCGCGCCAGTACTCGGGCAGGCCCTCGATGTTCTGGATGTGCGAGCCGCGCAGGAAGGTTAGCGCGCCCAGCTCGCCCCGCTCGTGGAGAGCCTTCACGTAGAGGTACTCGCGCGTGTAGACGGCGGTCTCCATCATCATGTAGATGCGCCCGGCGCTTCGCCGGGCGTCGACGATCGCCCGGAGATCCTCGAGGCGGGTGGCCATCGGCACCGCACAGGCGCAATGCTTGCCCGCGCCCAGAACGGCCAGCGTCTGCTCGACGTGCCGCGCGACAGGCGTCACCAGGTGGACGGCGTCGTAGCGGCCGTCCGCGAGGACATCCTCCAGCCGCGCAAACCGGTCTTCGACGCCGTGGCGGTCACCGACCTCCGCGAGCACGGCCGGGTCCGTCTCGCAGATCCCGACCCGCTCCACGTTCGGATGGCGCTGGTAGATCGGCACGAACGCCGACCCGAATCGCAGACCGACCACCACGACACGCACACCGCTCATCACGGGATTGTGACGCGGTAGCCTCGGATCGATGGTGGCCCTCGCGAGCGATTTGCGCGTCATGAGCTTCAATCTCCGTCATGGCGCCGCCGAGGACGGCCCAGATCGGTGGGAGGTGCGCCGCGAGCGCGTGTTCGCGCTCCTCCGGCGGCACCGGCCGGAGGTGCTGGGAGCGCAGGAGGCTCTGATGTTCCAGATCGACGAGCTGCGCGGGGGCCTCTCCGGCATGGGCGCCGTCGGCGTCGGACGCGACGATGGACGCGGCGCGGGCGAGCACTCGGCGATCTTCTACGACGCCTCATTGGAGGACGCCCTGGTCGCTGTCGGCGACAC
>JAUJNV010000179.1 GCA_030447945.1 Fimbriimonas sp. | reverse complement strand
CGCCGCCCGTGCCGACAAGCGAGTCGGTCGTCGTGATGTGCTCGAGCTTGGGAGCGAGCAGGATGATCTCGCCGTCCGTCGCGCGGCCGTTGGTGTAGATGGCGACGGGATTGGCCGTCTTCGTTCCATTGTCCTCGATGGAGTCGCCGCTGAACTCCCATGCGCTGCGCCTGGTTACCTGCACCGGGGCGTCCTGCGGACTGATGCTTATTCCGCCCGCATAGCGGACGGGCCCCGAAGAGTAGCTGCCGTCCTTCGTGTTGTAGTTCAGCTTCTTCGCCTGGATCAAGCCCTCGGCGAGCTTGCCCGCAACCTCTCCCGGAGCGTTGATGTTGCCCCGCTCGGCGTTAAAGGCGAGGGTCTCCGTGCGCAGGTTCAGGTCCCCGTTCCACGCCCGCACTCCGCCCTTGAGGGTGAGCAGGCGGCGGTTCGCGTTCCAACTGCCGCCCATCGCCTGGAAGGCGACCTTCGCCTTGCCCCCGTGGTGGATGCCCTGCGTGATGCCCTGCAGTTGAAGGGTGCGGCGGTCCTTCGACACGTCGGCGACCCGAACCCGCGCCTGGGTCATGAGCGTGCCCTGCCGGTAGTGCCGCAGGGCGACGTCCTCCAGGCGAATCCCCACGCGCTCCTCCAGCCCCGTGCCCTGCCCCCCTCGGATCTCCCGGAAGGGATCTTGGCGGGAGAGGTCGCGAAGGTAGCTGTAGGCCCCGAAGACTCCCGCTCCCACCAAGCCGAGCAGGGCCACGTTGCGGACGATGAGACGAGGGTTGTTCATGGGGTTCCGGTATTACGGTATTACGGCGTTGCGGTATTGCGGTGTTGCGGATCCGGAACACCGTAATACCGTAACACCGCAACACCCCTCTCCCGTGCCCGCTACGGCACGATGAACTGCCCGACCGGGCTGATCGAGCGGCTCAGGTCGTCGTTCGCGAACCCGGCGACGATGTAGTAATAGGTTCCGGGCGCCAGGGCCGGGCCGTTGTACTCGTACGAGGTGCCCGTCGTGCGGTTCTCGAACGTGTTGAACCGCGAGGGCACGCCGATGCGCGGGTACTCGTCGAAGATGAACACCGCGTAGTCTTCGGCCCCCAGCGCCCGATCCCAGCGGAACGTGGGCGGCGTGCCCTGCACGGGGAGGAGCGGGAGGTCGCCCAGCGTCACCGCGTCCGCCGCGTTGCTGAATTCGCTCTCGCTGTCCGACGTGTCGGGGTAGCGCGTGTTCAGCGCGGTGATCGAGTAGGTGTAGGTCCGGCCCTCCACCAGGGTCGGGTCGTTATCGGCGAAGATCTCGGCGAGCGGGTCGCGGATGAACTCGATGGCGCGCAGGTTCTGGCTATTCGGGCCGCGGTACAGGCCGTAGCCCAGCAGTCCCGGGTTGTCCACGCGGTCCCAGAACAGGTCGACCTCGATCGGATTGCCCATCGCCGTCAACCGGGAAGCGCTCGCCTTCGGCTGGGGCCGGCCCTTGTCCAGGATCGCCTTCATCGCCCGGACGGCGCTCGCGGCGCGGGCGTCGCGGGTGACCTCGTTCGGAGAGGTGGTCGCCTGAGCCTCGAAGTTCTGCGGCGCGGGGAGCTCGGGGTTGGGAGCGTTGTTCAGCGTGAACCGCAGCTCCAAGTCCTCGGAATCCGACACGACGATGACGTCCGACTCCGATCCGTAGCCGCTGGCGTTCGCGAGAACCTCGTACTCCTCGTCCGAGCGCAGGTCGCGGAGGCTGAAGCGGCCCTGGTCGTCGGTGATGCCGTAGGCGCTGCTGAGCAGGTTGCCGTTCGTGGGGCGGGCGAATACGCGCGCTCCGGTGAGGAGAAACCCGTCGCGATCCTCGACGACTCCCTTGAGGTGCCCGCGCTGCCCCTCGGGGAAGACGGCGATGTTGTGGTTCTTCGTCCGCTCACCGGACAAGGTGCGGGCGACGTTCTGCCCGTAGGCCGTCTCCTCGACCTTCGCCTTGATGAGCAGGTCCCCCGCCGGGAGGTCCTCCAGCACGTACTGGCCCGCCGAGTTCGAGCGCGTCTCGCGCGCCCCGCCCCCGCCTTCGTAGTACACCCGCGCGTCGCGCACCGGGTCGCCGTTCGCGTCGAAGATAACCCCGGAAATCTCGGTGCGGGCGAGCGGGCCATCGTCCCCGCCACCTCCCGAACACCCCGCGAGCAACAGGGCAAAAAGAGCGAGGGGAGCTATTGAGATCTTCATGATGCTCATGATGCGTGATACGGACGAAGGCTCGCTGCGTTACGAGGGCAAGGCCATTTCCGGCGGCCGGAGCATAAAAACCTCCACCTCCACGCCGGCGCTGAAGCAGACATGGGTCCAAGGGCGAGGCTCGATTCCGGCGGCGCTCACCAGCGTGTCCTCGCTACGGAGAACCCTCGCGGACCGGAGCGGGTAGGGCGTGTGGTGGACGCGGCCCGTGAGCAGGGCCCCCCGCTTGAAAGAGTAGAGCAAATAGCGCTCGATGAGGAAGAAGTCCAGCGTGCCGGCCAATGCGTGGCCCAAGACTTCGCCGATCTCGTACTCGATCGCCAGCGCGGCCTTCGCCCCTTCCCGTCGCTCGCTGGCGTAGCTCACCCGGTCCTCCTCACGATCGGCGCGCATCGACGCGTGGAAGTACGGCAAGGAGAAGAGCGCGCGGGCCGCCCGGCAGGCCACAGCGCTCGCGGCATCCAGGCTAAAGAACCAGACGCCGGGGTCGCGCCCCTCGCGGTGGACGTAAGTGCGCACGTTGGTCTCGGGAAAGGCATCGGTGCCGGGGAGCGGCGGCAAGCCCCTCAGGCGCACGCCCTGCATCCGGAACGGCACGAGCCCCACCCACGCCCGCTCGGCCCCCGTCTCGTCGGGAAACGTATCGACCGTAAGCCCCGGCGGCAAAAGCGCCTGGATGGGCTCGGGGTCGGTGGCGAAGTGCAAAAACAGGAGGTCGCGCCACTCGTGAAACATCACCGGCGACCGCGGCGGCCGTTCCCGGAGATTCAGGTACTCGGCGAGGTCGACCACAGTTGGATGATCCCGAGGAGAGTATAGCAACCTCCGGACCCCCTCGCCTTTTGCGAAGCAAAGGGAGAGG
>JAUJNV010000178.1 GCA_030447945.1 Fimbriimonas sp. | reverse complement strand
CACCAACGCCACGATGAACCCCCGCGAGATCCGGGAGCTCGTGCCGCTCGTCGCGGAGAGCGAGGCGTTCATGCGCGTCGTCATGGCCCGCATGAACCTCTCCGCCCGCGTCTTCGACCGCATCCTCAAGGTCGGACGCACCGTCGCCGACCTCGCCGGGGAAGACGAGGTGCGCAAGGCCCATCTGGCCGAGGCCGTGCAGTATCGAGACCGAACGGAAGGTTAAGGCGGCTGGTCGCTCTGTCCCTTGGATGCCACGCTTTCGCCGGTGCCGCCACCTAAGGCACTCCAGCATGGCCTGCCTGCAGGAACCTTGTGCCATGGGAACACGCACGTGAGCCAAGACGGTAGGGCTACTATGCACCTTCTTCCCCTGTTCGTGAGCCTAGTCGTGGCTCAGACTGCCGGTCCTGATCCGGGCGCGGTCCAGTGGGCGAAGCGTGCGGCGGTGACGGTGCGCACGGTTGCGCCCACCGACGAAGACTTCTCTGACCTCCAGCCCCTCAAGAGGGCGATCGGCACGGCGCGGATCGTGCAGCTCGGCGAACTCACCCACGGCGACGGCACCGGCTTTCAGGCGAAAGCTCGCCTGATCCGATTTCTCCACAAGGAGATGGGGTTCGATGTTGTCGTCTGGGAGTCTGGCCTGTTCGACTGCGAAGAGATGAACAAGGCAATCGCCAGCGATCGCCCCCTTGCCCAGGCGGCGGCCATGGGCGCTTTTCCGCACTGGTCGGCCAGCGCCGACTCCTTCCCTTTGTTCGAATACGCGCGGGCGTCGCACAAGACGAGACGGCCGCTTCAGATGACCGGATTCGACATCCAGTTTTCGGGCAGCATCGGTGCGAGCCGTCTGCGCACCTTCGTCGGCTGGTTCGACAGTGTCGACCGCTCGATCGTGCCAGACGCTCTGTATGCCCGGATCAACTCCGTGCTAGAAACGGAACGCAAGCGGAAGGGGCCATTCAAGGGACAGCAGGACTACGTTCAGTGGCTCCAAGATTCGACCGCACCCGCGGTAGATCTCTATGCTCTCTACGAAGCGAATAAGGATCGCTTCTCACGGAGGTTTGGAGCGCGCGACGCTGCCTACAAAGGGCGATTCATCGCAAACATGCGCGACTTCAAGCGCATGGTGGACAACTTTAGCAATGCGTCGTCGTACGAGATACGCGAGTCCTCGAACGCCGACAACGTTCGCTACTTGCTCGACCACAGATACAAGGGCAAGAAGCTGATCCTCTGGGCGCACAACGGCCACATCTTCCACGGCGCGGAACGCCCGAACGGCGCCAAGTCGACGGGGGGGATCCTGAGAGAGGCGCTTGGGGATCAGATCTACACCATCGGGTTCATGGCGTACGAGGGCGCGTGGTCGTGGATGGGAAACCCTCCCGTCCCGTATGTGGTGCCGGCTCCCGATGCGGTGGAGTCGGTCTTCCATGCGGTGGGCAAGCCCTACCTCTTCTTGGACATCCGCCCGGTGCGGAGGCAGCGGAGCGCGTGGCTGGCCCAGCCACGGGCGGCATATCTCTCGCGACAAGGAGACAAGCCGATGACTGCGGTCTGGCCACACCTCTACGACGGTGTCTTCTACATCGACCGAATGGCGCCCCGCGCGCCTCTCAAGCGGCCTGCTCCTGAGAAGAAGCCTTAAACGCACGGATGCGGCATGGACTTCAACGATCTCGGCGAGGGCCGCAGCCGCCTCAAGCCCCGGCGGTACTCCGGCTCCCGGGTCGGGGTGACGGCGATCGTCATCCACCATTTGAACAAGGACAGGCGGCAGGGGAAGACCAACCGCAACCGGGTGGCCCGCGGCCACCATCTAGTGGCGTAAGGCTCATCTGGCCGAGGCCGTGCAGTATCGCGACCGGACGGAAGGTTAAGCGGGGCTTCTGCGAAAATTCGTCATGCCCTAGGCACCTTGCGGCATCTTCAAGGCTAATATAGGAAGCGATGGATAACACACCTTTGCGCTTTCTTGCCCTTTTGGCCGTGGCCGTGTGCTTTGCGAGCGCCTCCGCGCAGGCCAAGCCTAAGCAGAAGCCCAAGCCGAAGCCGAAGCCGAAGGCCGCTTCCCGGACCGCGCCCACCAAGGGCACGGCGCAGCTTCCGGGGAACGCGGGCAAGCTGGGAACCAAGTATCAGCTTGGCGCGAAGGGCAACGAGCTCCACATCACCCTCGACAAGGCCGCCCTCGCCACCCGCTTCGCCACGAAGGACGGGCTGGTGCTCGCCACGCCCGCCCAGCGGCTCGTTGTGCTGCACCTCACGATCCAGAATCCGCAGCCGAAGGAAATGAGCCTGAACGGGAGTTCGTTCAGGATCAACACCGTCTCTCCGGACGACCAGAACCTGGAATCGAACTACCGCCTCTACCACGCGCAGCGGCTCGATTCGCTCGATATGCGCCTCAAGCCGGCGCAGAAGATTCAGGTCATCGCGGTGGTGCCGGCCGTCGCCACCGGGCCGATCAACAAGATCATGGTCCAGCGGCACGACGCAAACGCGGTGTTGCGCTACGACCTGACGGGCAAGGTGCAGAAGCTGGCGAACGCCTACGCCACGGCGGACGGGATCGACGCCGCCGAGGTCGGCACCGCGGCCGTCGAGGCACCCTTCGAGATCGGACCATTCGACGTGACCGTCGAGAAGGTGGAGACGGTGGCGACGCCGATCGGAAGCTACGCGCCGGAGAACGGCAAGCTCGTCGTGGTGACGATCGGCATCAAGAACGCCGCGATGCAGCCCTACGCGATGCACTACTCGATCCTCAGCCCGGGAATGGTGGACACGAACAACGAGCCCGTGGAGTTCCTTTACGCGATGCTGCGCATGAGCAGCGACGAGGCTCTGAACATGAAGATCCCGCCGGGCGAGAGCGTGCGGGCGCGGCTGGTCTTTCGCGCGCCGTTGGCGGCGGAGCCGGCGAAGCTGACCCTGCGGGAGTACGACTCGACTCGGACAGTCGCCGTGCCACTCAAGAAGCCCTCCAACTGAGCCATGGCCCCCTTCCGGAACCTCTCGACTCTGTTCGGCGGGCTCCTGCTGGCCATGGCCCTCCCCGCCGGGCTGCT
>JAUJNV010000177.1 GCA_030447945.1 Fimbriimonas sp. | reverse complement strand
CTCGACCACCTGATCCGCGCGGTCGGGCGCTATTACGAGATCCAGGGGCCGGTGCCCCAGATCGCTTGGGACGTCCGGCTCGTTAACCGCAGCCGCCGCGTCGTCGAGATCGGCGAGCTCGGGTTCCCCTTCGCGCTGAATAGCGTGCTCGAAGGCTTCCCGCGCACCGACAAGGGGCTGCGGGAGATGTTCTACGACCGCGTGCTCGTTCACAAATCCCTCGCCGGATCCGCCAGCTACCTCTTCGCCCAGCGCCTGAACGCCCGCCCGCCGGGGCTCCTCATCTTCCCGGGTTCCGACACGCACTGGGAGTTCTACAATCACGTCCCCGCCTCGCTCCACACGCCTTACCGCTGGGAGGGCATCCCCGTCGTCTACGCCCACAGCCGCGCCGCCGTGGAGCGCGAGGGGTGGGGTGAGTGGGCCTCGGGGCACACGACGCTGGTGCTGGAGCCGGGCGAGGAGCGCACCTACCAGACCCGGTTCGCACCCGCCGTCCGCGACCGCGACGACGGCGTGAGCGCGACCCTCGCGGCTTGCGGTCGCCCTACCGTCCGCCTGTTCCCCAGCGCCGTCGTCCCTATCGGCGTCGGCATCTCGCTGGAGATCCACGGTGCCACGCCCGCCCGTTTCTTTACCGACGGCGAAGTCGAGGTGGAGACCGACGCCGACGACGAGGGCGGCTACTGCTTCGTGAAGCCCACGGAGGCGGGACCGCTCAAGGTCGGCTTCGAGGACACCCTGGGCCGCGAGAGCGAGGCGCACCTGCTCTTCACAGAGCCGATCGAGACCCTGATCCGCGCCCGTGCCGACTGGATCGTTGACCGCCAGATCCACGCCGAGCCGGGCAGCAGCTTGAACGGGGCGATCCTCCCCGCGAACAACCGCGATTGCGAGACCATCACGGACCCGGACGCCTACACCATCCCCTTCGGCGCCGAGAGCGGGCTCGCCGATGCCCTTTTCCTCGCCGAGAAGAACGCGATCTACCCCGAGATGCGGGAGATCGTCGCTCTCGACCGATACCTGACGGATTTTGTCGAGGACGACCTTCAGAACCCGGCGGATGGCGCGGTCGGCACCTCCTTCGGTGATCTGCGCGGCGTTGCGATGGGCTTCGGACGAGCCGAGGCGTACCCGCTCGTGTTTCTCCTCTACGGCTCGATGGCGCGCATCGCCGACGGTTACGGCGGCACCCGGCTGGGCGCAAAGGAGTACCTGAAACGCGCGGCTCAGACAGCCAAGGCCATGTTTCGCCATACCGACGCCGCCTCCCGCGACGGCGGAATCCCTCTCCTTCCCCACCTCTATCCACTGATCGAGGAGATGGAGGACGCGGGGCTGACGGACGAGGCCCGCGAGCTGCGCCGCCTCCTCGATGGGCGCGACCGGATCCTTTCCCGCCGCCACTATCCCTTCGCCGGCGAGACGCTCTGGGGCACGGCGGGCTTCGAGGAGTCGTTCATGGCAGCCCGCCGACGAGGCGACGACCAGCAGGCCGAGCGGGCTATGCGTTGCGCCTTCGCCGCCCGCTCCCTCTCCCCCAGTTGGTGGTGGTACGCCGCCGATAAGCGCTGGAGCGAGTCGCCCGCCGGAGCGGATCCGGCGATGCCGGACAAGGGCGAGCTTTGTCTGGGACCGACCACCGTCGCCGACTCGCTCCTCTTCCTGGAGACGCTCGATCGCGACTACGGCACGCTCTCCGATGCCTACCTCCGGCTCGCCTTCGGCGGACTCCTGAGCGTGTGGGCCCTTGTCCGCGCCGACGGCGCTGCGGGGATGGGGTTCTGCCCCGACGCCGCCTCGAAGGGGTACGGGATGTCGTGGACCACCGGGGACGCAGGGATCGGGATGTACCGCTACCTGCGCGGCGCCGCCGCGTACGTGCTCCCGAGCCGCACTTCCGGCGTGATGACCTTCGGGTGCCACTTCGAGGTGGAGACCGACGGGGACGAGGAGACCTACGCCGTGCGTCCGTGGGACGGGGTGGGCCGAAAGGTCGTGGTGCGCGGCTTGGGCTTAGAGGCGCGGTGCGACTCCGGGAACATCCGGGAGGTTCGCTTCGATCCTAGGAAGCGACGACTGGAGGTCCTGCTGCGTAACCCTTCGGACAAGAGACTGATGGCGAAGCTGATCGTGCGCGGTATGTGGGGCCTACGCTTCCAAGCGCTCGGAGGCGAGCATGCGGCGGTGGACGGCGAGCTGCGCTTGGAAGTCCCGCTCCCCCCCGGGGACGAGGTCTGGGTAGAGGCGAAGGTGGTGGGCTAAAGAATGCAAGAAGTTCCAACGTGGTGGCTGGTCCTCTCGGGGTTGTTCTTCTTTGTGAACATCCTCTTCTTCATCGGAGTGATGATCGGAGGCTTCTTCCTCCTGAAGTTCCTGAAGGACCTCCGACCGAGGATGGACACCCTCGCCCAGCGGCTGGACGACCTTCACAAGCGGGTCATCGACCTGACGGAGACGTTGCACAAGAACATCGAAGGCATCGGTGGCAAGGCCAAGGGTGTGGTCGGGTCGGTGGAGCGGGTCGCGCAGAGCACGTCGCGGCAGTTCGAGCGATTCTCCCCCTTCTTTATCGGGGCGCTGACCGCCATGCGCCTGATCAAGGCGCTGAACGAGTTCCGCAAGGGTAAGCCTCTGGCCGAGGCCACGAAAAAGGGCGCGCTGGACCGCAAGCCGGCCACGATCAAGCCCGCCGTTCCGCGCGTCGGTCCCTTCAGACTCCGCCCTTGGGCGGCGACCCTCCTTGACAAGCGGCGTAGGAAAGGGTAGTATTTCAATCGAGTCGCGGGGTGGAGCAGCCTGGTAGCTCGTCGGGCTCATAACCCGGAGGTCGTAAGTTCAAATCTTACCCCCGCACCCAGTTTCCGAAGGGGTCGCACCACGAGAGCGCGGCCCCTTTTTCATGTCTGAAATCCTGTAGAGACGGATCCCTCGCCCTCTCGTCGAAGGCCAAGCCCATTGGCGTGGGGCCCGGGCCCGGGGCCCACCCCACGCGGTGGGGCAGGACGGCGGCGGGGCGGGGTGGGGAAATCTCCCCCGAACTATTTGGTGATTGGGTTATAAACTGGGACCAATAGAAGGCGAAAAC
>JAUJNV010000176.1 GCA_030447945.1 Fimbriimonas sp. | reverse complement strand
GAGGTTGTGCAGATAGGAGGGAGCGTCGGTCCCCCCGAGGCCGCCCGTCCGGTACACGAGCACGGGGCGGAACACCGGGGCGAAGAAGGAGCCGCTGACCGTCGCGATCACGATGCCCCAGACCACGCGCCGCTGGCTCAGCCGCTCGATCTGCCCCATCTTCATCGCCTCCAATTGCTAGGGCATGGGATGGTTCCGGTAGATCCGGTTCAGGATCAGGAACCCCTGGCTCAGGTACGTTGCCTGACCTTCCGAGAGCCAGCGGTTCCCCAGGAAGCGGTGCATGATCGTGTTCGTCCCGAAGAACGCGAACTCGTGCGTCGGCGGACCGAGCTGCGCCCGGATGCGCGTGAGCACGATGGAGAACACGAGGAAGAGCGCGAAGTAGACGATCATGTAGATCGGCGGCAGCCCGCCGACCACTCCGAACCCCACCACCACGGCGGAGCACGCGAGCAGCCCCACGAACGCCCAGCGGTGCGCGAGTCCTCCGTCTTCCGAGCGCCGTCCCCGACGGATGTCGCGCCAGACCTCCTTCAGGTAGTCCCGCGACGACCACATCGCGCCGAGGAACATGGCGATCACCGCGCCCCAGGTCTGCTCGTCGAAGTACGGCGGGCCGGGCGCGATGGCGGTGCCGGAAAACGTGGACTGGGGGATGCCGCCTGCCGCGATGGCGACGTGCAGCCCCTTGCGCAGGAGGAAGAACGCCACGAAGCTGACCAGGAGGTCGCTGGGCATGAAGAGCCCAATCGCCGCCATGAAGGGAAAGATGGCAATCCGGAAGTGCCCGATATTGCTCAGAGGGGGCTCTTTGAACGCCTCCTGAAGATTGAAGAGCTCCTTGACGGGGATGCTGGGGAGATTCGGGTAGAGGTAGTTCAGCCCGTTGAGCATGTCGATCGCGAACATCGCCGCGAACGCGATCCACATGTGCCGGCTGCGCCACATACCGCCCGCCCCGCCCCCTTCGGCCATCGCCACTGGTAGCTGGATGAGGGGAAACGTGAGCCGCTCCCGCTCGTTCCAGGCGCCCCGCATGAGGGAGTTGATGCAGAGCATCGCGAAGCAGATCGCCAGGAACGGCACGGCCCACGCGACGTAGAGAGGCAAGAAGACGGGGAGCTTGCCGACCACGTAGGTCCACGGCTTGCCGCCGCCCTCGATATCCTTCACCTGTTCCAGGTCTTTCGTCGCCAGCCAGTCCGGGATGTGGACCATGTACTTGTCCTTGAACGTGGGGTCCGTTCGAGCGGCCAAGGGGTACTGGTGGAACTGGGCGTGGCTGATCCCCGTCCACTCGCCCGCCACGGAGCCGGCGACGGCGACGAGGGCGAAGATCAGCACGAGGTCCGACTGCGAGAGCGCCGCCTTCGGGAGGAACAGCCGCAGGGGGATGTTGACGATGATCAGCGCCAGCAGCGCCGACACGGGCGCCACTATCAAGGAGAAGATCGATGAGTGCCCCGCGTTCGTGACGGCGTAGGTCACCGGCACGCACAGGAGAAACGCCAGAACGAGGGCGCGCGCCCGCACGAGCCGCAGAGGCTGCGTTTCCTCGGTGGGAGGCGTTGGGGGCGTCGTTGCCATTTCCGGTCCCCGTTTTATACCGTGGCGCGGCCCTTCGGACGAAAGATACTCTTATGCGCGCGTGCAGGGGAAACGATGAAAGGGAGCATTACGTGGATCGGGTGGTTCTTGATAGGCGTGGCCGCATCGGTCGGAATAGCGTCGGCCAACATGGCCAGCCCCCTGGTGCCGGGCGACCCGCTGGGGGAGCCGTCGGGGGATCTCAAGGACATGATCATAGAGCGCGAGACGCTGTCGATCGATACGCGCCCCTTAGACGGCGTCCGGACAGAGAATACGCCCGCGCGGGCGGCGGTGGAAGCGGAGTATCGCTTTCGCAACGACGGCGGAGCGCGGCGGCTGAAGTTGATCTTCGTCGCGAACGCCCTGAATCCGCAGACCCAGGGCCCACCCAAGGGGAGCGTGGAGTTCGATGGAAAGGAGATCCCGTTCGAAACGGGCTCTGAGGCAAAGCTTCCGGAGCCCTGGAAGGCTCCGCTTCAGACGCCTTCTCTGACGAGATCGGCGGGCCTGCCCTACGAGTCGAACGAAGTCTCCACGCTGGGCTTCACACTCGACGTCCCGCCCGGGCCGCATACCCTGCGCGTGCGCTACTCCGCAGAACCCACCACCTACTCCGCCGGAGATCCGACGCTCGCCTGGCAGCTCGGATACGTCCTCGCTCCGGCCCGCCGCTGGGGTGGCTTTGGCAAGCTCGACGTGACGGTGCATGTTCCACCCGGGTGGCGGGCGGAGGCCGCGCCCGCGCTAAGCCGCAAGGGAGACGTCCTGACCGGCTCCTTCGACGGCATCCCCGCCGACGCGCTGGGGCTGACCGTTCAGGCGCCTCCCCCGGAGGCCATGCCCTATCCCATGATCGCGTGGATCGGCGGGCTGGCGCTTTGCCCCCTGCTCGGTGCGTGGATCGGGCGGTCTCTGGGACGGCGCGGGCGGTCCGTCGGCTGGGCCGTGCCGGCAGGAATGCTCTTGGGGATCGGCTGGGGCATCGCGGCAGTTCTCGCGTCGGTTGCCCAAACGGAGGCGCTGAAGCAGGCCGCAGGCTCGCAAGCGGCTCGTCCTTACGGTTACGGCGCGGCGTTCCTCGCGTTCGGCGCAATCCCCTGCTGCTTTTTCCTGGGCCTCGCCTTTACGCAGATCGCCGCCGTGATCGCCCACCGACGCGCCCGCGCCGCTCGATCCCTCGGGTGAGAGAACGTCAAGGCATACTTTACGCGGTGGACGAGAAGACGTTCTGGAAAATCATCGAGCAATCGGCGGCGGAGTCGGAAGGGGATCCGGACGCTCAGGCCGAAGGGCTGCGGGAAGCGCTGGGAGAGATTTCGAGCGAGGAGGTCGTCCAGTTCGACCATATCTTCTCGCGTTTGGTCCAGCAAGCCTACCGATGGGATCTCTGGGGGGCGGCCTACGTCATCAACGGCGGCTGTTCCGACGACGGGTTCGAATACTTCCGGCGATGGCTCGTAGGGCAGGGCCGAGAAGTCTATGGGGCCGCCCTGTTGGACCCGG
>JAUJNV010000175.1 GCA_030447945.1 Fimbriimonas sp. | reverse complement strand
ACACCCCCAACCCTCCTCACCCCACACCCCACCCCCCGCACCCCAACCACCGTGCAGAATAGGGATGTGAAGAGGAAACGAGGCCGCATTCTGAAGGCGTTGCTCACGCTCCCATTCCTGCTCCTGGCGGGTTGCGGCGACCCGGCGGGGCAGGGTGCGAGCGACACCCTGGTCTTCTGGAACGGGTTCAGCGGGCCGGACGGCGCGATGATGGAGAAGATCGTCTCGCAGTTCAACAAGGAGAATCCCGGCCTCCGCGTGCGGATGCAGATCATCCCGTGGGCTACCTATTACGATAAGCTCACGCTCGGACTGGCCTTCGGCGGCGCTCCGGACGTCTTTATCCTCCACGCTCCCCGCCTCCCCGAGTACGCGAGCCGCGGGGCGATCGAGCCGGTGGACGATCTGTTCGGCAAGGGAGGCTTGGACCGGAAGGACTTCACGCCCCGCGTCCTAAAGGCCGCCGAGTGGCAGGGGCAGACTTACAGCGTGCCGCTGGACTGCCACCCCCTCGGCCTCTACTACAACGAAAAGCTGTTCGAAGAGGCGGGCATCGTCGACGAAAACGGGAAGGCCAAGCCGCCCCGGACCTACGAGGAGTTCATCGACGCGGCGAAGAAGCTCACGAAGGACTCCGACGGCGACGGCGACGTCGACCAGTGGGGGTTCATGTTCACCTGGCTGCACTCGAACGGCTATACGTTCCTCAACCAGCACGGCACCACCCTTCTGAGCCCCGACCTGAAGCGCTCCGCGCTCGCCGACGGGCCCGCCGAGCAGGCGATCGAGCAGATGCTGGAGATCGTGGACAAGCACAAGGTCGCCCCCCGCCCTGAGGGGATCAACGCCTGGGAGGCGTTCATGGTCGGCAAGGCGGCGATGGCGATGGAGGGGGTCTACATGATGTCGGGCCTGGACAAGCAGAAGGGTCTGCGCTACGCCGCCGCGCCCGTGCCCCAGTTCGGCCCCGTGCGCGCCGTGTGGGGCGGCTCGCACATGCTGTGCATGCCCAAAGGCCTCCAGGGCAAGCGGCGCGAGGTCGCGGCGCGGTTCATGAAGTATCTCTCGGACCACAGCCTGCAGTGGGCCGCCGGCGGACAGTTACCCGTGCGGTTGAGCCTCCTGCGCTCGCCGGAGTTCAAGAAGCTCCGCGTCCCGTACGCGCTGAGCGAGCAGCTCGACTACGTCGTGCTCGAGCCGCCCAGCGTGCGCCTCAACCAGATCGGCACCTTCGGAGACGCGGCCTTCGAGGCGTCCCTGAACCGTCTCAAGCCCACGCGTGAGGCGCTCGCCGAGGCCGCGAGGCGCATCGACAACGTCCTGGCGAGGGATCATTGAGGCGGCGCAACGAGGGCCTGGCGGCGGCGGTCTTCCTGTTGCCGTACGGCGCTCTCTTCACCGTTTTCGTGCTCGCGCCGCTGCTCTACGGCCTCTGGATCAGCCTGCACAACTGGCACATCCTCTCGGACAAGGCGCCGTTCGTGGGCCTGACGAACTACCGCGTCGCGGTCCAAGACGAGCTTTTTCGCATCGCGCTGGCCCGCACCGCGCTGTTCGTGGCGATCGTCGTGCCGATCGGGAACGTGGTGTCGCTACTTCTCGCCGTCGCCCTGAACCAGAATTTCCGGGGAACGGACCTGTTCAAGGTGGCCTTCTACATGCCCGTGCTGACCTCCGTGTCGGTGCTCGCGGTGCTCTGGCGCTGGCTTTACTCTAAGGAGTTCGGCCTCCTCAACACCTACCTGGGCACCAACGTCGGCTGGCTGGGTGACACGAGCACCGCGATGCCGGCGGTCGCCCTCATGAGCATCTGGTGGGGCGGCGGAGGCAACATGCTCGTGTACCTCGCGGGGCTCAAGGCGGTGCCCAAGGAGCTGCTGGAGGCGGCGGAGCTGGACGGCGCGCGCCCGGTCCGCCGGTTCTTCACCACGTCGCTCCCCCTCATCAAGCCCGTCATCCTCTTCTGCCTGGTGATGAGCGTCATCGCCTCCTCGCAGGTGTTCGGGCAAACCTACATCCTCACCCAGGGCGGGCCGTACAACTCCACGCTGACGGCGGTGCTCTACACGTATCAGCAAGGGTTCAGCCAGTATCAGCTTGGCTACGGCTCGGCGCTCGCCTTCTGCCTGTTCGCCATCGTGCTGGTGTTCACGCTCGTCCAGTTCCGCTTGCTCCGCGGAGGGCTCAAGCCGGGGTAGGCTCGCCAGCGTCGTACAAAATGCCAACCGGGGGAGAGAGGGTGGAGTGGAGTTAACTCAAGCAGGAACGGTGCCTCTTGAGCTATTCAAGCTGGCGGTCGAGTCCGCGAACGACGCCATTATGGTCACCTCGCCCGACCTGGACCTGCCGGGGCCGACCATTCAGTACGTCAACCCCGCCTTCACGCGTATGACCGGTTGGCCCATAGATGAGGCGCTGGGTCAGACCCCTCGTATCCTCCAAGGCGTGAAGACCGAACGGCCGCTATTGGACCGCCTGCGGCAGGACCTCCAGTCCAAGGGGGAGTTCGAGGGCCAGGCGATCAACTACCGCAGGGACGGCACGGAGTACACCGTCGAGTGGCGTATCACCGCCCTCCGGGACGAGCGCGGCGAGGTCAGCCACTGGGTCGCCGTCCAGCACGATGTGACCGATCGGGTCCAGGTGCAGGATGCTCTGCAAAAGAGCGAGGAGCACTACCGGCTCATCGTCGAGAGCGCACACGAGTTCGCCATCTTCACCATGAACCTCCAGGGCCAGATCACCAGTTGGAGCCCGGGTGCGCGGAACGTTCTCGGCCATGAGGAGGAGGAGGCTCTCGGCCGGAGTACTCGTATCATCTTTACCCCCGAAGACATCGCGGCCGGCGCTCCCGAGCATGAGATGACCCTGGCGCTGGAGAAGGACCGGGCCGAAGACGAGCGCTGGCACCTCCGCAAGGACGGCTCTCGCTTCTGGGCCAGCGGACTCGTGATGACCATGCAAGATGGGGGCGGCAAAGTCTCCGGGTTCCTCAAAATCCTGCGCGACAGGACGGACCATGTGGAGGCGGAGGACGAGCTCCGGCGGATGAACGAGGAGCTGGAGCGGCGCGTGGAAGCCCGCACCGAGGAGCTGATGGAA
>JAUJNV010000174.1 GCA_030447945.1 Fimbriimonas sp. | reverse complement strand
TCCTTCGGCGATCGCGCGAGCAACCTTGCGGCAGACGGTGCCGATTTCACGGTCCAGGTTCCGGACGCCGTCCTCGCTCCCCACCCCTCGGCCGGGGCGAAAGCTTTGGATAAGGCCTACCGAAACGGCGCCACCCTCACCGGACTGGATGTGCTCCAAACGCAGAACTTCGCGCCGTTCGCGGGGAAGCGCGTCGGGCTGATTACGAACCACACCGGCGTGAACCGGGAGGGCCGCCGCAGCATCGACATTATGCGGCAGGCGGGCGTACGGATTACCGCGCTCTTCTCGCCGGAGCACGGCTTCGCGGGTACGGAAGACCGAGGCGGTCTCGGCGACACGACCGACCCGATGACCGGGATCACCGTGTTCAGCCTCTACGGAGCGACACAGCGTCCCACGCCGGAGACGCTGAAGGATGTGGACGTCCTCGTGTTCGACATCGCGGACGTGGGCGTGCGGTTCTACACATACGAGACGACGATGGCGTACGGGATGGAGGCCGCCGCGCAGGCGAAGATCCCCTACTTCGTCCTCGACCGCCCCAACCCCGTCACCGGCACCCGCGTCGAGGGCCCGTTGCTCGGGGCCACGAACACCTCCTTCGCCGGCTACCATCCCGGCACCCCCGCTCGCCACGGGATGACGATGGGCGAGCTGGCGCGCATGTTCAACGACGTGAGGAAGATCGGGGCGAACCTGACGGTCGTTCCGATGCGCGACTGGAAGCGCAGCGACTGGTTCGACTCGACGAGCCTCCCCTGGATCAACCCCTCGCCGAACATGCGCAGCCTGAAGGCCGCCATCCTCTACCCCGGCGTCTGCCTCATCGAGTTCGCTCGCAACATCTCCGTCGGGCGCGGCACCGACGCTCCCTTCGAGCATATCGGCGCGGACTTCATCAAGGGCCGCGATCTGGCGATGTACCTCAACAAGCGCCGCATCCCCGGCCTCCGCTTCTACCCGACGAGCTTCACCCCTACTGAATCGCGCTTCAAGGATGTGCGGATCGAGGGCGTGCGCTTCGAGATCACCGACCGCGACGAGGTCCCTTCCGTCCGCCTCGGTTTCGAGCTCGCCTGCGCCATCCAGAAGCTCTACCCCGGCAAGGTGGACTGGTCCACCGCGAAGAAGCTCATCGGCAGCGACGACGCCGTCCGCCGCATCGCAGCGGGCGAGAGCCCGGAAAGCATCGAGCGAAGCTACCAAGCCGACCTCGCCGGATTCGTCAAGCTGCGGAAGAAGTACCTGCTGTATCGCTAGCCCCTACGCCCACAGGGCGTGTAGTCGTCGCGCCCGGCGACGCCTGAGCCTATCTGTGGCACGTCACAACCGGCGAAGCATCCGGCGCCTCCTTCGCAGGTGGGGTCGTGCCGGTGCTAGGCCCAGGCGTCGCCGGGCGCGACGACTACACGCCCTGCGGGCGTAGGGACTCGAATCGTTCGGCCGCCAATCCGGCCAGGGCGTCCATCACCCGCTCGTCGTCGTTGATGCACGCGGCGCGGCGGAAGTTTAGGCCCATTTCGGCGCAGCGGTCGCGGGCTTCGATGCCGAGGTCGTAGAGGACCTCCAGGTGGTCGGAGACGAAGCCGACGGTGCAGGAGACGACGTTCTCTACGATGCCGGTCGCTGCGTACTGTTCAATGACGTCGAGGATGTCCGGGCCGAGCCAGGGCTCGCCGGTGGCGCTCGCGCTCTGGTAGGCGAAGGTCCACTCCGGCACCCCGGCGCGCTCGGCGACGAGGCGGCTGGTCTCCAGCAGCTCGCTCGGATAGGGATCGCCGCTCGCGACGATCTTCTGGGGGAGGCTGTGGGCGGAGAAGATGACGAGCGTCTCGCGCGGGTCCCACCCTTGCATCTCCACGCGCACGCGGTCGGCGAGCGCGTCGATCAGCGCGGGGAGCGTGCCCCAGCGCTCGACGAACTCCAGCCGCATCGCGGGGGCGAACCGGTCGCGCGCCTCCAAGGCATAGTTCTTGTACGCGGCGACGCTAAAGGAGGAGTAGTGCGGGGCGAGCACGAGACCCACCGCCTCTTCCACACCGTCCGCCGCCATCCGCTCCACCGCGTCGGCCACGAAAGGGCTCGTGTGCTTGGTGCCGACGTAGACGTCCGCGTCGATCCCCCGACTCCGGACGCCCTGCGCGATCGCCTCCGCCTGCCGCGCGGAGATTTTCGTAAGCGGGGAGGGACCGCCGATGGCGGTGTAGCGGTCGAGGAGATCCCCAAGCTGCGCCGGCTCCGGCGGACGGCCCCGGCGGATGTGGGTGTAGTAGGGAAGCACGTCCTCCAGGCTGGCGGGCGTGCCGTAGTGCATGACGAGAAGCCCCCGTTTGGGTGCGGTGGTGTTCATAAACTCTCTGCTATCTTTCGCGCGACGTCCCGGCCCTGCCTCACGCAGTCGGGAATGCCGACGCCCCGGTAGGAAGCGCCGACCAGGTGGATCGGCAAGCCCTCCAACGCCGTTTCGACACCCTCCAGTCGCTCCAGGTGCCCCACTTCATATTGGGGATGAGCATTGTGCCAGCGGTCCACCCGAACGTATAGCTCCGGCCTCCGTGGCGCGAGGGTGGTCCGGATCGCGGCGCGAGCCTTCTCGATCAGCTCCGCGTCGCTCAGCGTCTCGACGTTTCCGCCCCCATCCCGTCCGAGGAAGACGCGCAGGAGCGTCGTGTCCGAGGGGGCGCGACCGGGCCACTTCGCCGAACTCCAGGTGGCGCCGGTGACCCAACTCTGCTCCGCCTGAGGGACGAGGAAGCCCGTACCTACCGCCTCGTTCGCCAAGTCGTCGTTCCGGTAGGCGAGGGTGACGATGGCGCTCGACGCATGGCGGATGGCTCGTAACCGCTTGGCGGTTTCGGACGAGAGCGGCTCGATCAGTGCGGCCGCCTTCCCCGACGAGATAGCCAGCGCCACCGCGTCCGCCGGGAGCCGCTCCCCTTCGTCGGTGAGAAGGGAAAGTCGGCCTTCCCTTTGTTCTAGGCTGACGATGTTCTCGCCTACACGAACCTCGGTCCGGACTAGACGGGAAACGACCTCGTCCGTGAGGGTTTCCATCCCGTTCCGGAAGGAGACGAAAGAGAGCTTTGCCGGCGACGCCGTTT
>JAUJNV010000173.1 GCA_030447945.1 Fimbriimonas sp. | reverse complement strand
AGTTGGGCTCGGCGTACAGGACATCCGGAGTCTGCTCGAGCTCCTGCGCGGCTTCCCGGGCGGTCTGGCCGGGGGTAGTCCGCACGAGTTGAAGGCGCGCCCCGGCAAGTGAGCGCTCGAGCTTCACACCCGCGTCGCGGCGTACCGCGTCACGACCGGAGGCACCGCTGTCGCCGGCGAAGCGCACGATCAGCTCGCCGGGGACCGCCCGTGGGGATGTCGCACCGGCGCTACCGGGGGCGAGGGTCGGGGCCAGGGCCGCGGCGGCGCCCAGAAGCGCTACGGCGGTGCGTCGAGTAGGCATCAAGAAACCCATCGCCAGAACTACGCGGCTAAGGCCGTGACGGACTACCGGGTGGACAAGGGTACGAGCGGCGCTATGAGCAGCTCGAGTCGCGCGAACCTAGGCTTCAAGCCGATCCTGCGGCCCCCAAGCCTCTCGATTGGGGGCGATCTGCGGCGTCAGGCAGGAAGGTAGCTCTCGCAGATCGACGGATCCCCGCTCCGAAAGCCTGCCACAAGCGCCGCGCGGCGTTCGTCGGGCGTGCCGTGGAGCTGGGCGTTGCCCACGTCGAAGTCGCCGACGGCGAGAGCGGCGTTCGTCGCCTCCTCGAGGTCTCCGGGCTCGAGGTCACCTTCCGCGAACACCGAGTAGGCCCACGTGCCCGCCATGCAGTCGGCCTGAAGCTCAAAGGGGCGGGCGTCCGGTGTGACCCGGTTGTCAAAGACCCCGAGCTCCTGTTGCAGGTTGTGGGCGTACTCGTGCGAGACCACGTAGGCGACGGCGAAGTCGCCGGCGGCGCGACCGTAGCCGGCGGACTCGCCAGGAAGGTTCTCCAGTACGCCTTCGTAGAGCTCGGCAGCGAACTGCTGGCCGACATAGATCGTGTCGTCGGCCGGGCAGTACAGGGCAACGGAGTCGTCGGCCGGGGCGCCGCACCCAGTCAACGCGATGGCACCCGGTGCGATCCAGTCGTATCGGACGCGCGGCTCCGGCAGCCCGGCCGCCCGGAACGTCCGTGTCCAGTAACGATCGACGTTTTGAAGCACATCGGTGAGGAAGGCCTCGACCGTAGTGGGTGCGTTGCGCCCGCGTGAGCGCACTTGCGGGAGGGTCCGCGTCGGGCGTTCGAACTGGCGCTCGAGGTCCGCCAGCACGTCCCGGATCCGCCGGCCGTACCTCTCCCGGCGGTCCTCGAACTCCCGTTGGGCACCCGCGACCCGCTTCTGCACGTCGTCACCGATCGCCTCTGCGCGCTGGCCCGCCCGGCCGAGCTCGCGCTTGGCATCCTCCCCACCGCAGCCGAACGAGCCGACGCAGAGCACGGCAGCCGACAGGAGAAAGGCGAGCTTGAGCAGGAGAGAAGCCACGACGCGTGAAAGTCTTGCCCACCGGGCGAGGAGCGGGTCGCGAGCCTAACCGCCGAAGCGCCGAGAGACCATGAGCGCTAGAGAGTACGTCGCGCGGCGACCGAAGCCGGCGTGCCGACCGAGAAAGAACGCTTGCTTGACCCTCGAGTCTCCTGCTAGGCGTTTCTCAGTCGGGGCGACTGGATTTGAACCAGCGACCCCCTGCTCCCAAAGCAGGTGCGCTACCAAGCTGCGCCACGCCCCGAAGCCGCGAGTCTAGCCCCACGAGGGCTGTGTCCCACAGTCATCTCATGGAAGTCACCGTGCGCGACAACGAGTCCAAGCAGCGGTTCGAGGTGCTTGCCGACGATGCCGTCGCGGGATCGGCCGCCTATCACCTCCGGGCGGGCCGCATCGCCATCATGCATACCGAGGTCGATTCCCGGTTCGAGGGCCAGGGCTTGGCGTCGCGCCTCGTGGCGTTCGCCCTCGACAGTGCCGCGAGAGCGGCCTCGCCGTGCTCCCTTTCTGCCCGTATGCGAGCCGCTACATCGCGTCGCACCCCGAGTACCTGCCCCTGGTCCCCCCAGCCGAACGCGAGCATTTCGGCCTGGAACCAGCCACGAACGAGAAGGACACACCCTTGAGCGCCTGGACGTTTGAGCCCGGACACACCGAGGCCGAGTTCCGCGCGCGACACATGATGGTTACGTGGGTGCGGGGGATGTTCAAGGACATCCACGGAACGATGGAGTTCGACTACGAGCATCCCCTGAGCACCAAGTTCGAGGGCGAGATCGACGTGACGAGGATCTGGACCGGTGACGACGAACGCGACGGCCACTTGCGAACGGCCGACTTCTTCGAACCCCTCGCGGACCAGCGGGTGGAGCAACCGGTCTGGGGCGTACACGCGATCGAGGTAGTTCGAGACCTTCCCGCACAGGAAGCCTGCCGTGACCGGTTGATCGGGATTGCCGGCCACGCGAACAACTCGGCCCTCGGCGTCCACGCGGACGAGCAGGAGTCGGGGCAGTCGTGCGGGCACGCTGCAAGCGCCGTGCGGGTCGAGGGTATGGGCGAGTAATCTGCCGCCTCGCCATGGCCGACGTCCAGCCCCTTCGCACCCTGCGCTACGACCTCAACTGCGTCGGGTCGCTCGAAGCGGTGATCGCCCCGCCCTACGACGTGATCGACGGACCGATGCGCGAAGCACTGCTTGCCAAGAGCCCATTCAACGTGGTGGAGATCGACTTGCCCGAGTCCCCCGGGGGCGGCGACCGCTACCAGCACGCCGAGCACACCTTCGAGGGCTGGCTCCAGCAGGGGATCCTCGTGCGCGAGCAGGAGCCGGCCTTCTGGGCCCTGCAACAGGACTACACCGCGCCGGACGGCAGCCGCCGCCAGCGCCGGGGGTTCTTCGCGCGCGTGCGCGTGGAGGACTACGGCCCGGGGCGTATCCGCCCCCACGAGCGCACTCACCCGGGGCCGAAGGAGGACCGCCTCGCTCTTACGCGCGCCACGCGGGCCAACCTCTCCCCCATCTTCAGCCTCTTCCCCGATGACGAGGACCTCACGAAAGAGGTGCTCGAGCGCGTCGTGGCCGGCGAGCCGTTCGCCTCGGCAACGGACTCCGATGGCACCCAGAACCGGCTCTGGCGCATCGCCGACCCCGGGAACGTGGCCGCGCTTCAGTCGGCGCTCGCCGAGGCCGAGCTGCTGATCGCCGACGGCCACCACCGCTACGAGACCGCGCGCGTGTACGCGG
>JAUJNV010000172.1 GCA_030447945.1 Fimbriimonas sp. | reverse complement strand
TGGGAGCCCCCAAGCCTCCTCAGCATCAAAGATCAGCCCTCAGCCATCGGCTATCATCCGCCCATGGCGAACGAGCCGCTCACCTACCGCGAGGCGGGGGTGGACATCGACGAGACGCAGCGGGCGCTCCGGGCGGTCGTGCCGAACATCCGGGCGACCCACTCCGACGCGGTCATGGGCGGGGTGGGCGGGTTTGGGGCGCTGTTTCGCGCCAACTTCGGCGACATGGAGCGGCCCGTGCTCGTCAGCTCCATCGACGGCGTGGGCACCAAGACGAAGATCGCGGACATGGTCGGCGACTTTAGCGGGCTGGGGCGCGACATCGTCGCCCACTGCGCGAACGACATCCTCTGCCAAGGCGCGCGGCCCCTCTTTTTCCTCGACTACTTCGGCTGCTCGCGCATGCGGGGGCTGATCTTCGAGGAGATCATCCGTGGCATGGCGGCAACCTGCGGGGAGATCGGGTGCGCCCTCGTGGGGGGAGAGACGGCTGAGATGCCGGGCGTCTACCTGGACGACGAGATCGACATCGTGGGCGCCATCGTAGGCGTCGTAGACGACGCGAAGCGGCTCCCCCGCCCCGTGCGCCCCGGCGACGCGGTGGTCGGCCTCGCGAGCAACGGTCTCCACACCAACGGCTACTCCCTCGCGCGCCGTGCCTTGCTGGAGATCGGCGGCCTCTCAGTGCGGGACGAGGTTCCGGGCCTGGGCACCACCGTGGGCGAGGAGCTCCTGCGCCCGCACCGGAGCTACTTCAACGCCGTCTACCCCCTCCTGCAGGACGGCGAGGCGGTGCGCGCGATCGCCCACATCACCGGCGGCGGGCTTTACGACAACCTCCCGCGCGTGCTGCCGTCCGACGTGCGCGTGGTGATCGAGCGCCGATCCTGGACCCCCCTCCCCATCTTCGGGCTGATCCAGCAGCTCGGCAACGTGCCCGACGTCGAGATGTTCCGCGCGTTCAACATGGGCATCGGCATGGTCCTCTTCGTCGACCGCGAAGCCGTCCCCGCCATCATCCAGCGCCTCACGCAGGCAGGCGAGTCGGCGGCGATTGTCGGCACGGTCGAGGCCGGGGCGAACGATATTCAGATTCTGTAGCTTGTGGTTTGTAGCTTGTAGCTTGTCCGGCCCTAGGAAGCAGAGCCTCCACCGCCCACGATAAGCCACAAGCCACAAGCCATAAGGGCAGGGGTCGGTAAACTCCCCCCATGCTCGCCGCCTTTCTCCTCGCTGTCCTTCCCCCCCAAGCCTCCCCTCGTACGGTGGAGCTGTACCGGGGGGCTGAGGTGCGAACGGCGGGTGTGCCTGCGTTTAGCTACCAAGGGGTCTCGGATACCTACTTGAACGTCGTGGAGCCGGACGTCAGCTCCGGAGGGACGTATGGCCTTCTGGGGGGGCCGGGGCGGGTGATCCTGATCCAGTTCGGGGACCTGAACCGGGTCGTCGGCACGACGCGCAAGGTCCGGCGGGCCACGCTGCACCTGCCCCACACCGGCGGCGATACCCCCGCGTTGAAGGCCGTCTCTCGCGTGCTCGCTCCCTGGGGCGAGGGGCCGGCCCAGGTCCTGCGGCCGGTCGCCGTCGACGACGACAAGGAAAAGAAGAAGGACAAGGCCCAGGCTCCCCGGTTTGCCGCCACCTGGCGTCAGCGGCGGGGGGGCGAGGACGGCGCGAGCTGGCAGCAGGGCGGGGCGGCGGGCGCTTCGGACTCGCGGCCGGTTGAAGGCGCGCGAGGCACGGTCACGGAGCGCGAGGTCACGATCGAGGGCCTCGAGGCCGCCGTCCAGGACATGATCGACCGGCCGTACGACAACCACGGCTTCGCCCTCACGTTCGAGAAGTCATCGGAGTTCGGCTCCTCCGAGTCGCGCGGCGCGCGCCCCCGCCTCATGCTGGAGCTGGAGGAGGCCCCCGCGCCGACCGGTCCGGACCTCAGCGTGACCCTCATCGAGCGCAGCCCCGAGCTGGACCGGAACGCCCCGAAGTCTTGGCCCGCCGACGGCGACGAAGTGACCTACACCGCCCACATCAAGAACGTCGGCGATGCCCCCGCACAAGGCTTCAGCGCGACCTGGGTCACGAACGAGAAGAGCGGCAGCGGCATGGACGTCGCCAAGGCGCTCGCCGGCGGCGAGGAGACCACCCTCACCCTCAAGCGCCCGTTTCGCAACGTCCACAGCGACCACCGCGGCGGGCTCCTGGCCCTGCGCATCACGCCCAAGGGCCCCGATGCGACGCCCGCCAACGACTCGCTCCAGATCTATGAGAACGCGCTGCCCGTGGCCTTCGTCGTCAGCGAAGCCGCCGCCGTCGCCCTGGGCGCGGGGCCGAATGCTCTCGGCACGCGCGCCGTCGAGGACTGGGCGCAGGAGCAGGTGCGGATCTTCAACGACGTCTACCTCGCCCGCAGCCGCTTCTCCTTCGCTCCCGACGGCGCGCGGGAACGGGTCCGCCTCGCCCGCATCGAGGTCACGCCCGGAGTCGCCCCGCCGCCAAGCCCGCTCTACGACGCTGTGGTCACCGTCGGCCCGGAGGCCCCGGTGCGGGTGGGCGCCGACCTGAACGTGCTCGCCCAGCTCGCCCGAGGGATCGGGCTGTCCGACCTCCGCGTGACCGACCTTCGGCCCGGCACCGGACGCGTCGCGCTCAAGGGCGCGGAAATGCGGGGGGCCGAGGATCGCTTCCGCGGACTCCTCGGCGGCGACAGCCGGTTCGAAGGCGCGATTCCTGCCGGCTTCACCATGCCCTACGGCCCGTACCAGGACCCGATCTTCGACGTGAACCCTCCGGAGCCCTCGGGCCTTCTCGCGGCGACGAACGTGGCGGAGCTCAACGCGATGCTCGGCAAGCGCGGCGACGCGCGCACGAAAGTGGTGGCCGAGATGCCTAAGGTAGCGCTGGTCAGGGTTACCGACCTGCGGGGCCGTCCCCTCGCGAAGACAGAGGTGGCGTTCTTTCGCATGGCGGAAGGAAAGGTCGCCGAGGGCGCTCCCGCCTTTACGCGGACCACGAGCGACCGGGGCCTGATCTTTCTCCCCGTGACTCCGGGCGCCGAGCCCACGGCCTTTGAGGGGCTGACGCGCGACGGCTCGAACGGCGCGCTCCTAGTGCGCGCGACGGCGAACGG
>JAUJNV010000171.1 GCA_030447945.1 Fimbriimonas sp. | reverse complement strand
CCGACTACCAGAACATCGCCAAGGCCGCGATCGCTCGGATGAACGCAGTGCCCGGTCTGGGCGTGGAGATGGTCTACGGCGGCACGACGACCCAGGCCGGCGTCAGCGCGAGCCGCCGGTTCGTCATCGCCTGGGCAAACAACAGCAGGTGCGGCACGAACGTCAAGACCCTCGGCTGTGCCGAGTGGGGCGCGGTTGGCCCGCGCCGGCTCATCTACTCCAGCCGGGTGGTGCTCTACCCGGCGCGCTACCGCGTGGACAGGGACCTGGTGCGCCTGAACACCTTCGGTTCAGGTTTGATCGCTCCTGCGGCCTCGCTCGTCGATGACGACGAAGGGTGCTTCGTGCTGGTGAAAGACTCGGCCGCCTCGCTCTATCCGGGCCCGGATCCGGCTGTCGCGCATCTATCCGCCGTCGCCTTCCGCGCTCCGTCCGCCGGACGGGCGCTGCTATCGCTGGTCCGACGGGAACTCAGCGCGCGCGGCCGCTCCCGGCTCGTGTTTGGGTCGGACTCCCGCCATTTCTTTCCGGGCTGCCCCACCGACTGTCCGGAGCTGGAGGCGTTTCTCGTCTCGGAGGGCTTCACCCCGGGGGGAACAAGCCACGATCTGGAGCGCGACCTTGCCGACTACCATCCCCCCGTGCCGAACCCGACCGAGGCGGAGCTTCGGGTGCTTCGGGCGGACGATGCCGGCTTACTGGCCGCCTTCATGGACGCCGAGTTTCCCGGGCGATGGGCGTACGACGTGCATGCGAAGTTCAGCGTCGACGGCCCCGGCAGCGTTTTCGGCTTGTTTGTCGGCGAAAGGCTGGGCGGGTTTGCCCTTATTCAGGATGCGGGCCACGCCGTGGCCATCGGCGGGGCCGTCTGGCGGGCGGATCTCGGGGAGAAGTGGGGAAGCCTCGGCCCGATCGGCGTCGCCAAGGAGCTTCGGGGCCGACGGCTCGGCCACGCTCTGCTCGGAGCGGCACTCGCCTGTCTTCGGGATCGCGGGGTTCGGCGCTGCATCATCGACTGGACCGGCCTGCTCGACTTCTACGGTGCGCACGGATTTGAGGTGGCGCGGACCTACCGGCATATGTCGCTCACGATCTAGGCCCGGTTACGCATCTGGAGTCTGCACAAGCAATCGCGAAAATCCCTCGTCATGTAGCCGCAGGTCTTCAGCCTGCGCGAGAGCGTCTGGCTACGAACCTACGTTGTTGAAGAACGAAAAGCTCTGCGCAGGCTAAAGACCTGCGGCTACATGAGGAGGGGGTTTCGGGGTGAGTTCCACCGAAACAGGGGGAAGAGCGTATCCTTTCGACCCGCAAGCCCGCGCGCTTAGTTGGGGGCTGTCGGTTGAACCTGACAATCCCCAGGGCAGGTGCCTCGCCCTCGCGTAGGGCGAAGATGCGTAGGAGTGGGGCGGCTTCTGCAGCTCCGTCCGGCGCACCGAGGTTTGCCGGGTGCGTTACAGGCACTAGCTGGATTCGTCGGGAGGGGACAGCTCCGCCTGCAGACGCTTGAACTGCTGGGCCTTTTCGGCTTCACGGGCGCTCCAGCGGGAAAAGGCCACGAAGCCCCACGCCGTGGCACCGCTGACGAGAGCCGTTCCGATAAAGATCGTGAGCAGCAGTTGACTGAGGCTGATGGTCTCCATAGCGCGCCTTGGGTGCGTCACCCTTGCTGTCGTACAAACCAATGAATTGATGAACCTATCAAATATTGCGGTCTCGACCGCAATAATCCATGGTATAGTCTTCTCTGTAAGGGCCTGAGGGGGTTCTTCCCGAGGGAGAGTCGGGGACAACCTCCGAAGGCCAGCCTCGAAACCTACTGCTTGGGAGAGCGCATGAGGATTCGAAAAATAGATCAATCCATTCTACGTTCGTGGGACACCACCGTCGTCCCCCCCCTCCGGGAAATCGCGGCCGTAGCGGCACTGTTCGCAGTATCGCTCCTCGCGTTTTCCGGCTAGGGGCCGACCTTTCCAAGCACGCCCGGCGCTTGATTCCAAGCGCCGGGCGTGCTTGCGTTGCGGGCCTCCTACGAAGGCTGCAGGCCCTGCTGCCGGAGCATGTCGTCCAGCTCCGACTGCGACGGCTCGATGAGGCATGGCGTCTCGCCCTCACCGAAGAGGATGGTAGGAATCTTGCTCCCGCCTTCCTGGAGCCGTTCGACCAGCTCCTTCCCTTGGGCGTCTTGGTCGATGTTCACGTATCGGTAGTCGATCCCGAGCTCCGCTAGCCGCGCCCGGGCGTCGCGGGTGTCGTGGCACCAGTCGGCGCCGTAGACGGTGATCTGCTTTTGGCTTTGGTCTGGGGAAGGGCTCATGGGCCGTTGGACGAGAGAGAGGCGAGGATTGTTGTCGTCCATTGAAGCCGCGTCTAACGGCACGTTTGGGCCCCCGTAGGTGCAACATCCTGTAGCGCATCGGGCGAAGCCCGATCTAGGTCCGCCTGCGGCGGACTGGGCGGCGGGACGACGCCCCTACGGGCAGAGGATGCGCAATGAAAGAGGTTCTACTCAACGCCGGCGAGCACGATCAGTCGGCGACGGGGCCGATTAATCCTCGATCACCGCCTCCTCCGAGCTGTTCAGGTCCATTTCGTCCGTGTCCAGCGAGCCGTCGTCCGTGACGTGGACGATGCGGGCGATGCTCCGTACCTGGTCGTTGCCAGACAGCCGAATGAGGCTCACGCCTTGGGCGACCCGGCCCGTGGTGCGGATGTCCTTCACCTTCATGCGGATCGCCTTGCCGTTGGTCGTCATGACGATCAGCCGGTCGGTGTCCTCCACGACCTCCGCTCCTACGATCTTGCCCGTCTTTTCCGTGCAGTGCATCGTGAGGATGCCCGAGCCGCCACGGCCCTGGAGCCGGTAGTCGGCCATGTGAGTGCGCTTGCCAAACCCGTGCTCGCTCGCTACGAGCAAGCAAGCTTCATCCCGGGCCACGTCGGCGGCGACTACGATATCGTCCCCTCGGAGGCGCATCGCCTTGACGCCGCCTGCCGCGCGGGAGCGTGACGTGGCGTCTCCTTCGTTGAAGCGGATGGACATCCCTTCGTGGGTGATGAGCACGACGTCGTCGTTGCCCCGCGTCTTCAGCGCCCAGCCTAGCTCGTCCCCTTCCTCGATGTCGAAGGCG
>JAUJNV010000170.1 GCA_030447945.1 Fimbriimonas sp. | reverse complement strand
AGCCCGACCGGAGCATGGACAGGGCCATCGTGCGCCGGAACTTGTGCGGGTTGGCCGTGACGCCGCAGCCCCCGCCCAGCTTCTGCAGGAGCGTCCCCACGCCTTCGGAGGTTATCCCCCCGTACTTCCCGACCCAGAGAGGATCCTCGGGGGCGTGGGTACCCCTCGCCCTCAGGTAGCGGGAGATCGCCATCAGCGTCTTGGAGCCCACCTTCGTGAGGCGATCCTTCCGGCCCTTCCCCTGGATCACCTTCACCATTCCGGAGCGCATGTCGACGTCGCCCACCCTCATGTTCGCGATCTCCGTCCGGCGGCACCCGGTGTCGAGCATGAAGTACACCAGCGCCCGGTTGCGCCGGTCGACGAATGTCTTGCCCGCCGTCGCGGCCTCGAGCCTCTGAATCTCCTCCGGCGTAAGTGCCGGCAGGATGGTCTTGTCCAGACGGGGCTGCTTGATTCTCTTCATCGGCGAGACGAGAATCGTCTCCTCGCCCTCGTGGAAGTTGAAGAACGCTTTGAGGATTCGGTAGCAGGTCGCGACGCTGTGGGTGCTGGGCGGCTTCCCGTACTGCGTCGGCGTGTCCTGGAACATCGCCATGAACTGGCGGATGTGGGCTGGCTTTACGTCCGCCAGTTGGGTGATCCCCAGTTCCTCCGCAAAGGACCGGAAGCGGGGCAGGTACGACTCGTATTTGTCGATGGTGCTCGGGCTGTGGCGGGACGCCCGGTGGTGCAGCATGCACTGCTCGATGGCGTCGGCGATCGGAACGCCCGGTAGGCTACTTACGCGCTCTAAACTCATTGTCTCTCCTCGCCTAATGAGAAGAAACGGTAATTCGAGTCTAAGCCGGTGAACTCCTCGGCGATAGCGCAACTTCCAGGAATTAGGACGGAGGCGCTCTATCCTCTGAGCTACGAGGCCGCGTGGTGGCCCTAACGGGGCCTCTTCCCCGGGGGAAGACCCTTCGGGTTCCCGAGGGGATGGAGAGTTTACCCTTCCGGTCGGCGCATCGCCTTGCCTCCCGAATGGGGCGCGGGCGGGGTAAACCGGGGGTGGGAAACGGACCACTACGATGAAGCCCCTTTACGGAATCGGCCTGCCTCTGCTTCTGCTCTCCTGCGGGCAGACTTCCCCGCCGCTCGCCTCGCCGCCACCGCAGACCGGCGCGCCCCAGACGGGCGCGCCGGTCGTGGGCAAGAACCCGATCATGGCGGGGGCGGATCCGCACGTCGCGGTCGTGCGGGGGAAGGCGTGGCTGTATCCGACGCAGAACAGCGGCGGGAGCGATCCGCGGTTCATGGCCTACTCGTCGTCGGACCTGCGGAACTGGCAGAGCCACGGCTCCGTGCTGCACTTCAACGACATCCCATGGATCGACGACGACGGGCAGCCGTTCCACCAGGCCTGGGCGCCCGCGCTGGCGGAGAAGGGGGGCAAGTATTACTTCTACTTCTCCGTCGGGCCCCAGGGCAAGACGCCCGCCCGCATCGGCGTCGCCTCGGGCGATTCGCCCGCGGGGCCGTTCAAGGACTCGGGCCGGCCGCTGCTGACGGGCGGGAACGGATTCGAGGCGATCGACCCGATGGTGTACAGCGATCCGCGCTCGGGCAAGTCATACCTCTATGCGGGGGGCAGTGCGGGGGCGACGCTGCGGGTCTTCGAGCTGGGGCGGGACATGGTCAGCCTCGCGCGGGAGATCCCGACCGTGACGCCGCCCCATTTCACCGAAGGGCCGTTCGTCCACCTGCGCAAGGGGACCTACTACCTCTCCTACAGCCACGGCGGCTGGCGGAGCAGCACCTACTCCTCGCACTACGCCACGTCGAAGAGCCCGATCGGGCCGTGGCGGTACCGGGGCGCCATCCTCACCAGCAACGACAAGTACAAGGGCCCCGGCCACCACTCCGTCTTCCGCGGGCGCGGGCCGGACGACTGGCTGGTCGCCTACCACCGCTGGGAGAACGTCGAAGGCCCCGGCCCCTACCGCGGCTCGCGCCAGATCGCGATCGACGTCCTGGAGCACGCTCCCGACGGCTCGCTCCGCCCGGTGCGGATGACGGACACCGTTCCCGTCCTGCGCGGCATGGGACCCCGGAAGTAGCGCGCGCTACTTCAGGCCCGTGATCGCGATGCCCTGGATGAAGAGGCGCTGGGCGAAGAAGAAGAGGACGATCACGGGCAGGATCACGATCACCGAGGCGGCCATCAGCAGGTTCCACTGCGTGCCGCCGTGCTGGCTTTGGTAGAACTGCAGGCCGAGCGAAAGGGTGAACGTCTTCTGGTCGAGCAGATAGATTAGGGGGCCCAGGAAGTCGTTCCAGGCGCCCATGAAGGCGAAGAGCGCCACCACCGCGAGCGCGGGCTTGCTCAGGGGAAGGACGATGCTGCGGAAGATCCCCCACTCGCTCGCGCCGTCGATCTTCGCGGCCTCGCTCAGCTCGAACGGGATCGTGCGAAAGAACTGCCGCAGGAGGAAGATGCTGAACGCGCTCCCGAACCACGCGGGCACCCACAGCGGCCGGAACGTGCCGACCCAGTCGAGGCTCCGGAAGAGCCCGAAGGTGGGCACCATCAGCACGGGGAACGGCACCATCATCGTGGCGAGCGTCGCCGCGAAGAGCAGGTCGCGCCCGGGCCAGCGCAGGCGCGCGAAGGCGTAGGCCACCACGGCGTTCGAGGCGACGGTGCCCGCGACGGCGAGGATACAGACGAGCAGCGTGTTGCGCGCGTACACCAGGAACGGGATGTAGCCCAGCTTGTCGGAGCCGTAGGCTATCGCGTCGAGGTAGTTGCTCCACTGGAGCCGGCTGGGGATCCACACCGGCGGCTCCCGCATGGTCTCCTCGATCGGCTTGAGCGACGTGGAGAGCAGCCACAGGAAGGGGAACGCGAACAGGAACGACAGCGCGAGAAGCGCCGCATGGATCATCGGCTTCGTGAGCCGGCTGCGGTTCCTCATCCCGTCACCGTCCGAGGAGCGCGCCGCTCCCGCGGCGCTTTGGAGTGCGGCGATTCATGGCCGCTTTGAGGGCGTATCGCCTCTTGCTGGGTTGAATGCGAAGGGCAGCTCAAACGGTGCTGATGGTCATCGACAAAAGGCCTCGCCTTTTCCGACGACTCAGGCCTGAAGGGCCGACCTATTCCA
>JAUJNV010000169.1 GCA_030447945.1 Fimbriimonas sp. | reverse complement strand
AGCTGGCGAAGGTGCTCGCCGTACGTGTTCAGAGCCTCGCGCGTGCGGGTGATGCGAGGGATGGTGGTTCCGTCGTCGAGCCGCAAGAGGTCGGCGAGAGTCGGTGCGGCGACGAGGGCCTCGAAGGCGTCGGTTCCCTTTCCCGCCAGCGCGAGCCCCGATTCGGCGTCTTCGGGCGTCAGGCGCAAGTAGGCGAGGACGAACGGGCGCAACGAGGGGTAGTTCGCGTCGAACCAGCTGCGGTGGTCGGCGTAGGCCGCCTCCAGGCGCGGCGTCGGGCCGAACTGGGCGGCGTCGCAGAGATTCTCCACCAAGGCTTCGAACCGCTCGTAGAAGCGCACGAGCTCTTCCTGCCGCTCCTCCACGCTCGGTCCCATCTGTGACCGTAGAGCGCGCTCGCGGGTGTCGGCGCGATCCTTGCTGGCGCTCAAAAGGCGATGCAGAAGCGAGCGAAGGAGCCCCGCCACGCCGCCGGTGCTTCTCGTCTGAGCCCTTCCCGTGGCCTCGGTCCTCATAGCCCTCCCTCTTTGCCTTGCTGCACGTAATTCATCCGAAGGTCCCGCACTAAGCTGTGCATCCGGCGCTTGTCGTCATCGTCCAGCTGCGGCTCGATGAAGCTTGCCAGGTGCGTCGTAACGTCTATGGCGACCTTTGCCTCCGGAAGGTTCGGCGCGATCCTTCCCGTCAGTATATCAGGCTGTAGCCCAAGCTTCTGCCACGCCACCGTGGACATCTGGTCCACCATCATCATAAGGTGGGCGTAGACACTGAGAGGCTCGCCGGGTGCGGACGGGTCGGACATCGCTGCTAGGAGTATAACGGGAAGAGCGTTGAGCGTTAAGCCATTGAGGCCTTAGACGCGAAAAAACAACGCCTAAACGCCTTAACGCCCAATGGCCTCCGTATTCATAACTGTCCATGATCCACAACGTCATCATCATCGGCTCCGGGCCCGCCGGCTACACCGCGGCTTTGTACAACGCGCGCGCGAGTTTGGACCCCGTCATGTTCGCCGGTCTGCAGCCCGGCGGTCAGCTCATGATCACCACGGACGTTGAGAACTTCCCCGGCTTTCCCGAAGGCATTCTGGGACCGGAGATCATGGAGCTGTTCCGGAAGCAGGTCGAGCGGTTCGGCACCCGAATTGAGGACAAGATGGTGACCCGCGTCGACCTCTCCCAGAGGCCGTTCCGGGTCTATACGGACGACGAAGAGCACCAGGCGCGCGCGATCATCATCGCGACCGGCGCGAGCGCAAAGTGGATTGGGCTACCGTCGGAGATCACTTTCGGCGGCTTCGGCGTTAGCGCCTGCGCCACTTGCGACGGCTTCTTTTTCCGCAACAAGGAGGTCATCGTAGTCGGCGGCGGCGACACGGCGATGGAAGAGGCGCATTACCTCACGCGCCACGCGAGCAAGGTGTACGTCGTCCACCGGCGAGGCGAGTTCCGCGCGAGCAAGATCATGCAAGACCGCGTGTTAAACCACCCCAAGATCGAGATCCTCTGGCACAGCGCCGTGGACGAGATTCTCGGGGACACGGAGCCTGTGAAGAAGGTCACCGGCGTCCGCCTGATGGACGTGCGCACTCAGGAGAAGCGGGAGATGCCGATCGGCGGTGTCTTCGTCGCCATCGGGCACAAGCCGAACTCGGACCTGTTCAAGGGCGTGCTCGAAATGGACGACGTCGGATACATCCTTACCGGGTGCAACTCTACCGAGACGAAGATCCCCGGCGTCTTTGCCTGCGGCGACGTCACGGACAACAGATACCGACAAGCGGTGACCGCCGCGGGCACGGGCTGCATGGCGGCGATCGATGCCGAGCGGTTCCTTGAGCTGGAGGGTCACTAGCCTTGCTGACACTCCTCGCCGCCCTCGTTCTCCAGGGCGAGCAGGGCCGCCTCGTTCGCGCCCTCGATATCCCAGAGCCTGGCAGCGAGCTGCGGCGGGGCTTGTTGCAGGTCTTCGTGACGCCTTCTCCGACGGAGGTCTATCCTCCGAAAAGGCTGGGCTCCGAAGAGGCACCGTGGGAATTCCCGTACGTGGTCGCGGCCTACGGAAGAGACACGGACGCGCCGCAGTGGCCGCTTAGGTTCCGGGTCTATTCCCAGGAGCGCCGAGGCTTTGAGAAGGACATCGCGGTGCAGGCGTCGCGCATGCTTCTGCGTCTGTGGGAAATGAACCTGACGCGGCTTGGGATCAAGCACAAGAACGAGTACAACGGCGGTGTCGTCGATGTCTACCTGTGTCTGGGCGTTAGCCCGAGCGGCCCCGACGTGGGAGGCGAGCAGCTTCTCGACGTGGCCCGCGACCGCATCACGAAGGTCAACACGATCTACATTTACGATATTCCGGGGCTGAAGGACCCCCTCGAGGCGGCGCGCGAGATGGCCCACGAGTACGGGCACGCCTCGCTCCCCGCGGTCGGCGGCTTCAAGACCCCCGAAGACTGGGCCGCCGGCCGCCTCGGCGAGTGCCTGTTTCTGCGCTGGCTACGCGACGACATCGCGAAGAAGAGACTGGGGCCCGAGGACGCGATGGGGGTCTCCATAGAGAACCTTGACGCTTGGGTAAAGCTCAACAGCGATCCGCTCGCCGACCGTGCCGCCTTGAACGGCCCGGACGCGCGGCTCCTCAAGGGGTACGGGCCGAAGGCGATGGATGCCTACGTAGGCGTGGCGCTATGGGCGTCGGAGGCCCTGCCGGAGAAGTCCTTCGCCAAGGCCCTGGAGTTGAGCGAATTCGCAAAGCCGTCCGAGTTCCCCAAAAAGGTGACCGCCGCCGCAGGCGAGCCTGACAAGTACACCTTGAGCATCCCGGCAAGGCTGGCCGGGCGGCCGGTTTGGGTGCCCATCGGCAAAGGCAAGGTGTTTGGCGGCACGGTACTGGTGCGCAAGGACGGCTGGGCGCGGATTCGGGCGGCCGGCAGCAAGGTGACCGTCGTGCCGAAGAAGCGCTAGGCCATCGCCGCCGTCGCCTCGCTCTGGTCGCGGCGATCTCCGACGAGAGCCGAGACGCAGGTGGCGATCGTGAGGTCGCCCGGCACGTTGAGCACCGTAGGGCTCAGGGCGAGGAGCCGGTCGCGGGCCAGAATGTGGCCGAGGCCCGCCGCGGGCCGCCGCGCGCGGGCGAGGCGCGCTGCCC
>JAUJNV010000168.1 GCA_030447945.1 Fimbriimonas sp. | reverse complement strand
AACGACCTGACATGGGAGATTGACGTCTTCAACGGCGCAAACGAGGGGCTGGTGGTCGCGGAGATAGAGATCCCAAGCCTGGAATGCATGTTCGACCGCCCGGCCTGGCTTGGGCAGGACGTGACCGAAGATCTGGCCTACAAGAACGCTTCCCTGGCGCAGCACCCGTACAACACGTGGAACAAGTAGCGGGGCCCGGCGTAGGACCGGGAGCCCACTAAAAGTCCAGCAGCGAGTTGTGCACGGCTACCGCGGCAACGGCGGCCTGCCCGACGGCCACGGTCACCTGGTTGATCGCGCAGGTTACGTCGCCCACGGCGTACAGGTTCGGCACGTTGGTCGCCTGCCAGCGGTCGACCTTGATGTAGCCGTCCTCGTCCAGCTCCACACCCAGGGGCACGGCCAGCTCCGTGTTCGGATGCGCTCCCAGTGCAGAGAAGAGGAGGTCGATGGGGACCTCCTGCCCATCCGCGAGGCAGACGGAGACGCCCTCTTCGCCGAGCGGGACCAGCTTTTCGACGCGGGCGTCGTAGACGGCGATCTCCTCCCCCGCGTGGCGTTCCGTCAACTCCTGACAGATAGGCTGCTCCTCGCGTAGGGCGTGCGTGAAGAGCGCCATGTTGGAGGTGAACTTGCGCAGGTAGAGTGTTTCGCGCGCCGCCTTGTCCCCGCAGCCGATGAGGCCCACCCGCTTCCCGTTCGCTTCGTAGGCGTCACAGATGGGGCACACGCGGATCCGGGACCCTTTGAGAGCATCGACGTTCGGCACGTCGGGCCACTCGTCGGTGACGCCGGTCGCGAGGATGAGCGTGCGAGCCTCGACTCCCAACTCTCCCGCGTCGATCGTGAACTTCCCGTCCGCCTGGCCCACGCTCGCGACCCGGTCCGGCACGAACTGCACGTCGAACTCCTCTGCTTGTTTGCGGAAGCGGGACACCAGCTCCGCGCCCGCCACCCCCTCCGGGAAGCCGGGGTAGTTCCGGTTCCAGGGGCTCCACGCCGCGCGGGGCTTCCCGCCGTCGAACACCAGCACGTGCCGGTTGGAGCGAGCCAGGTACACAGCTGCGGCGAGGCCTCCGGGGCCGGCGCCGATGACGGCGCAATCGCAGGACAGAGTGAGCGGATTGTTCATGGTGAGAGGGACTTTCCCCCGAGCAAACCGCGCTAAACTCCGGGCGGCGCGCCCGCGCCGGTCGCCCTGCGGCGAGGCCAGCCCGCGTTTCGGCGGCATTTCCGGCGGGAATAGTAGTCCTTGGTATACGGAAGCGGCGGGCGAGCCCCGTCATGGAGGAAAGCAATGGCACAGCAAGCACCCACCGAGGTCATCTGTCGTTACTTGGAAGACGCGATTGCCGCGGAAACAAACTTCGAGACGCAACTCCGCACCTTCGCCGCCGAGCTCGACCAGATGGAACTGAAAACGCTGTTCGAGCAGCACGCAAACGAGACTCATCTGCAGCACCAGCGCCTCTCGGCGCGACTGGAGTCGCTGGGCGGGAAGCCCTCCGGCGTGAAGAGCTTCCTCGCGCATATGTTCGGCCTGGCCCCGAAAGCAGCGCAGCTCGGCCACGACGAGTCGGAGCGCGGGACGCAGGACCTGATGATGGCCTACGCCGTCGAGAACAGCGAGATAGCCATGTACGAGTCCCTGGCTGTTGCCGCCGCAGCCGCCGGCGACACCGAGACCGAACGGCTCGCCCGCGAGATCCAGCAGGAGGAGCGAGCGACGGCCGAGAAGGTCTGGAACCAGATTGCGCCCGCCGCGCAGTTCGCCTTCGAGAGGGTGACGACCACCGGCTAAGGGTGTTCGGGACGGCGTTGTCCCACAAGCCATGGAAACAACACGGCCGGTCTGCCCGCGCGGTGGCAACCGGCCGTGTTTCGTGCTGAAGCGGCGCTACTCCCGGCGCCCGCTGTACAATCGGTTCGGACACGCCGTTAGCGCTTCCGTGTTAGAATAGCCTCGTCAGCCCGAGCGCTCGCCGGCCCAGCTTTCCCTGTACCGGCAGGCGCTCATCCTCCACAGGAGCGACCCATGGACTGCCGTTCGACGCGACGCGACTTCTTGAAGGCGGCTACGGGCGCATTGGCGCTGGGGACCGCCGTCGAGCCGGAGGAAAGCCTGGCGGCGGGGACGATGCCACAGCGTGTGTTGGGGAAGACGGGGGTCCGAGTTCCCATCCTCGGCTTTGGGACCGCGCCCACCGGGGTGCGGCGCAACCTCGCCAACGCCGTCGCTCTTTACAACGAGGCGATCGACCTCGGTGTGAATTACATGGACACGGCTCCGCTGAACACCGGATACGGCAAGGCGCAGCTCCAGCTAGGGCACGTGCTCAAGAGCCGGCGCAAAGACATCTTCCTCGTCACCAAGTGCCACGAGTCGAGCGGGGACGCGGCAATGCGTCTACTGGAGCGTAACCTCAAGGAGCTTCAGACGGAACGGGCGGATCTCGTCCACGTCCACTCGCTCGGCTCGCTCGATCTCCGGACGGCGACCAGCAAGAATGGCGTACTGGCGGCCCTGCTGAAGGCGAAGCGCAACGGCCTCATCCGGTTTGTCGGCGTCAGCGGCCATCACCGGCCGCAGAAGTTCCTGACGGTGCTCGAGGACTTCGACGTGGACGTGCTGATGTGCGCCGTCAACTTCGCCGACCGGTACACCTATAACTTCGAGGAGAAGATCTGGCCGACGGCGGCGCGCAAGAACATCGGGCTTGTGGCCATGAAAGTCTTCGGCGGCGCCGACTACAAGAGCAAAGCGATGACGAACGCGATGATGCCGAACGCGCACCTCGATCTTGCGTTCCGCTACGCCCTGTCGATCCCGCGAGTCTCAATGGCCGTCGTTGGAATGGCGACGCGCGAGGAGTTGCTGCGGAACGTGGCGCGCGCCCGCGCCTTCAAGCCGCTCTCACCTCAGGAGCGGCGAGCGCTCGCGCCCGTGGGCCGCAAGCTCGCACAGCGCTGGGGCGACCACTTCGGCCCGGTGACGTAGCGGGAAGCTCCGGAGCAGCCTCATACCGCTTCCGGGCGGCCGGACACTGCGCTCCGGTACGCGGCGTCCAGTAGCTCGACGGAGCGCATCGCGGCCCAGCCGGGCGCGTGGTTGTCGGTCGTGCGCCCCTGGACCAGGTCGATGAAGTT
>JAUJNV010000167.1 GCA_030447945.1 Fimbriimonas sp. | reverse complement strand
AGGCGGAGGAGCAGGACGCGCTAGATCGGGTGCTGGCTGTAATCCACGCCCTGCCACCAGCGGAGCGTGATGTAGCGCTCCTCTACTACGTTCAGGACCACTCCCAACGGGAGGTCGCCGCGTTCCTGAACCTCCCTGTGGCGACGGTCAACAACCGTTTGCGAAGCGCGCGGAAAAGACTGAGAGCAGGGGGGCACCCGGCGATAGCCAAGGACGCGCTTGAGCCGCATCGTTGGGCCGACGGTTTCGCCGCGAGCGTAGGGCAGATCGTCCGCACCAACGGGTCAGTCTTCGACGCCCGCTTCCCGGGGGGGAGGCGCCCGGCGGTGATGAACGCCCTGACGATCACGGGCAACTCCCGGAACGTCACGTGGACGGCCCAAGTCGCACAGTACACGGACGATGGTCTGGCGCGCTGTATCGCTATCGACGGCGGGGCGAGCGGGACGGAGGGATTGCGCCCGGGACTGCGCGTGGTCGATACGAATACCCCGATTCGTGCCGCACTTAGTGCCCGGGCCATACCCCGCATCATCACCTCCTTCCGGCGCGCCTCTGTGCCTCAGGTGCTCGAGACGGGCATCAAGGTCATCGACCTACTCTGTCCATATGTCCGCGGCGGCGCCATTGGCTTTGCTGGACACATGCAGGCAGGCAAGATGGTCTTGGTCGAAGAACTGATCCGGAACATCGGCGCCGGGCGGGGCATGCTCTCGGTCATCGTGTTCGTGGACAGGGATGCAGAGGTTTCTGTCATCCAGCGCTTTGCCTACAGCGCCTCCGCGTCCGTGCAAGCGGTCTACGTGTCCGTCGATGATCCCTGGGCACCCACCTTGGTCCAAGAGGCAAGCCACCTCGACGCGGTCACAGCCTTCTCAGGCGACCTCGCTCGCCGCGGCTTCTACCCCGCCATCGACCCGTTGCGGTCCACCTCGCGCGCCCTTGATCCAGCCATCGTCGGCCGGAAGCATTACGACGTTGCCACCGCCGTGCGTCGACTGCTGGAACGGGCTGAGCACCTCCAGAACCGGCCGAGGGTACGGCCTGTGACGCAGTCCAAGGACGATCGGGTGGTGGCGCAACGTGCGGCAAGGATCCGCCGCTTCTTGACCCAGCCGTTGTTCGTCGCGGAGACATTCACGAGATTGCGGGGCCAGGTCATCCCGCGTCATGAGACGATTTCCGCATGTGAAGCGATCTTGGATGGCGCCTGCGACCAGGTTCCGGAAGACGCTCTTCACATGTGCGGCGCGCTTGCTGAAGTAGTGACCAAGGCACGTCCGTGATGGGCGACCATCGCAGTGCTTGCCCGTCATCTGAGGTGCTGTTCGGTCCTCCGCTGTTGGCCGAGGTCAACGGCTCGCGGGAGGCGTGCTAAGTGCCGCTGCGAGAGGACGGCGACGTGGTGGCTCCATCAGCACAGTCCGCGAGGACAGAGATCACGCAAGGCCTCGAGCCCGAACGCCTTCCCTGGTGGCGGCGCCTGCTCGAGGGCGATCTGTGGCACAACCAGGACTTCCTGAGGCTCTGGGCGGCGCAGACCGTCTCGGTCTTTGGCTCTCAGATCACGAGCCTCGCGCTACCCCTTGCCGCCGTGCTCACGCTCCAGGCGACCTCCGCTGAGATGGGTGTCCTACGCGCCACCCAAGCGGTACCAGCCCTTCTCTTCGGTTTAGTCGCGGGAGCCGTCGCCGATCGACGCCGGCGTCGCTCGATCCTGGTCTGGACGGACATTGGCCGGGCTCTCGCCCTCGGCCTGATCCCGCTGGCCGCGATGATGGACCTGCTCACGATAGAGCTGTTATTCGTGGTGGGGTTCGTCGTGGGCACGCTTTCACTCTTCTTCGACATCGCGTACTTCTCGTTCCTGCCTTCGGTGGTCCAGCGCCAGCAGCTCGTCGAGGGCAATAGCAAGCTGGAGGTCAGCCGATCGGCCTCTCAGATCGTGGGGCCGGGCCTCGGCGGTTTCCTCGTGCAGCTCCTGACCGCTCCCTTCGCCATCGCGCTCGACGCGCTCTCCTTTCTCGTCTCGGCCCTGTTGCTTCGGTCGATTCACGCACGGGAGGTAGCACCCTCCCCTCGGGAAGATCGACCGAGCGTGTTAGCCGAGATCCGGGAGGGACTCGGATTCGTGATGGGCAGCCCTATCCTCCGCGCGCTGGTCGCCGCGACCGCCACGTTCAATCTCGGCCTCGGCGTGCTCTTCACCGTCTACATCTTGTACCTGACTCGCATCCTCGACTTGTCCCCCGCCCTCATTGGGGTCATCTTCGCGTTCACCGGGCCCGGATTCCTGGTCGGTGCGCTGCTCGCGGGATACGGGGCGAAGCGACTCGGCGTTGGACCGGTGATCATGGCAGCTACGGGGCTCGGTAGCGCCTCACTGCTCGTCATCCCGCTCACCAGCGGCCCGTCCTTCGTGGTAGTCCCGCTGCTGGCCGGCGCGAACCTACTCAATGGTCTCACGGGGCAGATTGCCATGATCAATCACCTCAGTCTCCGTCAGCACATCACCCCTGACCGTTTGCTCGGCCGCACCAATGCCACCATGCGGTTCATCTCGTGGAGTGCGGCGCCGCTGGCGGCTCTTGTAGGCGGGACGGCTGGGGAGGCGGTCGGCTTGCGCTCGGCGATGTTCTTGGGTGCACTGCTCACGATGCTCTCGGTCTTCTGGCTCGCCCTGTCACCCGTCCGTGGTCTCCGAGAGCTTCCGGCCAAGGACGCGGCAGCCGAGCCCTAGAGAGGGACCGAAGGGGTTCTTCGCCCTGGGCAGGGATTTCGGGTTTCGCACCATGGTGCGCCGCCGTGGGGTAGTCCTGATCCTAGATGTCGCTTGGTCGAGGTCTGCAACGCAGGTAGGTTGCGCACGCGGCGAGGTCGTCGGCCGGCGGTTCCAGTCCCTGCTTCCGTAGCCGCTCGCGGGCGAAGGCGGCTGCGGCCCGCGCCAGGACCTCCCGGTTGCGGCCGTGCGGGAGCGTGTGCCCGTTGCGCGCCGCCTTGACCGTGCTCAAAGCCAGACCCGTTTCCTCGACGAGCCGCCTCGCCGGGACTCGCTTCAGCACCGGCAGCACGAGCACCCGCCAGGGGTCGCGCTTCGGGTCGGCGTACTCGGTGTAGACCTCGTCCGGGTCGTGCCCCAGACCGGCCTCCACCTCCTCGAGCCGGT
>JAUJNV010000166.1 GCA_030447945.1 Fimbriimonas sp. | reverse complement strand
GGGGGCGCCTACCTTTGGTGGGGTATTTGGGGGTTTTATGTCGGTGGGTGGGTGTTTGGGGGGGGGGGGGCACTGGTTTGGGTTTGTACCTCCCCCCCCAACGTGCGGCCCCGGCCCCCCGCCCCCGCTCCCCTGTGCCCCGTCTCCCCGTCCAATCGGCTATCATCCGCCCGATGGGCAAGTACCTCGCGGCCTTTAAGGCCTACGACGTCCGCGGCAAGGTGCCGGCGGAGCTGAATCCGGAGCTCGCGTACCGGATCGGGCGCGCCTATGCCGACGCCCTGGGCCCGAAGAAGGTCTGCCTGGGCCACGACATCCGCCTGAGCGGGCCGGAGTTGCACGAGGCCCTCGCGCGCGGCCTGAACGACGCGGGCGTGGACGTCGTCGACCTCGGCATGGTCGGCACCGAGATGGTGTACTTCGCCACCGCGAACTACGGCTACGACGGCGGCATCATGATCACCGCCAGCCACAACCCGCCGGAGTACAACGGCATGAAGATGGTGCGCGCCGAGAGCCGCCCGATCAGCGGCGACACCGGCCTCGACGAGATCGAGCGGCGCGCCCACGAGGGACACTTCGAACGCACGGGCAGCGGCACGCGCGAGACGAGGGACGTCTACTCCGACTTCGTGCAGCACCTCCTGCGCATCGTCCCGCCCGAGGGGCTCAAGCCCCTGCGTATCCTCGCCGACGCGGGCAACGGCGCAGCCGGCGTCGCGCTGAACGCCCTGCTCCCCCATCTGCCCGTTGAAGTCACGGAGCGCAATTTCGAGCCTGACGGCAACTTCCCCAACGGCGTCCCGAACCCGATCCTCGAGGAAGCGCGACAAGGAACGATGGCCGCCCTGCGGGCGGGGGCGTTAGGCGTTAGGGAGACGGATTCCCCCAACGCCCAACGCCCAACGCCCAATGCTTCCTTCGACTTCGGCGTCGCCTGGGACGGGGACTACGACCGCTGCTTCTTTTTCGACGAGTTCGGCAACTTCATCGAGGGGTACTACATCGTCGGCCTGCTCGCGCAGGCGATCCTCGAGCAGGGGCCGGATCACACCATCGTTTACGACCCCCGGCTCACCTGGAACACCCTCGACATCGTGGCCCGGCTGGGCGGACGCGCGGAGATCTGCAAGAGCGGGCATGCCTTCATCAAGGAGAAAATGCGCTCCGTCGATGCCACCTACGGCGGCGAGATGAGCGCGCACCACTACTTCAAGGACCACTGGTACTGCGACAGCGGGATGATCCCCTTCCTCCTGGTCGCGCGCCTGGTCTCCCTCTCGGGCCGGTCTCTGGGCGAGCTCGTCGGCGAGATGATCGCGCGCTACCCCTGCTCGGGCGAGGTGAACTCCACCGTGCCGGACGTGGCTACCGTCCTCGCCCGCGTCGAGGCGGAGTACGGGCCACAGGGCACAGTCGACAAGATCGACGGCCTGAGCATCGACTGCGGCGACTGGCGGTTCAACCTGCGCGGCTCGAACACCGAGCCCGTCATCCGGCTGAACGTCGAGTCGCGGGGGGACCGCGCCCTGATGGAGCGCAAGACGCAGGAGCTTTTGGCGACGATTACGGCGTAAGCGAGAGCTTCGGCGCGAAAATGATGACGCTTTTGGCGCGATTATCCCCACGAAGCATCATCCACAAGGCACGCCCCTGCGAATGATCCACCGCGCCGCATCGTCTAAATAAGGGAAGTTCGCGCCCGCTAAGGAGGGGCGCGACGCGCATTTTGAAGACCCTTTCTTCCTTCTACGACATGCTCGGCGTCGCTCCGGCCGCCGATCCCGAGACGCTGCGTAAAGCGTACCGCCGATTGGCGCGGCGCCACCATCCCGACGTGAGCGCCGACCCGCGCGCCCACGAGAACATGGCGCGGATCAACGAAGCGTTCGCCACCCTCACCGACCCCACGCGCCGCGCGGAGTACGACGCGATGCTCGCGGGTGGCGGCCTCAGCGACTCGGCCCCGTCGCCGCGCCAAAAGGCGCCGCCCAAGCCGATCGTCGTGCGTCTGCGCAGCCGCCTCACCGCCCACGCGACTCCGGTCTACGCCGCCGCGTTCGCCCCCGACTCGGGCGAGCTCATTACCAGCGGGTTCGACAACGAGCTGCTGTGGTGGAGCGAGGAGAGCGAGACTCCGCGCCGACGCGTCCGCGTCGAGGGGGGAGTCATCTCCGTGCTGCGTCCGCTCGAAGGGGACCGCATGATCGCGGCCGGCTCCGCCGAGACGCACCTCGGGCTGTGGCGCATGAAGGGCGACAAGGTCGAGCTCTGGAAGACCACCGCCGAGGAGTGGGTCGGCCCGCTCTCGCTCTCGCCCGACGGCGAGCGCCTCGCCGCCGGCTCGCTGCACCGGGCGCGCGCCGTGATCGACGCGCGGACGGGCGAATCGCTCTACCGCAAGGAGGACCATAGCGAGGCGGTCACCGCCATGGCCTGGTCCACCGACTCGCGCCGCGTCGCCTCCGGCTCCGCCGACGCCACGGTGAAGCTGTACGACGCCGCCACCGGCGCGCTGCTCCACACCTTCCGCCAGATCCGCTCGGTGGTCACCTCCATCGCCTTTTCGCCCGACGGGCGCTATCTCGCGGTGGCGGGCGTCGACCTCTCCATCCGGGTGTTCAACCTGTCGGACGGCGAGCTGGCGAAGATGATGTACGGCCACACGAAGCCGATCGAGGATCTCTCCTTCCACCCCAACGGCTGGCTCGTCGCCTCCGCCTCCCGCGACGGCACGGTCGGCCTCTGGAACGCCGCGAAGGGCGTGGGCAACGTGCGCATCGAGGCCTCGAACCGCCCCCTCGCCACCGTCGCCTTCTCCCCCGACGGCAAGCGCCTCGCCGCCGCCGGCCAGGACAAGGTCGTACGGCTCTGGGAAGTGGCGGCGAAAGAGCAGGCGTAAGGGGCTGCCCTTCCCGGTTTCGTTGAACGATCGGCGCTAGCGCAGGCGCTCAATGGATATGCGCTTTGAGACAATCTGGGCAGCGGCGCTGGGCCGACCGTCGACAGATTCCGCGGGCTGCCGGTTCCTGCGCGGCTACGCCTTCGTAGGATTTGCCCTCGCATCTTCCGCATGCCTCGCGAGAGTGCAGGAGCAGATCCACAAAGTACTCGTGGTTGCTCAAAAGATAAAACAGAGCAACTGCTGAGAGAATCCCTAGAGGCTG
>JAUJNV010000165.1 GCA_030447945.1 Fimbriimonas sp. | reverse complement strand
ACCCGACGTGGAGCTCTTCGTGGACGCCAACGGCGCCTACGACCGCAAACAGGCGCTGGATCTCGCCGAGCGGTTCGCCGAGTTCGGGGTGAGCTGGTTCGAGGAGCCCGTCTCCTCCGACGACCTGGAGGGCTTGCGACTCCTCCGCGACCGGGCGCCTGCCGGCATGCAGATCGCCGCCGGCGAGTATGGCTACGATCTCCCTTACTTCTGGCGGATGCTGGAGGCGGGCGCGGTGGACGTGCTGCAGGCCGACGCGACGCGGTGCGCCGGCATAACCGGGTTTCTGCAAACGGGCTCCCTCTGCGAGGCCCGTTCGATGCCGCTCTCGGCGCACACGGCGCCGGCGCTCCACGTCCCCGCCTGCTGCGCCACCGTCCCGCTGCGCCACCTGGAGTACTTCCACGACCATACGCGAATGGAGCGGATGCTGTTCGATGGGACGCCTGAACCAGTCGACGGCGCCCTGCGCCCCGACCTCTTGCGGCCCGGCTTCGGGCTCGAGTTGAAGCGCTCCGACGCGGCGAGCTACGCCGTGTACGGGGCCTGACGAACAGACGCCTCAAAAGGAGAGAAGATCATGCGAGTCACCATAGGAAGCAAAGGCGGCTCCCGTAACGGAGTGGCGGGTTCCCCAGACACCAACGTTGAAGCGCTGGAGACCGAACTGCGGGCAAAGGTCCGTGGAGAGGTACGCTTCGATGCCGGGACCCTGGCCGCTTACGCTCACGACAGCTCGAACTACCGGCAGGTGCCCTTTGGGGTGGTCGTTCCCCGCGACGCCGACGACGTCGTCGCGACGGTGGAGGTCTGCCGGAAGTACGGCGCGCCGGTACTCCCGCGCGGGTGCGGCACGAGCGTATCGGGGGAGACCACCAACGTCGCCGTCGTCATCGACACCTCGAAGTACATGCGCGAGATCATCGAGATAAACCCGGAAGAGGAGTTCGCGCGGGTGCAACCGGGGGTCGTCCGCGACCAGCTCTCCAACTCAGCCGAGGAAGTGTGCGAGCTAACCTTTGCGCCCGACACCTCTACGCACGAGTACGCGACTATGGGCGGCATGATCGGCAATAACTCTTGCGGCACCCACTCCGTGATGGCCGGAAGAACCTCCGACAACGTCGAAGAACTGGAGATCCTCACCCAGGACGGCCTCAGGATGCGCGTCGGCGCGACCAGCGACGAGGAACTGGAGCGGATCATAGGGGAGGGCGGAAGGCGCGGCGAGATCTACGCTAAGCTCCGCGATCTGCGCGACAAGTACGCCGACCTGATCCGTGAGCGCTACCCGGACATCCCGCGGCGGGTCTCCGGTTACAACCTGGACGACCTCTTGCCCGAGAAGGGTTTCAATGTCGCACGCGCCCTCACCGGCAGCGAGGGCACGCTGGTTACGATCCTAGAGGCCAAGGTCCGCTTGGTCCACAGCCCGCCGGCAAGATCCCTCCTGGTGCTGGGCTACCCGAGCATCTACGAGGCCGGCGACCACGTCTCGGAGATCCTGGGGTACGGACCCGTAGGTCTCGAGGCCATCGACGACACGCTGATCGACGACATGAAAAAGAAATATATGCACCCCGGCGACATCCCGCTGCTCCCGGAGGGGAAGGGCTGGCTGATGGTGGAGTTCGGCGGCGAGACCCCCGACGAGAGCCATGGCAAGGCTCAGAAGCTCATGGAGGAGCTAGAGGAGGCGGAGGACGCGCCCTCGATGAAGCTCCTCGATGACCCGAGCGAGGCGAGCAAGATCTGGGATGTACGTGAGGATGGCCTCGGGGCGACGGCGTTTGTCCCTGGACAAGGCGATGCCTGGGAGGGCTGGGAGGACGCGGCCGTGCCGCCCGAGCGGCTCGGCGACTACCTGCGGGACTTCCGGGATCTGCTGAACGAGTACGGTTACAGCACCTCCCTCTATGGCCACTTCGGCGACGGCTGTGTCCACTGCCGCATGGACTTCGACTTGAGGACTGCCGAAGGGATCAAGAAGTGGCGCGCCTTTTTGGACGAGGCGGCGGATCTCGTGGTTTCCTACGGCGGGTCGCTCTCCGGCGAGCATGGCGACGGCCAGTCCCGGGCGGAGCTTTTGCCCAAGATGTTCGGCGAGGAGCTGATAGGGGCGTTCCGGGAGTTCAAGGAGATCTGGGACCCCGAGCGGAAAATGAATCCCGGCAAGGTCGTAGACGCCTACCGCATTACCGAGAACTTGAGGCTCGGCACCGACTACAACCCGCGTGAGCCCGAGACTTACTTCTCCTACCCGGAGGACAACGGCAGCTTCGCCCATGCCACCCTGCGCTGCGTCGGCGCCGGCAAATGCCGCGACATCGAGAGTGGCACCATGTGCCCCAGCTACATGGTCACAAAGGAGGAGGAGCACTCCACGCGCGGGCGTGCCCGCATCCTGCACGAGATGCTCAGGGGCGATGTCATAAAGGACGGGTTCCGCAGCAAGGAGGTCTACAACGCGCTCGACCTGTGCCTCTCGTGCAAGGGTTGCAAAGGCGACTGTCCGGTCAACGTCGACATAGCCACCTACAAAACCGAGTTCCTCTCCAAGTACTACAAGGGGAAGCTGCGCCCCGCCTACGCGTACACGATGGGCCTGATCATGTTCCACGCCCGCCTCGCGCAGTACACGCCACGCCTCGCAAACCTCGTCACCCACACGCCGGTGCTCAAAGATCTGGTCAAGCGCGTGGGAGGGTTGACGCCCGAGCGAGAGATGCCACCGTTCGCTCACCAGACCTTCAAGGCCTGGTTCAAAGAACGCGGTCCCAGGAATCTTAGCGGCCCGCCGGTCGTGCTCTTCCCGGACACCTTTAACAACTTCCTCCATCCCGAACCGATGAAGGCGGCGGTGGAGGTGATGGAGGCGGCCGGCTACCGGATCATCGTGCCCCAGCAGGCGCTCTGCTGCGGCCGCCCCCTCTACGACTACGGCATGCTCGACACCGCGAAGGTCTTTCTGAACCGGCTGGTCGAGACCTTGAGCCCCTACGTCCGGGAGGGCATCAAGGTGGTGGGGATAGAGCCGAGTTGCGTGGCTACCTTCCGGGACGAGCTACCAAACATGCTCCCCCACGACGAAGACGCCAGGCGCCTGAGCCAGCAGACCCTCACGCTCGACGAGTTCCTTGTCCAGTAAGCCAGGAATTACGAGCCGCCAGAGATCCATCGCAAGGCGATCGTCCACGGGCACTGCCACCA
>JAUJNV010000164.1 GCA_030447945.1 Fimbriimonas sp. | reverse complement strand
GGTCTCGCGACCATCAGGAAAGAGCACGTCACGCTGGGCGACAGCGAAGTGGTATTCGAGTACATCGCCAAGAGCGGTAAGGAGCTCGAACGGTCCGTCGTCGACAAGGCGGTATTCGATTGCGTGCAGGTACTGAAGAAGCGGCGTTCCGGGGGGCCGGAGCTGCTGGCCTACAAGCAAGACGGTAAGTGGAGGGACGTGAAGTCGACGGACATCAACGAGTATTTGAAAGGCTTGAGCGGAGGCTCCTATTCGGCCAAGGACTTCCGTACCTGGCACGCGACCGTGCTTGCCGCGGTGGCCCTTGCGGTGTCCTTTCCTCAGGTGAGGTCCAAGACCGGAAGGAAACGTGCCATCTCGCGGGCGGTGCAAGAGGTGGCTCGTTATCTCGGCAACACCCCGGCGGTGTGCCGTGCCTCGTACATAGACCCACGAGTCATCGACCGGTTCGAGTCCGGCGTCACGATCGGCGGGGTGTTGGATGAGCTGGGCGAGATCGACGCTTTCGGAGAGGCGTCGCTGCAGGGCGCCGTCGAGGACGCCGTTCTAGACCTCCTGCGGGACAACAGGGAATCCGACGCCATCGAGAAGGTTGCCTGACAGCGACTCGCTTGACGTAGCGTCCTCGCAGTGAAGAACCCACGCTCGCTATTCGCCGAAGCGGCTCTGGTTGCCGTAGCCGCGGTCTGGGGTCTCACGTTCGTGATGGTGCAGGACGCCGTCGAGGTGCTCCCCGTCCCCGTCTTCCTCGCCTACCGCTTCCTCGCGGCGGCGGTCCTCGTGGGCCTCGTTTTCCGGCGAGAGATCAAAGCGCTTCCCCACGAGGGTTGGAGGGCCGGTGGCGTGATGGGCATATGGCTGACCGGCGGCTACCTGTTCCAGACGCTTGGCCTGGAGAGGACGAGCGCCGCCAGCGCCGGCTTCATCACGGGGATGTTCGTGGTTCTCACGCCGCTGTTCGGGGGGATCTTCGGCAGGGAACGGGTCCCCCTGCCCGCCTGGGGCGCCGCCGTAGTCTCGGCGGTCGGCCTGTTCTTGTTGTCGGGCGGCGGGGGCGGGTTGAATCTCCTGGGTGACGGTCTGGTGTTCCTCTGCGCGTGCTCCTTCTCGTTCCACATCCTCGCCACGGCTCGGGCCGTCCTGCGCTTCCCCACAGGGGCCCTGCTAACGGTGCAGCTGTTGGTCTGCGGGGTTGCGAGCCTGCTCCTCACGCTGGTCACGGGCGGTCTCGAGGTTCCCTCCGAAACGAGCGTCTGGGTGGCTCTGGTCGTGACCGCTGTGGCGGCGAGCGCTATCGCGTTCTTCGTGCAGACGTACGCGCAGAGACACGCGCCCCCCGCACGAACCGCACTGATACTGGCTAGTGAGCCTGCGTTCGCCGGGCTCTTCGCCTACCTGTTGAACGACGAGCGCCTCAGCGCCCCGGCGTGGGGAGGGGCCGCCATGATCCTTGCTGCGATCGTGTTCACTGAGCTGCTTCCTTATCTCCGCCGGGCGCGGTTCCCGGAGGGGATGCCCGCGCCTCCGGCGTCACCTGAGGAGATCGGCGGGCACGCCTTCGAGAACGGGCGCGCACCCGACGAAGGCCGGGACGGCCGGGAACTCGCTGAAGCCGAACCGGACCGGGGGCGTGAGGGGTCTCAAAGGGCCTAGGTCGGAACCATCCAAGCTGGCCTCTGCGTCGACCAGCGGCCGGTAGGAGTCGACGGCGTACCACTCCCTCACGCCCGACTCCGTGACCCCGTACCCGCGCACGCCCGCAGCCCCTTTCAGGACGACGCTCCCCACCAGCGGCCGGAAGAAGGAGTCCTCCACGCGAACCCAAGCGGGGCTCCTGCGAAGGAACCTCGGTCGCAGGGAGAAGAGGCGGTTGGGCTTGCCCAGAGTCAGCCGGAGACATAACGGACCTGCTTCGATCGCCACCTCTTCTTGCGAGCGAGTGACCGAGATAGGAACGATCCGAGTGGATTCGAAGTTGTAAACGCCGCCGATGAAGCGCCCGGCCTTCTCGTCCGGGACGAGCAGCGTCCGGACCCCGTTCGGGTCGGCCCACATGACATCCGTCATGGGCCCGAAGGGCCCGTCCTCCCAGAGGCCCACGACGAAGCGGTCCCCGCTGGCGAACCCGGCGGCGGCGATCGCCCCCTCCATCCGGACCCGTTGACGTCTATCGAACATACGTTCTATCCTGTGACATGGGCGAGGAGAGGCTCTTCGAGCTGGGACGGCGGTCGTGGGACACCCCGGGCTTCCGCGGCATCGAGTTCATCGAGGTCGAGGCGAAGTCGATCGTCAACCATGTCCCTGGCAACTATCTCCCCTTCAACTGGACCATCAACCCCTACAGGGGCTGCTCCCATGCATGTACTTACTGCTTTGCTCGGTCTACGCACACGTTCATGGACATGGGGGCGGGCAAGGACTTCGAGACGAAGATCGTCGTGAAGGTGAACGCCCCTGATCTTCTGCGGAAGGAGCTGCGCAGCCGGCGGTGGAAGGGCGAGGCGATCGCGATGGGCACCGCAACGGACCCCTACCAGCGCGCAGAAGGACGCTATCGACTGATGCCGCGGATCCTCGAGGCGCTCATCGAATGCCGCAACCGCCATGTAGACCACCATCGCCAGGCCCGACGGCGTACGGCTCCAGTCCAGCGGCCACAGCAGCAGCGCCGGCGCGAGAACCGCAGCGGCCACCGTGAAGATCCCGGCAAGCTTCGCTGTCATGTCGACGTCGGACGAGGCGAGAGCAGTACTGGCGAGGATGAACGTCGCGTACGACGCCGACGCGCCCAGCGCGAACAGGACCCCCGACACCGTGACTCCGGAGCGCAGCCCCTCGCTCAGCAGCGCCGCCAAGCCGGCAAGAGCCAGCCCGGTGGCAAGCACCCAGGACCGGCTGAAGCGTCGGGCCGCCAAGCCGGTCAGGATCGGCGTGCACCCGATCGCCACCAACGTGCCCATGGCGACGCCGGTGCGGGTCACGGCACTGAGGAAGGTGATGTTGAAGGCGGCCTGCGCTAGCCCCGCGACCCAGACCGCGGGCAACCGCCAGGCGCCGACCAGCGAGGCCCAACCGCGCGGGGCCGCTAGCAGCACCAGCAGGCCGGCGGCGATCGCCAACCGCACAGCCCCAACCGACGCCGAGGGCGCCTCTGGTCCCAGCACGCGCGCTGTGCCGATCGTGCCGAACAGCGCTGCAGCCGAGATGACCAGCAAGGCGCCAACG
>JAUJNV010000163.1 GCA_030447945.1 Fimbriimonas sp. | reverse complement strand
AACGGGTGTCGCGACGCAAGTGGGCACCGCTGTTTTCACTGGAAACCTCGTAGGCCGGATCGGCTTCGACTTCAACCCGGTAGCGGATCGCATCCGTGTCGTCACCGACCGCTTCCAGAACTTTCGGCTGAATCCGGACGATGCCACGGTGACATCCGACACCGACGTCGCCTACGACGCTGCAGGACCGAATGCCACGGCACGGCCCAATCTCGGCGCCGCCGCCTACACGAACAACTTCCCGGGCGCCCCCAACACCACTCTGTACGTCCTCGACGCGGACCTGAACGCCCTCGTAGTACAGGGCGGAGTGGGAGGGAATCCTTCCCCGAATATGGGCGTGCTGACCGTCGTCGGTCCGCTGGGGGTGGACTTCGCCGCGGGCGGCTTCGACATCTCCGGAACGACCGGAACGGCTTTCGCCACTCTGGAGGTTCAAGAAGAGGACACACCGGTCCTTTTCGCCATCAACCTGACGAACGGCCTCGCCCAGCGAATCGCCCGCCCGAGCGTCGGCAGCGAGGTGCGCAGTCTGGCGATTATTCCGTAGAGTCGTTGGTCGTTGGTCGTTGATCGTGAGTCGTGGACCGTGGACCGTGATCCGTGGACCGAGCTACTCCGCCGCGCGGAGGTTATCGATCATCGACTTTTAAACATCCAACCCCGATACACGGTCCACGGATCACGGTTTACGGTCTCCCAATCCCCCTAGGTATCCTCTTACCGTGCGCCTCTACCTCATTCGGCATGCGCAGACGGCTTGGAACGCCACCTCCAAAGCGCAAGGGTGGTCGGACGTTCCGCTCGACGACCTGGGGCACCAGCAGGCCCGCTTGCTCGCCGCCGCCCTCGCACCGGCTTCGATCGACCACGTGATCGCGAGCGACCTGAAGCGCGCGGCGCAGACCGCCGAGCCCCTCGCGGAGGCGGCGGGCGCGCCGCTGCGCCTCGACTCTCGACTCCGAGAACGCGGGTTCGGGGAGTGGGAAGGGTGGGGCTTCGAGACCATCGCGGAACGGATGCGGGAGGAGACGCGAATGATCGGCACGCCCCGCCACGAGATCCGGCCGCCGGGCGGCGAATCGTTCGTGGACGTATGGAACCGCATGGACTCCGTCGTCAGCGAGCTTTTAGAGCAGGGCGGGACAACCGCCGTCGTCACCCACGGCGGCACCCTTTCCGTGCTCCTCGCGCGGCTGATCGGCGGGAGCTACGACACCCAGCGGGCGTTTCGCTTTGGCAACGCCTCCATCACCGAGCTCTTCTCGCGCCCCGACGGCTCGCTCATGATGCTGCGCTACAACGACGTGCTCCATCTCCCGGCGGCTCCCCCCGTCGCCACGGCAGGCAGTGCGGCGGCTCGCTAGGCTGTGGCCGGCGGCGGCGAGCGCGCTCGCCCTGACCCTGGCCTTTCCCCCCTTCGACCTCGGGTTCCTCGTCTTCGTAGCGCTGGTGCCGTGGCTTCTCTGGCTGCGGGGAACGACGCCGCGCGGCGCGTTCCGGCGCGGCTACGCGCTGGGGTTCCTCTTCTCGCTCTACGGCCTCTTCTGGTTCCACACCCTCACCACGGCCCACACGGGCCGCCCCTGGCTCGCGCTCGTGCCCTGGCTCCTCTCCTGCGCGATCATGGCCCTCTACTACGGCCTGATCGGGTGGCTCGCCCACCTCGGCCTGTCGCGGGGAATGGCGTGGACCGTCCCCCTCACTTGGACCGGCGTCGAGGTTGCTCGCGCCTATATCCCCGTCTTCGCGTTCCCGTGGGACCTGCTGGGGACGCCCCTCTGGCCCTACCCGGCTCTCATCCAGTCCGCCCACTACGGCACCCTTTTCCTCTGCTCGGCCTGGGCGGTCGCCGTGAACGTGCTGATCGCTTCTCTCATCGCCAAGGAGCCCGCCGCGCGGATGCGCCCGCTGGCCGCCGCCGTCGCAGGGGTGCTGGCCCTGTCCCTGATCCGCTGGTGGATGCCCGCGCCGCCCTCGGATCGTCGGACGATCTCCGTCGGGCAGCCGGGGGTCGACGTCGCGTTTGGCGGCCGCAATGCGCAGACGGTGGGCGTGGCCCGGAGCGTCACCCATCTCATTGCGGAGGCCCGCGCCCGCCGGACGAATCTCCTGGTGCTGCCGGAGGGGCTGGTCAGGGGAGGCGCGCAGATCCCGCCGAGGACCCTCTTCGACGTCGACACGCAGGTGCCCATCCTCTTCGGCGGACAGCGGGGGGAAGGAACGGTCTACCAGTCGGCTTACGCCTACGACGGCAACTGGGGCTACGCGGACAAAACCCGCCTCGTGATCTTCGGCGAGTTCGTCCCCGGCCGCAGCTGGATTCCCGGCCTGGCGAGCTTCAACCTCCCTGCCGGCGACCTCTCGGCGTCGCAGGAGGGGGTCAAGACGCTCGACGTCGCCGGCATGCGCGTCGGCCCTGTCGTCTGCTTCGAGGCGCTCTTCTCCGACATCCCGTACCGCCAGGCGAAGGACGGCGCGCGCCTGCTGGCGGTCATCAGCATCGACGACTGGTTCATGAACAGCAACGCGCCCGCCCAGCTTCGCGCGGCCTCGATCTGGCGGGCCGTGGAGACGGGCCTGCCGCTCGTCCGATCCGCGACGCAGGGGCACACGCTGGCGGTCGATGGGAAGGGCCGAGTGCTCGCCGAGGCGCCGCTGAAGGTGCTGAAGGCTCTCCATGTGGAGCTGAACCTCCCCCGCGATCCGCAGGGCTTCGCCCCCCAGCCCCTCTTCCCCGCGCTCTGCCTGCTCGCGATTCCCATAGTGCCATTGCTCGCACGGCGAAAGCGTCTTTAGATGGGCGAGTTTCGAGGCGCGGCGTCCGACGAGGGATGGTGGCGCCCTGTCCCCTTCCTCTCCGGGTGGTAGGCCCGCCGGGCGGGACCCCTAGAACGAGTTTCGACAAGGCCGGTTCGCTTTTACAGCCCGTACTTCGCCGCTAACTCATCCTGAAGTGCGTCCTTGCGCTCATCTACCTTCTGCCGAACGGGGTCGGCGTCGTACCAGGCGATGATCTGTCGCGCGCCCTCGGCGAAAGGGATGGTGGCGGCGAAGTCTGGGACGAGGCGCTTGATCTTCGCGTTGTCGAAGACCATGCTGTTCGCCTTGTCCCCCAGAAGTCCCGGCCCCCAGCTCGGGTCGGCCTTGGCGAGGGCGTCCGAGGCGATGTGGACCTTCTTCGCCTCGGTGCCCGCCGCCTGCGCCACGAGGTCGTAGATCTGGTTCCAGGTGAGCCACTCGTCCGAGGTGATATGGTA
>JAUJNV010000002.1 GCA_030447945.1 Fimbriimonas sp. | reverse complement strand
AGCCCGCCGTTGCGATCTGGAGCACGGCTTCCTCGCTCAGCCGCAGGTCGATTCGACGTTCGGCGAGGCGGGCGGAGAGGCGCTCCAACTGGATGCGCACGATCTGCTTGATCTGCGAGACTCCGAGCGGACGGAAGACCACGATCTCGTCCAGGCGGTTGATGAATTCCGGGCGGAAGTAGCCTCGTACTTCATCCATCACCTGGTCGCGCACCTCGTCGAACGTCGCCTCCGCGGCGACCGGATCGGCGAAGAAATGCGAGCCGAGGTTGCTCGTGAGGATCACGACGGTGTTTCGGAAGTCCACCGTCCGACCTTGACCGTCGGTGAGCCGCCCATCATCCAGGAGTTGGAGCAGAACGTTGAAGACCTCGGGGTGAGCCTTCTCGATCTCGTCGAGCAGAATCACGGAATACGGCCGGCGCCGCACGATCTCGGTGAGCTGGCCACCCTCTTCGTAGCCCACGTAGCCGGGAGGAGCACCGATAAGGCGGGCGACCGAGTGCTTCTCGCCGTACTCGCTCATGTCGATGCGCACCATGGCCCGCTCGTCGTCGAACAGGAACTCCGCGAGCGCCTTGGCCGTCTCGGTCTTTCCCACACCCGTGGGGCCGAGGAAGAGGAACGAGCCGACGGGCCGGTGCGGATCGGCGATGCCCGAGCGGGCACGGCGGACCGCGTCGGCGAGCACCCGCAGGGCCTCGTCCTGCCCCACGACTCGCCGGGCCAGCGCCTCCTCCATGGTGAGGAGCTTTTGCATCTCGCCCTGAAGAAGGCGGCTCACAGGAATCCCGGTCGACTTGGCGACGACTTCGGCGATGTCCTCGCTGTCCACCTCCTCCTTGAGCATCTTTCCCGCTTCCTGGAGACGCGCCAAATCGGCTGCCTCCTCCTCTAATCTGCTCTGCAGGCCGGGGATCTGGCCGTACTGGATCTCGCTCGCCTTCGCATAGTCGAATTCGCCGGTCGCCCGTTCCAACTGCAGGCGCAGCCCGTCGAGCTGCTCCTTGAGGGTTCTGATCGCTTCGATCTTTTCCTTCTCTCGTTCCCAAGTCGCCCTCAGCGCTCCCGACTGCTCCCGCATTTCTGCTAACCGCTTTTCCATGTCTTCAAGTCGCGCTTTGCTGGCGGTGTCCGTCTCGTTTTTCAACGCCTCGCGGTTGATCTCCAACTGGGCGATCGACCGCTCGACTTCATCGATCTCGGCCGGTACAGAATCGATCTCGATCTTCAGGCGGGAAGCGGCCTCGTCCACGAGATCGATCGCCTTGTCGGGGAGGAAGCGATCGGTGATATAGCGGCTGGAGAGGGTCGTTGCAGCAACTAAAGCCGAATCTGTAATGCGAACGCCATGGTGAATCTCGTACCTCTCCTTGAGCCCCCGCAGGATGGAGATCGTCTCCTCGACGCTCGGCTCGCCGACGAGCACCATCTGGAAGCGGCGCTCGAGCGCCTTGTCCTTCTCGATGTACTGCCGGTACTCGTTGAGCGTCGTCGCGCCGACACAGCGCAACTCCCCGCGGGCGAGCATGGGTTTCAGCATGTTCGCCGCGTCCATCGAGCCCTCCGCCCGGCCGGCGCCCACCAGCGTGTGGAGCTCGTCGATAAAGAGGATGATGCGCCCGTCCGACCGAGCGATCTCTTCGAGCACCGCCTTCAACCGCTCCTCGAACTCCCCCCGGAACTTGGCGCCCGCGACGAGTGCGCCGAGGTCGAGGGATACGACCGACTTATCCCGCAACCCCCCGGGCACGTCCCCCGTCACGACTCGCTGAGCCAGGCCCTCGACGACCGCCGTCTTGCCGACGCCCGGTTCGCCGATGAGCACGGGGTTGTTCTTGGTCCGGCGGCTGAGCACCTGGATGACGCGGCGAATTTCTTCGTCCCGCCCGATGACGGGGTCGAGCTTGCCTTGACGCGCGCGAGCAGTGAGGTCGATGCCGTACTTCTCGAGCGCATGGTACTTGTCTTCGGCGTGGGCGTCGCTGACGCGCCGCCCCGCACGAAGCTCGGCGACCGCCTTCTGGAGGTCGCCCTTGGTGACGCCCTGACCCCGCAGGGCCCGCCCGGCCGGTCCCGTCTCGTCGGCCATGGCCAGCAGGATGTGGTCGGCGGAGACGTACTCGTCGCTCATGCGATCTGCTTCCGAGAAGGCGTCGTTGAACGTCTTCTGGAGGCGGCTGGAGATGGCGCTGCCGTACGACGCCGCGCCCTGCACCTTCGGAAGGCGCTGGAGCTCCTCTTCAATCTCCCGCTGTACGGCCGCCGGCTCCACTCCAACCTTCTGCAGCAGAGGCCGGGCGACGCCTTCATCCTGGCCGAGCAACGCGAGGAGGAGGTGCTCGACGTCCACAGAGGAATGCTGAAAACGCTCTGCAGCCGCCTGAGCGGCTTGGAAGGCTTCCTGCGATTTAATCGTTAGCTTCTCAAATCTCATCTTTATCTTGAGCCTATTGATATCAAGTCAATTGCGTACACACCGTACAACGCAGGAGGCTCCCCATAGGTTCCGCCTTGGGATCATTTGGCTCCGCCAGCTCTCCCCGCGCCGCTCCCCTGGGGCAGGGTCTAACGTCCCGTTCGCCCAACTGGCTCATGCGAAGGAAATCTCCGGTTGACGCAGGTATACAACCCATACCTATGAAGCTGTTCGTGGACACCGGAGACGTTGAAGAAGTGCGGCAGGCCGCGGAGTGGGGGGTGTTGGACGGGGTGACGACCAACCCGACGCTCATCGCGAAAGGGGGGAAGGGTTTTAAGGACGCCGTCCTGGCCATCTGCGACGCGGTGCCGGGCGGCGACATTAGCGCGGAAGTGGTGGCGACGGAGTACGAGCTCATGCTGAAGGAGGCGCTCGAGATCGCGAGCTGGCACCCCCAGATCGTCGTGAAGGTGCCGTTGATCGAGTCCGGCGTCCGGCTGGTGAGCGAGCTCAGCGACCGGGGGATCCGCACGAACGTCACGCTCGTCTTCAGCGTCTCGCAGGCGCTCCTCGCCGCCAAGGCGGGAGCTACCTATATCAGCAACTTTGTGGGGCGCGTCGACGACGTGTCGGACGACGGGATGACGGCCGTTGCGGCCACCGTGAGCATGGTCGAGACCTACGGGTTCGAGAGCGAGGTGCTCGTGGCTTCGGTCAGGCACCCTCTGCACGTCGTCCAGGCGATCGGAGCGGGCGCGCACGTCGCCACGATGCCGTTTAAGACCATGCAGCAGCTCTTCAAGCACCCGCTGACCGACAGCGGCCTACAACGGTTCCTCGAGGACTGGAAGAAGGGTGGGCTCGAGGTATTCGCGCGGGAGGTCGCATCGGGCTCCGTGTAGTCCTGATCGGGCTGTCGTAGGCGGACAGCCGCAGGGGGACGACTTGCGGCCAAGGTCCGGTCATCGACAGCAGGAACCCGGGCCCGCTTGTGGTGAGGGCGGCGAAGGTCTTGCCAAGTCGGTGTTTCGGATGTCGTGGATCGAGACCCGGGCTCTGCGCCACCTCCCGGCTGTTCCCTAGTACGGGGTTCCTTTCGGGGCGTCTCGCTCCGAATCCTCCCTTGGCTTCTCAGTTGGCGCAGCCGGTGCGGTTGCCGCCCCCGCCTGGCCGCCGACCCTCAGTACCCAGACGCGGAGATGTTCGGTGCGACGTTCGAAAAGTGCCCAGACCAGGCTGGCGTATGCCAGTACAAGAATCCACAGCGCGCCGCAGGTGAGCAGGGCCGAAGCATTAGGCTGAAGCCGTTGCCCCGTGCCGACGATCATGGCAGCGCAGAAGACGAGGAACGGGACATGCACCAGATACAAGGTATAGGAGATGTTCGACAGAAACCGGGCCACTGAGGTATAGGTGCGTCCTGAAGTTCCGGGGGTTCGGTTCAAGAGGCAGTAGAGAAAGATCGAGAACACGGCTCCCAGGACGAAGCTTCCGCTCATGACCGACATCGGGCCGACTTTCGCCAAAACAAGTGCGGCACCAACCCCGATTCCGGCGACCGATGTGCTCCATGCCGGTAGTCGGGCAGCAGGCTTCACGACCGCCACGGCCGTGCCCATCAGCCAGACACCGAAGTAGAGCGCAATACCGCTCCCTACCGCGAGCAAAATCCCAACTACGGCGGCGAGTGACGCCCCGCGTACGATCGGCCCCCGAGTAGGACTTGCTCAGATCGCCGCAAAGGGAAACGCGACTTAGTACCAGAACTCGTTCTCAAGGCTCCACAAAGCGCCGTTACTCCCTAAACAGGGCACGACAAACGTTTGAAGGAAGGCGAAGTTACATAACAGGACCGCCAGGCTCAACGTCGACGACAGATCAGACGGCATGATGTGGGCATATCGGTACGGAGCAAACGGAACTGCCACCCAGCAGCCGCATGCCGAGCAGGTCGATCGCAAGTCCGAAAGAGGGCCGGAAGGGAGCACCGTATACCAGGCGGGTCGCCCGGGCCAAACCATAAGCTCCCCCACCGCCACCGCCCGGAGCGCATCATGTGAAGGACGCTCGGACGAGATGAAGAATCCACTAAGGACAAAGAAGACGACTACTGCTTGGTGCCCTAGGCCGGTAATGAGATAGATACACTTTTGCAGGAACGAAAGATTGTCTCGCGCGCTGGAGGCATCGACGATCAAAGATGGCGCAGGTGGCCCGTGGTCACCGCCAGCGCCGCTACGCCTCTAATTGCGTCGAGATGAACGGCGGAAGCATCCGAGCGATGAGGAGAGCGCATGCGGCAGGTGTCCTAGGAGAGGTTTACCACTCCTCCTGCCTTCCGGTCTGTTCTTGTGCCGTACGTTGGCTGAAGCGGTGATCTTCCGGGCCTTGCGATGAATCCACAGAAGTGGCCCATGACCTGACGCCATTGCCGAATCAGGAGCAGGTCTGCCATGATTATGGCTGGCAGCATGGCCGTGGGTCTAGCCTCACCAGACTGCGCTTTTCGTGCGCGGTATCGCGCCCTTCGCCCGATCTTCTTAATGTGCGGCATCAACGGTGTTTTAGCCATGCGCGGCTCACCTCGCGCGGTGGACCGCGACGAGATCCTCGCGGTGCGGGACCACATGCGTACGAGGGCCCTGATGACTCCGGCGTCTTCATCTCAGAGGATGGAGTCGCGGGCTTGGGCCACCGACGGCTCTCCATCATCGACCTGTCTGCGGCTGGCCATCAACCGATGGCGACTGAGGACGAGCAACTGCACGTCGTCTTTAACGGCGAGATCTACAACTATCCGGAGCTGCGGACGCAGTTGATCAACCAGGGCGTGCGACTCCGATCCCACTGCGACACCGAAGCATTGCTGCATCTTTACCGCCTCTACGGCCAAGACATGCTGCCTAGGCTCCGTGGAATGTTCGCCTTTGCCATATGGGATACGGCTAAAAGAGGGATGTTCCTTGCCACGGATACGTTCGGCATCAAGCCCCTATTTTATGCGCTCGAAGGAAACACATTTCGTTTCGCGTCGCAGGTAAAAGCGCTACTCGCGAGCAATGAGGTCGATTCGAGCCCGGATCCCGCGGGCCATGTCGGCTTCTTACTTTTGGGCTCGGTTCCGGAGCCGCACACGCTATACCGAGGCATCCGCGGGGCAGGGGCCGGAACAGCAATGTGGGTCGGCGCGGACGGATGCTTCCGAACCTGGAAGTGGACAGACCTCGCCGCAGACTTAGCCGCAAGCAGTGAGAACCCCGTCCAGCTTCCGCACGAGGAACGGTCTGCACTATTCCGGCAGACCCTTCTGGATTCGGTGAAGCATCATCTCCTAGCGGACGTACCAGTAGCCGTCTTTCTCTCGGCGGGGCTGGATTCGGCTACGCTCGCCGGCCTCGCCGTCGAAGCGCAGACGGCGCCGGTCAGCACGGTAACTCTAGCTTTCGACGAGTACCGCGGGACCGAACAGGACGAGGCGCCACTCGCGGCGAAGGTCGCCGGGCACTATCACACGACGCACACGACGAGCTATGTCCGGCGGGACGACTTCCGACAGGAGCTGGATTACCTGCTGTCATCGATGGACCAGCCGACGATAGACGGCATCAACACTTACTTCGTGAGCAGGGCGGCCGCCAGCCGGGGGTTCAAGGTGGCTCTATCCGGCTTGGGAGGCGACGAGCTGCTCGGTGGGTACCCGTCGTTTTCCCAGGTTCCGCGTTTAGCAGGGCTCGTCGGCGCTTTGCCGGGTCATCGGCAACTGGGCAAGGGCTTCCGACTGCTGAGCGGGGCCCTCTTCAAGGCCAGGATGAAGCCCAAGATGGCCGGCCTACTCGAGTTCGGGGGTACGTACCACGAGGCGTACCTCCTCCGGCGCGGCCTCTTCATGCCTTGGGAGCTTCCGCAGGTCCTCGACCCGGAGTTGGCGCGGTCCGGGTTATCCGAGCTGAACATCATAGAGAGACTGGGGAAGACGATCGAGGGCAACCGGAGTGACCATCTCAGGGTTGCGGCCTTGGAGGCGTGCTGGTACATGCAGAACCAACTTTTGCGCGACACGGACTGGGCGGGCATGGCCCACTCTTTGGAGATCCGCGTACCCTTGGTGGATGCGGAGGTGTGGCGTACACTGGCTCCTATAGTAGGAAGCGGGCCAGACTTCAGGCTGGGCAAGAAGGACCTCGCTCAAGCCGTGAGGCCGCCTCTGCCGGAAGCGGTGGTGCAGCGTAAGAAAACCGGCTTCACGGTGCCGCTCAGAGACTGGCTAACGGACGCGGACCGCCGCTACGATACCCAGGCCGGCTTCCGCCCGTGGGCTCTGGAGCTTTACAAGGCATTTGTCACGAAGTGAGCTGGATAAGGAGCGGGGGAAGTGGTGGGCAAGGCAGAGAGGACGGGACTTCCTCGACTACCGGGGCGGCAGGTTCATCGCGCTTTGGACGGCCTCCAATAGGCTGTCGGCCGCCTTCTCGTGAGTGAAGCGGTTACGGTAGCACCAAACCGCGTTTCCTGCCATCGCACGCCGCTCCTCCTGGGAGACCTCGAGCCATCGGTCGAGAAGGAACTTCACCCCTTGAAGCGTGTCGTCAGCTATGAGGCCGGCGCCGTCGGATTCGATTTCGCGCCAGATATTGACCGGCCGCGTGATGAGAACCGGCACGGAGCACGCCAGCGCTTCGACGACGGCGATGCCGAAGTTCTCCTGGTGCGACGGCAGGATAAACGCGTCGGCACAGCGGAATGCCCCCCACTTCATGTCTCCCTGCAGCATGCCTGTCCACACGACGCGGCCTTCAAGACCACCGCGGACGACGATGGCTTCAAGCTCCGCTCGGTAAGAGGAGGCACAGGGGCCCGCCATTACGAGGACGAGGCTGGGATCTCGTCCCGCGAGATCCGAGAAGGCCTCCAGCAGAAGGTCGCAGCCCTTCTTCGGGTGGATGCGACTCAAAAAAAGGAGCTTCCTCTTACCCCTCAGCTGGGGGAATTCCTGGTCGAACCTTTTCGCCTGCTCTGCGGGATCTCCGACGGGACCGGAGGTGCCGTACGCGACCACGCGTTCCCGAACGTGGTACGGGCGAAATGATTGTCGTGCGAGTAGCCTTTCCTCCTCACTCGTAAAAAGGACAGCCTGAGCGTCGCGAAGGACCGCGTGCTGCCAGGGCCAGATGAGACTCTTTTTGAGGCGCTTCAGCGGATACACACGGTTAAACCAGGGGTCGAGCATGCCGTGGGTGAATACCCAGTAAGGCTTTTTTCTCCTCTTGGCGGCCGCACGCAAGGCGACACCCGGGTACTGCCACAGGCCGTTAACCACGAGCGCGTCATAGTCGTCGACGTGTCGGACTAGCCAGTCCTTCAGACGCTTGGAGTATTGCCAGGCCGTACGCCCAGGCCCGAGAGCGTGGAGGGGAAGCGGGAAGTCCGCGATGAAGGCCGACGATGGATCGTCTGTCGAGGCGACCTCGACCGTGTGACCTCGCCCGGTAAGCGCCACGGCGCGTTGCCGGATTCCTTCAATGGGTCCCCCGTGAGCCGGGTCGGCCGAGGAAATGATGTGAAGGATCTTCAACCTGAAAGGGCTCCCCGGTACCAAGCGGCGTACGCCTTGGCGGATCCCTCTTGGGAGTACAGATCAGCTCGAGCCTTTCCCTTTTCGGCCATCTCATGCTTCCGGTGCCACTCCTGCGCGATGGCAGTGGCTGCGCCCTCGGCGGGCGTCGGTTCGAAATAAGCGGCGGCATCCCCCCCGACCTCCGTCATGGGAGCACGATCCGAGGTGAACACCGGGCAGCCGCACGCCATGGCCTCTAATACGGGCAGGCCAAAGCCTTCCTGAAGCGAGGGAAAAATCAGGGCCTGTGCCGTCGAGTACAAGGCCGTAATCGCTTCATTAGGCATTCCAGAAGGATTTACAAGTCGGTTCCCGAGCCCCAGCTCCTCGGAAAGCTCGGCGAGCTCTCGGTCAAACGGGTGGCCGGCCGCGACAAACTGGAAACCATCGAAGCCGGGTTCTCGACGAATGGCGGCAGCGATGCGCAGAAAGCCCGCCCTATTCTTGTAAGGCTGGTTGCCGCCAACATGCAAGATGAACGGACAATCCGCCAGGCTGGATAGGGAGTGGCGCGACAGGATCGTCTCCGCTTCGTGACGGCTCATCCGGCTGATCGGATTGAGGAGGCCGAGAGGCACGAGGGTGACTTTGGATGGAGGCACAGAAGTCAGGCGGAGAAGGTCGCTCCGCGTCGCCTGGGAATCGCAGGCAACGTGCTCAGCTGCGGCAAGGCTCTGAAGGATCAACTTCTGGAACCAAGTCCCCGTAGGACCCACCTTCCACCCCTCGATCTCCCCGCGCGCTGCCCGCGCCGCCAAGAGATCGTGAACGGTTATGCCCCAGCGCGGCCCACAGTGGCGACCGTAAAGGGCGTTTCCCTGGTCGACGATATGCACGAAGTCAGCCGACCGCGCCGCGCGCCGTAGCTCAGGCGGGAACAAAACGAATTTGTCGACATAGGCGAGCCACTTCGCGGCCCCCCGGTGGGTGTTCCTGCGAGGGCCCAACCGGCACCGGGGGCGGATCAGTTGCACGTCGAATCCCTTCGCTCGAAGGGCCTTGTAGAGCCAATGGGAAAATCCCAGCATGCTGTATTGGCCATCAGCCTCCATGTTGCCGACGATGAGGACGCGTTCCATCCGAGGGGCGGAGTTTACACGCAGCGTGCGCACGGGGGACGAGGGGCGCTCGGTCCGGGCTCATCGGCGCAATCCCGGTGAGGCCGGTGGCAGCCCGTATCACCGGTCACCGGTGGGGGGCTTAACCGAAGGTTCCAACGGCGAGAGGTAAGCTAGCCGCGGCTGGAGGAGCAGGGAATTCGAGCTAGAGGTGGACGATTCTTTCGTCTTCCCAGAAGAGAAACAAGTCTATGGCTGAGGGCACGCCAGCAGAAGTAGATATACAGCGACAGTACTACGGAGCCACGGCCTCTAAGTACGAGGAGATGCACGGACTGAACGAGCATCTGCTCCCCCTCTCGTTTATGATCTCGACGCTCGAGTACCTCGGGGCAAGCTCAGTTCTCGACGTAGGCTCAGGTACCGGGCGAACGCTCTCCTACATCAAAGAACGCCGGCCGGATGTGCGAGTGTTAGGCGTCGAGCCTGTACGGGAGCTGAGAGAAATAGGATACGCCTCGGGCCTGTCGGAGGCCGAGCTGGTCGACGGGGATGCGATGCACCTCGGTTTTGAAGACGGGCAGTTCGACGTCGTGTGCGAGTTTGCGGTACTGCACCATGTCAAGACGCCTGACAAAGTCGTTCAAGAAATGCTTCGTGTTGCGCGCAAGGCGGTATTCATTTCCGACTCTAACAACTTTGGCCAAGGCTCATTAACCGAGCGGTCCGTCAAGCAGATCCTCAATTCGCTTCGGCTCTGGAAGCTCGCCGACCACATCAAGACGAGAGGTAAGGGATACACGATCTCCGAGGGAGATGGGTTAGCTTATTCGTATTCCGCCTTTGACAATTACGGCCTCATAAGCAGGTCCTGCAAGAGCGTACATGTCCTGAATACGGTGCCCGCAGGCATAAACCCTTATCGAACGGCTAGCCAGGTGGCCATCCTCGGCATCAAGTGAGGATCCGTTCCATCTGGTGCCGCCCGGAACCTCGTGCCAAGCCGCTTCTTCCGGTGAGTTGGGTGGGCCGCCGGCAACATGCACATGCTGGGCACGGCGGGATAACAAAGTCGTGGCATGGGGGAGGCTTCCAGCGCGCCTTGTGGCGAGGTTGAGGCATAGGTGGAACATCCATCCCCGTGCGGAAACGCTGTACTCAAAACTTTCCGTTGCCGAACTCGGAGCGGGAACCAAGGCGCGGAGACCTGTCGTCACTTGCCCACCTCAGGTGCAAATCGGTCGTCACAGGCTAGCCCAGAGCTATGGTGCATTCCAGTTCGACGGCACTGGGTGCCCAAGCCGCACGGAATCGCAATTGGCGACCATTACTTCTTGGCGACCGTCGTCGTGTAAAACACCCATACCCAGATCATCGTTCGGAAGTCGGTCCTGATTGGCTCCGCTTGCCGCTTTGTCGACGTTCGGTATGGCTACGAGAACATTAAGGTTCCCATACGTGGCAAGCCTAACGTGAAGTGAAGTGCTCCTGCCGCGACGACATGGGACGGCTCGATCGGTAAGAGTGCGAAGCTGTCGGAGCTCATTTCGCGCGGGATCATGACCTCTCGAGCATCAGGGGAGCGTCAGGCGGCCCAGGATAAACTTGATTGCATGGCTGATCTCGCCCGACGTCATAGCGTATCCAGCAGAAGTTAGCCGGATCGCGAGTTACGGCTGCCGCATCCGAGGCGTCGGAGCGCATCCTTCGGCATGGAAATCCAGGCGATGGTTTTGGCTGGGTTAGACGAAACCTTCGTTTGACACATCGCGTCACACTCTATCGACGGGCATCTATAGAAAGAGGCAAATGAACATGGAACACGATCCCACCACCCAGCTTGAGCGTGGCGGTTCCCTGTCGGCCTTGACCCGCTGCTTCTAAGCGGCGCCGCCGAGACCGTCGTCCCGCCACGCTCCCGACTCTTCCGCCACGTGAACGGCTATGGCCGGCAGCGCTGGCCCGAACCTTAAGGAGCATCTGTTTGGACAAAAACCTCATCGAGAGGCATTTCGCAAAAATGGGCGCAAGGGTCATCCTTCGCACCCCCGACCAGCTCACGAGCCTGCCCCGGCGGCTCCGCGGGAGCCCGATCCGGGTCGCTGTGGCGCACGACCGCCAAGGCGAGTTCTTCGACATCTACGCCGAACCCGGCCTCGCCCAGGTAGAGGTCGTGGACGTACTGCCTAAGGAGCGGCACCTGCTGCTGCTCGCGCGGTTCACCCAAGAGTCGCGCAAAGACAAGTTCGTGTGCGGCCACGACGAGCGCGCGTGGTTCGTCGCCGCCGTGCCCGATGCCGAGGGGGTGTCGTCCGTGCGGACGGCGCTCGAGGCGCTGAAGCCGGAGCTGGTACGGGAGGAGCAGTCGCGCAAGCGGCTGCGGCACGACCGCCGCCAGTCTCGCCGCAACGAGGCCTTCCTCCGTCAGGGGGAGTGGTTCTTCGTGCCGGCGCCGGGCTTCGAACCGGACCCGAAGCTGATCCTGTCGCACGAGCCGATCCGCCGCGGGGCGGGGAAGCCCCACTGGGTGGAGCTCCTCTACCGGTCGGGCGGCGAGACGGTCTACGTCTGCCGCGACTACCCGAACGGGGTCTTGGAAAAGGAGTACCAGCGCCTGCGCAACGAGCCCCGGTTCGCGCGCACGAGCTGGACGGTCATGCGCCGAAACCCGGAGGTGCACGCTCGGGGACGCGTCTCGCACGCGGACCACAAGACGATCCTCCTCCCGTGCTGGCACCGCGTCCAGATGAACACGGAGACGAGGTCCAGAGCGATGGCGAACGTCGCGTTCCTGGACTAGCGCTCCTGGTGCCTCCGGGGTCATCTCCGGAGGCACCGGATAGTTCTCGTACGTTTCTGGTGAAGGGAGCCCGGAACCGACGGATAATGCAGTGGGTTGGAGGATAACACGATGGAGCGCGATCCGCTGAGCAACTGAGCGTAGTGCTGGGATGCCCCACCTCGTGGAAGGAGATGTCCGGGGACGACCAGGTGCGGCACTGCTCGATGTGCGACCGAAAGGTCTACAACCTCTCCGCGATGACTCGGCAAGAGGCGCTCACCCTACTTCAGCAGCACGAAGGGCGCATCTGCGGCCGCTACTATCGCCGGACGGACGGCACGATCATGACCCGCGACTGCGGCCGCGTTGAAAAGATTCGTGTGCGGACCGCCGTCGCCATGAGTAGCGTGGTGGCCACGGTGCTGGGCGCGCTGGGGCTCGTTTTGGCTCTGGGTCAAAAGCCGTCCGTGACGATGGGCCAGATGGCGGTGCCAGCCAAAGCGGATCGTACGCCAAGGCAAGTCAAGCCCGTCCCCGCCCTAAAATCGGAGCCCCTCAGTGAGATGGTAGGGATGATCGCGCCGACGCCGCCTAGCGAGCCGGAACTCCGAAGGATGATCGGAAACCTCAACAAGATGATCCAGAACGAGAAGAATGGCCGAACTCGGCGCGAGTACGTGGAGGAACGTGAGCTCTTTGTGGACAGGCTCCGCGTGGCTCGGGACATTCCATCCGATCAGTCATAGAGTCTCCGGCAGGGAGTACTGCCCAGGGAAGAGTCGCTGGCCCAGTCTTTCCTGGCGGCCTGCCCCGTTACTAGTTCGTTAACGGCGGGTATCGGCCTCTCTACGGCGGTCGCCCCCCCGCACCTAGGGACCTCAGTGGTAACGGCGGGCTCGTCGTGACGACGAGCCCGCTGTGCGGCCACGCGAGTGTCACCTACGACCTGTGCTCCCTCGCCGATACCACGCACAAGTCGCTGTTCCCCTACACGTAGTGCGAGGGGATCTACAAGTGCCATAAAGGTCAGAGCGGCCGCCACCGGGCTACAGGCGGCGTGGTGGACTCTTCCGCCTAGCGCGTGACCTACACGATGAACTACCTGCTCGGGAAGTCGGACGTAACGGCCCCTAACGGTAGGCACGGACAGACCGGCGCAAGCGAGGGCGTCGACGCGCTCCCGTCGGCGACGTTCCTGCTCGCGAACGTGGAGGTGGTGAACCGGCGCGACGGTCTCTTCGTGTGGACAGATTCTCGTACGACGATCGAGTGCGACGGTCGACACGCGGACGGCGCCAACATACCCCAGGCCGACACGAAGGCCAAGCGCTCTCCGAACACGTCCGTCCGCCTCGGCGGCAACATGCGCATTCCGTTTAAGCTGCAACCGGACGAAGGATAGACGATGCTCAGGACGCAAGAAGATGGAAGAGGCTCAAATCCTCGAAGGGAGGGTGGGTAGAAGCCCACCCGGGCTCCTTCACGCAATATACCGAGAAGATTGCAGTTTATTTGCTTGCGAAGTGGTCGGTGTACTACTGGTGTCTCTTGCTCCGCTGACTTCCATTGGAGAGCCGACTCCGACGACACAGTCCCTGTAGGCAGCGTGCAGAGCAGGTGTCCACCCGGAAAATTCTTGAAGTCGCGTGGCCATTCGCCTTCTAGCGGCAGGGTCTACCGTGCGTCGGAGGGCATTCGCCGCACCATTGAAGAACCGGTCGCGTGTCCTTTGTCTGCGTGAAGTTCTCCTACAATGCTTGGAGCCAGCTTAGGCAGTCCTACAGCGTTTTCAATGATGGCCTGTCGCTTAGCACCAAGTCCATGCGGTGCTTCGCCAGCGTGGACGGCAATCACCGGTATCCTCGTCCGAAAGCGTGGCCAAGCTCCTGCATGCAAAAGGAACTCTCGTGGTAGCCAGGAGTGTGCACAGCAAGCAGCGCATCGCATTCCGCTAGAGCACTCTCGATACATGCGACCCAGTCCATCCCATGGCGGATGCTCAAGTGAGCCACGAATGGCCGGATCCCGTAAGCGCGCAGTTCCCGGGCAAGCGCGGTTATGGCGCCTTTGTGGTCCGACCGGTAGCTCATGAAGAGTCTCAGGTACTCACCAGGGGTAGCAGTCCTCAATCGTCCACGAGGGAGGGGATCAGCCATGGGCGGTGGGCACCACCCTCACGAGCCGCACTCTACCATCCACTGCTGCTCGGGTGGCTCGCTGGGCATACGCCGTGAGTGCCTTTTGATGTTCCTCGATCACCTGCCATATAGCAGCGAAGGTTGGCCGCGGCACGGTGACTTGGAGGTCGAACAACTCCTGGTCACAGTCGTACCCCTGAGGCACAAGCTCGCCCTCAGCGTCCCCAAGGAGAACCGCCAAGTCCTCACGACCATCAAGCAGTGCGTGCTCTGCCGTCAGATCGAGTAGGTATTCAGGATCATCGGAAAAGGAGGGCATGCGGCCACCGGGCCTATATCTTGCTGACTCGCGAGAGCCTCAATTCGCCTCATCATTCTGTTGACAGGCACACCATCCTCGTAAAATCCCGTCAGACGCTTCATCTCACGGCGTGATGCAGGCCAACCACTCCTGGAAGCTATTGGTCAACCGTATGGATGCAAGCTGCCGCGAATTGTGCACCAAACGCCGTCAGATGGAGGCCGTATTTTTGCAAGACAGCCTCAAGACCAGCGGATCTGAGGGAATCAACTTTCTCCTGCACTATGTCAGAGGCGATGAGATCATCATGCGCTGATCCCACTTCCCATAGTTCATGCTCGTTCTTCTGGACGATCCCTAATCTAATCAAATTGCCCAGCTGGCTTGCAAATAAATCTGGGTGCTCGAGTTTAGCCTCTCTCGGAACAAGGGATGTGTATTCGCTTCCAGACATAACGCTCAGATACTTAGCAGGAATACCGTCCTGGTCCTCATACTTTTGATAGAACTTGACATCGATGCACGGAACTGGCTCATCATCGAGGAACTTTCTCCAAAGAAATTCCAGTAGTCTCGCCTCATCTGCGCCCAATTGCTTAACAATCTCCTCCAAGGCTTGATGTGCTTATTCGCTTCTCTTCCGCGTCATGGAAGTAGCTATTAACTCGGCGAACATCTCTTGCAATGCAGGCACTTCGCTTGTATATCGAAGACCCTCGATAGCAGGCACCGCAATATGTGGGGACGGGGTAACTACTTCCGCTGCTGGTAAATGTTGAAGTCGTTCAGCCAGCTTATCCTGGAGATATTTTTCAATTAGCTCGAATCCCCAGACGGCGATCCGTACAGGAGCAAGCGCCGCATTGACTGTTCTTCCCGCAAGCTCAAGGGTCATGCCGACTTGTCTTGCAGCGGGCTGCAGTGTATCTTCGTAGACCGGCTTTGCAAGATCAAGAGCAGCCGTTGTTAGGTCCTTCTTTGCATCTTCCGGCATGATAACCAACGGGGACTCAGTGCTTTATAGCAGATCGAAGAAGTTATTCAAACCGACGACCAAACCCAGCTAAGCCCAACAACTGCAAGTAGCTCAAATAGATACGCCCCCGGCGTCGGTTGACACCGGGGGCGGGAAGGCAAGCCGCGTTAGTGGCTGTGTCCTTCGTCTTCCTTCTCCGGCACCTCGGCCACGATGGCCTCGGTGGTGAGGAGGAGGCCGCTGATGCTCGCGGCGTTCTGGAGGGCCTGGCGGACCACCTTCGTGGGGTCGACGACGCCCATGCCGAGCAGGTCGCCGTATTCGCCGGTGGCGGCGTTGAAGCCCTCGCCGACGCGCTTGACGCGCTCGACGACCACCGAACCCTCGACGCCCGCGTTCTCCGCGATGGTGCGGAGCGGGGACTCGATGGCCTTGCGGATGATGTTCACGCCGATCCGCTCGTCGCCTTCGAGCTGCAGGCTGTCGAGCGCTTGGCCCGCGCGGATGAGCGCGACGCCGCCGCCGGGGACGATCCCCTCTTCGAGCGCGGCGCGGGTGGCCGCCAGAGCGTCCTCGATCCGCGCCTTCTTCTCCTTCAGCGCCGTCTCGGTGGCCGCGCCGACCTTCACGACGGCCACGCCGCCGGAGAGCTTCGCGAGCCGCTCCTGGAGCTTCTCCTTGTCGTAGGAGGAGTCCGTTGTTTCGATGGAGCGCTTGATCTGGGACATGCGGCCCTCGATCCCGGGTCGGTCGCCCTTTCCGCCGACGAGGGTCGTCGTCTCACGGGTGATGACGATGCGCGAGCAGGTGCCCAGCATCTCCGGGGTGACGTTCTCCAGCTTGAACCCGAGGTCCTCGCTGATGAACTGGCCCCCCGTTAAGACCGCCATGTCCTCCAGCATCGCCTTGCGCCGGTCGCCGAAGCCGGGGGCCTTGACGGCCGCGAGCTGCAGGTTGGCGCGAAGGCGGTTAAGCACGAGCATCGCGAGGCACTCGTTCTCGATGTCCTCGGCGATGATCACGAACGGCTTGCCCAGCCGAATGACCTTTTCCAGCATGGGGATGAGGTCCTGGACGTTGCTGATCTTCTTCTCGTAGAAGAGGATCATCGGATCCTCATAGACCGCCTCCATGCGCGTGGGGTCGGTGACGAAGTAGGGGGACATGAACCCCTTGTCGAACTGAAGCCCCTCGACGATCTCGTAGCTGGTGTCGGTGGACTTGCTCTCCTCGACCGTCACGACGCCGTCCTTGCCGACGGTGTTGATGACCTCCGCGACCAGTGCGCCGAGCTCCGGATCGGTGGCGGAGATGGTCGCGACCTGTGCGATGGCGTCCTTCCCCTCGATCGTCTGGCTCTGGCTCGTCAGGTTCTCGACGACCGCGTTCACGGCCTTCTCGATGCCGCTACGAATGAGCATGGCGTTCGAGCCGGCGGCGACGTTGCGGATGCCTTCCTTGAAGATGGCCTGCGCGAGAACCGTGGCCGTGGTGGTGCCGTCGCCGGCGGTGTCGTTGGTCTTTGAGCTGACTTCGCGGATGAGCTGCGCGCCCATGTTCTCGAAGCGGTCTTCGACCTCGATCTCCTTGGCGATGGACACGCCGTCGTTGGTGATGGTCGGCGAGCCGAACTTCTTCTCCAAGACGACGTTTCGGCCACGGGGGCCGAGGGTGACCTTGACCGCGTTAGCAAGCTTGTCGACGCCCGCCTCCAAAAGGTGGCGCGCCTCTTCGGTGTATCTGATCTCCTTTGCCGGCATTACGCTCCAACTCCTGCGGTTTCGCGTGCCTCGGCGACGACGGCGAGCACATCGTCGGCGCGCAGGATCACGTAGTCCTTGCCGTCGACGGTGACCTCGGTTCCGCCGTACTTGCCGTAGAGGACGGTGTCGCCCTCGCTTACGTCCATCGCGGCGAGTTGGCCGCTATCGAGCCTTTTGCCAGGACCCACGGCGAGGACCTTGCCGCGCTGCGGCTTCTCCTGCGCGGTGTCCGGCAGGATGATGCCGCCCGCGGACTTCTCTTCCTTCGAGGCGGCCTCAACAATGATTCGATCGTGCAACGGCTTAATGCCCATACTTGGTTTCCTCCTGGATACTGCTTGCGGGACGCTAGAGGCGTCCCAATGATTGGCAGTGTACCTCAGAGAGTGCTAATCTGCGACTGGTTGAAAAGGCACGTTGGCGCGAAGGGCGATGCCCGCAGGGCACGTGGTGGCCGCTCTGCGGGCGTGGCCGCGAGCGTTCAACTCGCGACGATATTCACCAGCCGGTCGGGGATGACGATGACCTTTCGGACCGTCTTGTCCCCGATGTGCTGCTGGACCTTCGGCGTGGCCAGGGCGGCGCGCTCCAGATCCTCTTTAGCCGTGCCGACGGGCATCTCCAGGGTGTCGCGCAGCTTGCCGTTGACCTGCAGAGCGATGGTCACGGCGTCCTCGGCGGCAAGTGCCTCGTCGTAGTTCGGCCACTCCGCCTGGAACGTCGTGCCCGGCTGATCCAGCCCCTCCCACAGCTCATCCGCCGAGTGCGGCGCGCCGGGGGAGAGGAGGAGGATGAGCGTCTCCAGTGCCTCCGAGGCCGCCAATACGAACGCACGGCTCGGCTCCGAAGGCCCCGCCTCCCGGAGGAGGTCGTTCGCCTTGTTCACCATGTCCATCAGCGACGAAACGTAGGTGTTGAAGGCGAACCGCTCGATGTCGGCCGTCGCCTTGCGGATCGTTTGGTGCGTCGTACGACGCATCTTTCGGGCGGGCTCATCGAGCTCCTCAAAGGCGAGCAGACCGCGCCACTCGGGTGCATAGATCCCGCGAAGCTCGTCGGCGAGGCGGAAAACCCGGGTGAGGAAGCGACCGGCTGCCTGGACGCCCTCGTTCTTCCACTGCACGTCCGCCTCAAACGGCGCGACGAAGAGGAGGTAGATCCGTAGCGCGTCCGCGCCGTGGGCTTCCACCATCTCGTCCGGCGTCACGACGTTCCCCTTGGACTTGCTCATCCTCGCCCAGCGGTAGAAGAGCTGATCCTCGGGCAGGGTCTCCGCCTCCGCGAAGGAGATCAGAATCCCTTCCTCGCCCACCTCCAGTTGCTCGCCTTCGTGCGGCTTCCGGTACGCGGTGAGGGCAAGCACCTGGCCCTGGTTCTGGAGGCGCTGGAACGGCTCCGGCGTCGGCACGAGACCCTCGTCGAAGAGCACCTTGGTCCAGAAGCGGGCGTAGAGCAGGTGCATCACGGCGTGCTCCGCGCCGCCGACGTAGCAGTCGACGGGCATCCAGTAGGCCGCTTTCGCCGGGTCCCAGCCCTTCTCGTCGTTATGCGGATCGCAGAAGCGGAGGAAGTACCACGACGAGTCGGCGAAGCCGCCCATCGTGTCCGTCTCGCGCCGCCCGAGGCGGCCGTCGAGATCCGTTACGTTGACCCAGTCCGCGATCCGCGCGAGCGGGGAAGAGCCGTCGCCGGTCGGCTCGTAGTTCTCGACGTCCGGCAGCTCGACGGGCAGGCAGTCTTCCGGGACAAGCTGCAGATCCCCGTCGGCGGAGTGGATGACCGGAATGGGGCAGCCCCAGTAGCGCTGGCGCGAAATGAGCCAGTCGCGCAGGCGGTACTTGATCTGCCGCTCACCGATGCCGAGGCCTTCGAGCCACTCGCCGAGGACCCGCGTTGCCTCGGCAAACCCGAGGCCGTTGTACTCGCCCGAGTCCATCATCACCGAGTCCTTCGAGGTGAACACGGGATCGAAGGCCTTCGGCTCTCGCCGGTACCTCGTCAACTCGACGTCGTAGTCGAACTCCGCCGGGGCAAAGCCGCGGAGATACTCCTCCGTCGGCTTGTTGACGGGGATGACGTCCAGGCCGAACTTCATCGCGAACTCGAAGTCCCGCTGGTCCCCGGCGGGCACGGCCATGATGGCACCCGTCCCGTAGCTCGCGAGGACGTAGTCCGCAATCCAGATGGGTACCGGCTTTCCGTTGGCGGGGTTGATCCCGTAAGCGCCCGTGAAGACGCCCGTCTTCTCGCGCGTCGTGGCCAGCCGGTCCGTCTCCGACAGACGTTTTGCCTGCTCTTGATACTCGCGCACCGCGGCCCGGTGCTCCTCGTCGACCAGACCGAGGAGATGGTCCACCAGCGGGTGCTCGGGCGCGAGCACGCAGAAGGTCATGCCGAAGATCGTGTCGATCCGGGTGGTGAAGACCTCGAAGGTGAGCGTGCGCTCCGGCCGGCGGATCTCGAATGTGTCGAACGCATCGCCGTCTGCCGCCATCGCGTCGGCATCCTCGCCCTCCGGCTTGCGCCCGGACGCGACCTTGATGGCGAAGCGCACGCCTTCGCTGCGCCCGATCCAGTTCCGTTGCTGGCTCTTGATCCCCTCGGGCCAATCGATGCCGTCGAGGTCGTCGATGAGGCGCTGCGCGTGCGCCGTGATGCGGAAGTACCACTGGGGGATAAACTTCTTCTCGACCAAAGCGCCCGAGCGCTCCGCACGGCCCGCAACCACCTCCTCGTCCGCAAGGACCGTCTTGTCCACCGGATCCCAGTTCACCGAGGCGAGGTCACGGTAGGCGAGACCCTTCTTGTACAGAAGCTCGAAGATCCACTGCGTCCACCTGACGTAGGAGGGGTCGCAGCTAGAAAAGCTGCGCGACCAGTCGTACGAGATCCCGATGAGCTCCATTTGGCGGCGGTAGGTCGCCGCATACCGCTCGATCATCGGGCGGGGGTGGGTCTTGTTCTTGATGGCCTCGTTCTCGGCGGGGAGGCCAAACGAATCGAAGCCCATTGGGTGCAGAACGTTGTAGCCCTGCATGTACTTCATCCGGCAGATGACGTCTGTGGGAAGGTAGTTCCGGCAGTGCCCCACGCTGAGCCCCGCGCCGCTGGGGTACGGGAAGAAGTCCAGCCCGTAGAACTTCGGCCGCCCCTCGTCTTCCCGCGTGCGGAAAAGCTCCGCCGCCTGCCACCGCGCCCGCCACTTGGCCTCAAACGCAGCCGGCTCGTATCGATCTGCCATCGCCGAGGATTATGAAGGAGTCGGGCTCGGGGAGGTTAGAGGGGAGAAAGGGGACAGGGGACAGGGGACAGGAATAGGCTAGTACCTCAACCTTCATCCCTCTGACGTCTCATCTCTAACCTCTCCCCTCACTCCCCATATGCGATCGCGTTGACCTTGATTGTGGTGAGCTTTCCGTCGCGGCTCACGTTGATGAGGACGTCGTTGCCCTTGGGGGTCTTCCCGGCGACCAAGGGGCCGCTGGCGTTGCCGATCTGCTTCACCTTGGCCTCGTAGAACGCGATCACCTTCGCCAAAGGGTCCGGGGTCTCCATCACGATCTCGACCCGCGTCTCGCCGTTCGGGATCTCGTACGGCGCCCGGCTCCTTCCGTCCGGCACCTTCGCACCGGGATAGATCGGCACGTCCGCCTTCTCGGCCAGAGACTGGGGAGTCAGGACTGCCTCTTCGCCCTTGCCGGCACCCTCGGCGGGGCGGGGGGACTCCTGGCGCGAACATCCGGCGAGCAGCAAGAGCGCGGCCAACAGGGCGGGTCTCACGCCGCGAGTTTAGCCCCACCCGCTACAATCCGTCATGAACCTCGTGGCCGACCGACACGAACGGCTCGACCGCTTCCTCGCGCGGATCCTGCCGGAGCACAGCCGCACGAAGCTGGCGAAATTGGTGGAAGCCGGGGTGGTGCTGGTGGACGGCCGGCCGCAAAAGCCGTCGTTCAGCCTGGAGCCGGGGATGGCGGTCGCGCTCGAAGAGCCTGAGGGCGCGCCCGCCCACGACCTCACCCCCGCCTACATCCCCCTCGACATCGTCTTCGAGGACGACGCGCTGCTCGTCGTGAACAAGCCTCGCGGCCTCGCCGCCCACCCCGCCACGTCGCTCAAGGAGCCGAGCCTCGTCAACGCCCTCCTCGCCCGAGGCTCGACCCTCAGCGAGACTGCGGGCGCCTTCCGGCCGGGCATCGTGCACCGGCTGGACAAGGAGACGACGGGGCTGATGGTGGTCGCGAAGACGGACGCCGCCCACGTCTCTCTCGCGCGGCAGATCGAAGGGAAGAGCGCGGAACGGCGCTACGTGGCGGTGGTCGCCGGGCACGTCGAGCGAGAGCAGTTTACGATAGACGCCCCCATTGCGCGGAGCCGGCAGAACCGCTTGCTCATGGCGGTGGACAACGAGGGCAAGCGGGCCGTCACTCACGTCAAGCGTCTCGCCCGGCTCGATGCGGGAGCCCTGGTCGGCGCGCGACTGGAGACGGGCCGCACCCACCAGATCCGCGTCCACCTCCGCGCGGTCGGGCATCCGGTGCTGGGAGACGACCTCTACGCCCCGAAGGAGTTCGCGCACGGGCCGCTTCAGCTTCACGCGGTCTACCTCTCCTTCGACCACCCCTCGACCGGAGGGCGCGTGGACTTCTACGCGGAGCCGGACGAGAGCTTTCTGGGCCGCGAGCACGTCACGCGGGAGGCGGTCGACCCGTTTTAGCCGCTAGAATGCACCGCATGGGACGCGGGGAGATGATACGGTTCAACGACGGAGAGGAGACCTACGAGGGGTACCTCTCCCCTTCCGTCAACGGCAGCGGGCCAGGGGTGGTGGTGATCCAGGAGTGGTGGGGGCTCGTGGGCCATATCAAAGACGTTGCCGACCGGTTCGCGCATGAGGGGTTCACCGCCCTCGCCCCCGACATCTACCGGGGCCGGACGACGGGGGAGCCGGACGAAGCGGGGACGCTCATGCAGGCACTGAACATCGCGGAGACGGAGCGAATCTTGCGCAGCGCCATTGCGGCCCTGCGCGCTCTCCCAGCCACCGTCGGGGATAGCGTCGGAGTAGTCGGCTTCTGCATGGGGGGCCAGCTCGCCCTCTACGCCGCCGGCGGCAACCCCGAGATCCGGGCGACGGTGGACTTCTACGGCATCCACCCCAAGGTCCAGCCGAACCTCCGCGCCCTCAACTGCCCCGTCCTCGGCATCTTCGCAGAGCACGACGAGTACGCCTCTCCTGATGCGGTAAAGGCTCTCGACGAGGAGCTGACGCTGTTGGAGAAGCCGCACGAGTTCATCACGTACCCCGGCACGGGGCACGCGTTCTTCAACGACGACCGGCCCGAAGTCTATAACGCGGAGGCGGCGCAGGACGCTTGGCGGCGGACCATCGAGTTCTTGCGGCAGAACCTTACGTAGATCCCGCGCAACGCAAGGAGGTTCGCTGCCGTCTCACCGTCACGATGCTGCTAACGCTGCTCTTCGCCCAGGTGGTTGCCTCTACGTCAGGGCAGACCTTCTCCCATGATCAGCCGTCACTGCTGAGGCAGGTGGTGCCCCGGTCGACTGGGAGGAACGGATACGAGGAGTATCTGATGGCGGCCGACGCGCTTCGGACACGGGAGATGGCGCAGGTTGAGCTATTCGAGTCTTACCTCTTGACCGTTCGCGCGGGAGAAGCTTGGACCGACGAGGATGACAAGCCTCTCCCGGTCCCACGCGCTCCGCAGGGAATTATCAAGGAGTCGACGCACCTCGATTTGATGCGGGTGAAAGCACGGCTGGCGCGTCCGGCGATCGAGCTCATGCGGCGGGGAAACCGAAAGCCCGTCTTCGACCCGAGGGAAAGGCTCGATCCAACGTCACTCTTTCCCGAATTCTCGTCCTTTAAAGACCTGACGAAGTACGCCAATGCGGCCGCTTACGTGGAGTTTGCGGAAGGTCGCCCCGCCGCCGGGACCGACATCCTGCTGGAATCCCTTCGATTCGCGAACAATATCAGCGGCGGCGTACTGATCGCACACCTGATGGGGGTGGCGATGAGCAGCATCACTTTCGGCTCATTCGAGCGGCACCTCCCGAGCCTCTCGCTGGACGATGCCCAGAGAGTGGATCGAGCCGCGGCCGAGTTGTTGGCTCAGCCCCCGACCTTGGTCAGCTCCGTCCGAAAGGAGCACCAGTTCGCCGTCGGGTCACTGCGCAGGCTGCTGCTAGATCCCGCCGCAAGCGTCGCGGAGGAGTACGGAACTGAGGGATCTCCCGACCCGGAGACGGAGACGCTCATCCGACTAATCAAGGGTCTTACTCCTGCGCAGCGGGACGAAATCGGCAACAGAGTGTTGTCGGGACTTGACGCTGCGACCCGCCAGTACCTGGCGAAATTCGAAGGCCCCGAGAGGGCTTGGTACGTCGGTGAGTCGGAGTCGGAGCAGGGGGCTCGGCTCAATACGGCCGGCGACCTCATTGGTTACCTGATCGAGATGCATCACCCAGCTCCGTCCAGCACAAGCTGGCTTGGCCGGACCCGCACGCAGCTCCGACTCCTGCGTCTTCACGGACGCATCGCGGCCCATCGGTGGCGGGCGAACGCACTGCCCAAGAGCCTGAGCGAGGCGGCTTCCACCGGAGAGATCGATGACCCCTTCAGCGGCGGACAGATCCAGTACGAGTTTAAACCGGACGGCACCTATCGCCTCTTCGGCAAGGGAGACAAGTCGACCGGCGAGATCGAGCTCGCATACCGCCGCCCGCCCAGCCCAATGGACCGGCGAGAGTTGCCGGTTCACCCTCGCTAGTGGAAGACTGGCTTGCGCGGCCTGGGCAACCAGACCGCAACCGGCAACCGCGTCGCAACCATGCGCTGGAACTGGAATTGCCGCCGCAACGAAAGGCTTTCCGTTCCCGTCTCATTGTCACGATGCTGCTAACGCTCCTCTTGGCTCCCGTGGTCGCTTTTCAGACGCCGAGCGAGGTCCTGGCGGGGCAGCCTGGGCGCCAGGTCTCGTTGCTGCGACGGTTGGTCCCCATCCCCACGGGGCGGAACGGGTACGAGGAGTACTTGATGGCGGCGGACTCGCTCCGGGCTCCGCAGATGGAGAAACTGGCCAGGTACGAGGGCTACCTCGCGGTCATGCGGCAAGGGCACGCTTGACGGACGGCGAGGAGAAGCCGCAACCGCCGCCGCCCGCGCCCGCCGGCCACCGCTTCCTCCAGCGAGCTGGACGTCATGCGGGTGAAGGCGAAGCTGGCGCGCAACGTGATCGACTCGTCCGCCGGGGAAACAGGAAGCCAGTGTACGAGCTGCGAAAGAGCGTCGACCCGTATTCGCTGTTTCCTGAGCTCGCGTCGTTCAAGGCAATCGTCAAGCTACTCGCCGGCGCCGCCTACGTGGAGTTCGCCGACGGACGTCCATCGGGCGGCACAGACCTCTTGCTGGAGTCCTTGTGGTTCTCCAACAACATCAGCTCGGGCTCCCTAATCAGTAATCTGGTAGGCGTCGCGGGCACGGCAATAGCTCTAGCCGGCTTCGATCGGCACCTGTCCAGCCTCTCCCTGGCGGACGTGGAGCGCGTGGATCGGGCCGCCACGGAGCTCCTGAACGGGCCCCCCGTTTACGTAGCGGCCATGCGTCGGGAGCAGGATATGGCGCAAACCGTGCTCAGCGGCATGTTTTCGGGGCCGCACTCGATGTTCGCAGCGGACCAAGGCGAACCGGACGATGCCGAGTTCAAGGCTATCATGCGCTTGGGGAAGTCGCTGACGCCCCCGCAGCGCGAAGAGCTTCGCGCGCGGGTCGCTTTGGGGGTTGACGCCGCTTTCCAAGATCACATTTCACGCTTCGAGGCTCTGGAGAACACCTGGTACGGTCCGGCTCGCAAGACCGCCGATGCTCCGGCAAAGGTCGCCACGTCGGCGGATGCCGCCCGATACCTGGTCGGGTTGCTCCATCCGGGCCAGTACGGACTCAGTTGGCTGGGCAAGAGCCGGACGCAGCTTCGGCTCCTGCGGCTCCATGCCCGCATCTCCGCCTACCGCTGGCGCCAGAACAAGTTGCCCGGCGCGCTGGGGGAAGTCGCCTCCGCGGACGAGATGGCAGACCCGTTCGCGGGCGGCGAAATCCTCTACGAGCTCAAGGAGGGCGCCACCTACCGGCTCTACGGAAAGGGGAACAAGGAGACGGGCGAGATCGACCTCAGGTACCGCCGCCAGCCGGGCACCGGGAGCGAGCGAGAATTGCCGGCGGACCCGCGCTAGGGGGCGGTCGCGCAGTGCTCGGACCCCCTTCCCTTGCGCGCAGCGGAGGGGGAGGGGACAGGGGGTGGAGATTCTGGGCAGTAGCTCCTCCGATCGAGCCCAGTGCGTAGCGGGAGTTCCCAGAGTTTCTCACTAAGGCGCGGAGCTTCATCCGCCTTTGCGCCTCTTCTAGTGGGCCGTTGTAATCGAGGCGCAAAGGGTGGAGAAGGCTCTACGTCCTAGCAAGAAAATCACCGACCTGAGAGACCGCCCAGAACCTCCATCCCCTTCCCCTTCCCCTCCCGCGCAAGAACCATCGCGGCAGGGGAAGGGGGCCTGGTCCTTTCTCAACCGTCTCTACGGAAACTGGGGCTCGCTCGGCCTCGGCAGGCGTGCTTCCACCGGCAGGAGGGGCGGAAACGGCCGGTGCGGCTCCAACTGATACCAGTAGGCGGTGCTGGAGTAGTCGTTGTGGCGCCTCAGGGGCAGCCACCCCTCGGCCGTTCCTACGGAGCGGGCGATGCGACGGCGAGCGGTTTCCAGGCGAGCGGCGACGAGTAGCCGTAGTTCTGGAAAGTGAAGCCTTCCATGCCGTTTAGACGCCAGAGCGAGGCGACCGAGCCGGATTGGAGGCTCCACAGCGCGCGCATCCGGTTGTCGATACCTACGGAAAGGCCGACGAAGTCCCAGCCGTCGTACGGTCCGTAGTCCTCGTAGGTGAAGCTCCCCGGCAGGTTGACGGTCCAGAAGGAGACGCGCCCTGAAGTGTGCCGCCACGCGAGGCGGGGCTTGGCGTCGTCGCCCACCGTGAGGTCGACCGCCTGCCAGCCCGAGTACGGGCCGTACTCGCGGTTGCCGTCGTAGGCGAACGACCTGCTGTTCCCGAACAGGTGCCAGAGGGCGATCTTGCCCGAGACGTGCCGCCAGAGCACGCGGGGCTGCGTGTCGGGTCCCACTGCCAGCTTTTCCACCGTCCAGCCGGGATACGGCCCGTGATCGTTGGCCAACCGGAGCGTCCGGCCCCGCGCGTCCATCGTCCAGAGGGACATCCGTCCGTCCGTGTGCCGCCACAGGATCCAAGGCCGATCGTCGTTGCCCACCGCGAGGTCCACCGCCCGCCAGCCCGGGTAGGGGCCGAAGTCGACGACGGTCTGGTAGGTCTGGTTGTCGCGGTCCATCGTCCACAGGGAGATGCGCCCGTCCGTCCGCTCCCAGAGGAGGCGCGGCGCCCCAGGCCCACCGCCATGAGCTTGGCGGCCCAGCCGTCGTAGGGGCCGAAGACGGGGGAGACGGTGGGGCCGTCTGGCTCCCATCCACGCGCCAGATGGAGGCGCGCCCACCCGGCTCCGTCCATAGGATGCGGGCGCGGGCGTCGGCGAGGTCGGGGATGGGCAGGCTGAGGGTCGCGCGGAATGCGACCCGGTGGCCCTGGGGGCTGATCGCGTCGCCCACGACGGTGGCGACAGCGCCCGTCACGCTTACGTCACGGACTATCGAGAGCTGCCAGTCCACCAGCTCCTCCTCCAAACCCTGAGCCACGAGGACCTGCCGCAGGTCCTGGATCCCCGCCGCCGCCGTCCATACGAAGGCACGAGAGCTGCTCAGACCCCCGATCACGGAGCCGTCGGCCGACACGGCGGCCGCGTGCCCCCCGACGCGGCCGCCCCCCGCCAGTTCCCCCAGGTACTCAATCTCCCCCGAGGTGGTCCAGCGCACGGGCTGACGGCCGCTCTCTGAGTTGCCGTAGCCGACGACCACCGAGCCGTCGGCGGACACGGCGGACGCTTCGCTGGAGTCGCTGCCTCCCGGCAAATCGCCGAGGTCGACCATTCCTGGACGCGGTCCAGCGGAAAGCCCTACGATAGGGCGAGGTCTCGCTTCCGACGGAACCCGTTCCGACGACCGTCGAGCCGTCGCCGGAGATGGCCGCGGCGCGGCTGTCGAAGCGACCACCCGGCAGGTCGTTAAGGCCGATCATGCCGGCGGCGGTCCAGCGGAACGCCTCGTAGCCGTTGCCGCTGAAGCTGTAGCCGACGATCGCGCTGCCGTCCGAGGAGGCGCCGAAGGCGATTCCGTCGGTGCCGCCGCCCGGCAGGTCGCCCAGCGACTGGACGCCGCTCGCCGTCCAGCGCACCGGCATCTGAGCGGTCGACGAAAGCTGTAGCCGACGATCGTGCCGCCGTCGGCGGACACGTCGAAGGCGCTGCTTATAGGGACGCCGCCCGGCAGGCCGTTCAGTCCCTGAAGTCCCCCACTGCGGTCCAGCGGAAAGCCTGCGTGCTCTCCGCATTGGTACCCGACCCGGCGACGACCGCGGCGTCCGCCGAGACGCCGGTGGCTCCGCTGTACGTCTGGCCGCCAGGCAGGTCGCCGATCGGCGTGAAGCTGACGACCTGCCCCAGCGAGAATGGCGCGAGGGAGGGAAGCCAGGAAACGAGCTTGGCGCGGCAGGTCACCGTCGCAGTATACGGCATCTCTATACTTTTTCCTTGGTCGGAATCTCTCAGAACCGTGCTGGGTTCTGCTTACTTCCAAGGTCGCCATGCGTGCCCCGATGGCCACAGCGCGCACCGCCACGTTGCCGGGAAAACATCTCCCCAGCGCCATCGGGAAGGTGACGACCGGCTGCCAAGTCGGGGGCAGGAAGCGCTTGAGTCGTCGTTCCGCCGGTGCGGGCAGCAAGGTTTGGAACATGCCCAGGCAGCCGATCTCAAGCTAGCCCCTGCTCGAACCGTTCCGACCATTTCCCCGCGCCGCCAGAGCAGGTCCCTGCAAGTTGCCCAGCGGGCTGGACAAGGTCGCCTCGAGCGAAGAGATTGCGGCCCGTTCGCCCGCCTCCAGATCGGCTACGAGCTCAAGGAAGGCGGCCTGTACCGGCTCTACCGAAAGGGCAACCGGGAGACGGGCGAGATCGACCTGAAGTACCGCCGCCAGCCGGGCACCGAAGCGGCCGAGAATTGCCGGGGCCCCCGCTAAGAGAATGTAAGAGGAACTCGGAGAGAATCTCCGACCCTCGCCTTTTGCGCAGCAAAGGAGAGGGGCAGGGGGTGAGGGTTCCGGGAAGTCCCAACAGCCGGTGAGATTCTCGCCAAGGCGCCAAGCCTTCTCCGCCCTTTGCGCCCTTGCTAGGATCTCCGGAAGGTCTGGGTTCCAGGCTTAGTCGGAGCAGACACTACCCAGAGCCCTCACCCCTGCCCTCTCCCTTGCTGCGCAAAAGGCGAGGGGGTCCAAGAACTCCTCTACATCCTCTACGGGAACTCCGGCTCGCTGGGCCTCGGCAGACGCGCCTCCGCTGACAGGAGCGGTGGGAACGGCCGGGTGCGGCTCCATCTGGTACCAGTAGGCGGTGCTGGAGTAGTCGTTCGAGCTTGTTCGCGTGGCCGTGCTCGATGCTCACGGATGCTCCGTTCGAAGCGGATCGGGTCCTCGATGTGGAACCGATACATGGAGTTCTTGCCCTTCCAGGGCCACTCCGGGGAGCCCAGTACATGGTGATCCCGCGGTACGGCGCGCAGAACTCCTGGCGCGGGCCGTAGGCCGCCGAAGTAGTCCTCGGTGCCCGTGCCGCAGGCGCGCGGCGGCCACGGCTCGCCGTCAATCACGACCATGTCGTCCCCTTCGCCGTACCAGTCGTTCCCCTGGCGCTGGAAGCAATCCACGTTCAAGTTGCACCCGACGTAGACCCCGTTACCCTCCGCTTCGAGGATCACGTAGTTGTCGCGGTCAGAGAGGTTAGGCTTCGAAACCACTCCTGCACGCCAGGCGACCCCAGCCGCTCCGTGAGCCACCCCTCGGGTCAGTGCCTCCGCCGCCACTGCGCGTGGAACCGCGCCACGTCCGGTCCGTGCGGCTGGTCGTACTCCTCGTAGTCAAGTAAAAGTAAAAGTGGACGGGTCTCTCGCACTCGCTCAGCACCTCGACCCGGGCGGCATTGAACGGCATCGGAAACCAGCAGTTCAGCCCCTGTCCGTCCTGCGGCGACATCTGGAGGGGAAGGGAAGAGAAGTTTCGTAGCCGCCCGTGCCCTACGCCGAAAAAGTCACCCAGCGGCGCTTCGACGCTCGGGTCGTTCTCACCATCCCACCAGATCCGCAGCACCATCCGCCGGGGCCACGAACAGCCCGTCGTCCCCGGACCGTAATCCAGATGCTTGATGCACCCGGGCCGGTCCTCGTGGAGAGCGTTCGGCGCTCGCCGGGTCCGATGGTCCAGAAGTCGGCGTTGCCTCCCGTAAGGTCGTAGGAGCTCGCTCGCCGCGACCGATACTCCCGCAGATGGGCACGGAAGCGAGGGTGGTGCGTCCGATCACCGCCTTCGTTGCACCACTGCTGCTCGACGCGAGGGTCTTTCGCCTTCGCAGTCGCAATCTCCTTCAGGCGCCATCCCTTGCCGGTCAAGATCAAGTGTCGCGGGTCATGGCGTTGAACGCCGGTGCCCACACCATGTTCCCGTGCCGCACCGACACGAGGTGCTGGTGAAATGTGTCGACGATGGCTTGGCGCCCTCTTCGCCTCACGTTCATTATCTCCGTCGACACACCCTGCACGGTGATACGCACCGGAGTTCGCCCGCACCCGTCGCAATACCTGCGCGAGTGTCAGCGGTGCTCGGCCTTCGTGCCGGTGCAGGAATCCGGCGCGGTAACCGCGAGCAAGGCCCGATGCTTCCGCGCCGCCACGTTCGACTTCCAGGCACTATCGAGCCTTGCGTACTGCTTCGCGATCGCCGCCTTGGTCTGCTGATCCGCAAGCGACGGGGCAACTAAAACCAGCAAAACCAGAATACAGAAGCTAACTCGACCGTGTCTCATGATGGATTCGAGTTTTACTCTTCGACTTCCGGTCCTCCTTGAGCTTTCCGAGCCGAGGCGCCCGTGCGGTCCGGAAAGTGCGCCAAGATAGGCGTTGGGCAGGGAAGGTACGATCCACGCCGCGAATGCGGCTGAAGCGCGTCCGGATCTTTGGGTTCAAGACCTTCGCCGACCGGCCGAAGTTTTCCCCTGGAGGAAACCTCATCGCCGTGGTCGGCCCGAACGGCTGCGAAGTCCAACCTCGTAGACGCCATCTTGTGGGGGCTGGGTTTCCAACGCGCGCCAGCTCCGGGCGCAGACGGGCACGGACGTGATCTTCGGCGGCAGCGCCCGCCGTAAGGCGCTCGGCTATGCCGAGTAACGCTGGTTTTCGATAACGGAGACGGCTCATTGCCCGTTGCCACATCCGAAGTCTCCCGTCACTCGACGCCTCAGCCGCTCGGGCGAGAGCGAATACGCGATCAACCGCCAGGCGTGCCGCCAGCGCGACGTCCTCGACCTCCTCGCCGACTCCGGCCTCGGGCGCGCGGGGTACGCCATCGTCGGGCAGAAGGAGATCGACGGCGCCCTCGCCGCTTCCGCCGAGGAGCGCCGGGCGTGGGTAGACGAGGCGGCCGGCGTACAGCACGGTACCGGGCGCGCCGCCAGGGGAAAGCGCCGCCGCTTGGCTTCCGCCCGCACCCACCTGGAGCGTGTGGACGACATCCTGCGCGAGATCGAGACCCAGCGTGAGCCTCTGCGGGAGGAGGCCGAAACGGCCCGGCGCTACAAGGACGCCCAGAGTGCCTTGCGCAAGATCGAGGTCGCGCTGCTCGCCGCGGAGGCCACCCGCGCCGCCCGCGAGGTGAACGAGCACAGCGAGCGGCACGAGGAGGCCGCACGCCGCGCCCGCGAGGAGACGGCAAGGGCGGAGGCGCTGGAAGAGGAGGCGCGGCGCTTGGCGGGCGACATTGCGGAGAAGGAGCGCGAGACCGAGCAAGCGCGGGCGGCGGTGCAGGAGGCCCGCTCCGCGGCCGAGGGGGCGGAGGGTGACCTGCGGCTGGCCGAGGAGCGCGGCCGGGGACTGGACGAGCTGGAGCGCGCCCTGAACGAGGAGGGCGCGGCCTACGCGCATCGGCTGGCGGACCTCCAGCACGACCTGGACGACTCCCGCCGGAACGCCGCCGAGGAGCAGAGGGTCGTCGACGGGCTCGGCGCTGAAAGCGCGGCGGCGGCGCAAGCGTCCCCCGGGCTGGCAGGGGCGTTACGCGAAGCGGAAGGCGCTCTTGCCGTCGCGCGGGCGTCCCAGGGACGAAGCCTGAAGGCGCAAGTAGATCGGGCGCATCGGAATGAGAGACGCGCCGTGGCGGAGCGGGAGATTCGTATCGCCGACGCCGCGCTCGTGGCGGCCCAGAAATCGGTAGCCGAAGCGCACACTCTCCTGGCGGTCCGGGAGACCGGCTTCGAGGAAGCGCGGCGGTCGGTTCACGAGGTCGAAGCCGCATTGGAGGCGCTGCGGGGAGAAGAAGGCCCCGCCGCCGAAGCGCTACGGAAGGCGCTGGCGCAGCGAGCCACGACCGAAGGGAGGAGGCGCGGCGTGGAGGCGACGCTGGACGCGGACGAGGGGCTGCCGCACGGGGTCCGGGCGGTGCTCGACGCGAAGAAGAAGGGGCTGCTGCCTGGTCAATACCTGCCCGTCGGGCGGGCCATCGAGGCGGACCCGGAGCTCGCGCTGGCGCTGGAGACGGCGCTGGGAGCCAGCGCCAACGATCTGATCGTCCCTTCGGAGGACGAGGCAAAAGGGGCGATCGAGTGGCTTCGCACACACCGGGCCGGTCGAGCGACCTTCCAGCCGATCCCACTTGTGCGGCCTGCCGGCGTCGACTCCGCCCTGCGCCGCCTGCTCGGGGAGCCAGGGGTGCTTGGACGGGCAAGCGAGCTCGTGCGATGCGAGGCCGTCCACCGCCCGGTGATCGAGAGCCTGCTGGGCCGCGTCCTGGTCGTGGAGACGCTGGATGTCGCCCTTTGCCTCGCCCGCACGCCCGGCTGGAGCCGGATGGTGACACTGGCGGGCGAGGTGGTCTACTCGGGCGGCGCCGTCACCGGTGGGGTAAATCCGCGGTCCGGGCTGGGGCTCGTTCAACGCCGGGCGGAAATGCGGACCCTCCAGGCGGAACTAGACCGGCTTGGGGCGGAGATCACGGCGATGGAGGAGCGTGCCCGGGCACGCCGCGCCCGCCAGGAATCGCTGCTCGCCGAGCTTCGCGCGGCACGGGCGAAAGCGGTGGAGGCGGAGCGCGAGCGGGAAGCCGTGCTGGCCGCGCATCGAGAGCACTCGCGGGAGGTCGTCGCGACGGAGCGTACGGTCGCGCGGCTCCGCGCCGAACTGGCCTCTCAGGCCGAACCCGCTGACGAAGCCCTTCCCATCGTCAACCTCGCGGCGGCCGAGGCGGAGCGGGATGCAGCCGCCGCGAACCTCGCCACCCACACCGCGCGTGGTCGCGAGGCCGAGCAGCGGCTGTCCGCGGCTCGTAGCCGGCTCCGCTCGGCGCAGGAGAGGGTTCAAGCTCTCCAACAGCGCCTGAAGTCCGCCCAGGAAGCCGAAGGCACGCGCGAGGCTCGTCTGAAAGGGCTGACCCCTGAGCGGGAACGTCTGCTGGCCCAGGCCGCTGGCGCGCGGCGACGACATGAGGACGCCGGCCTGGCGCGCGGCGAGGCCCAAGAGTCTCTGGCGACGCTCGAACTCGCTTTGGCCTCGTTCGCGCGGCGGCGCGACGAGATTGCGGTTGAGGTGAAGCGGGCTCGGGTTGCGGCGGGGGAGCAAGGGGAGAAGGGACACCGCGAAGAGCTAATCCGTGTCCGCGCTGAAGCTCGCCGGGCCGGGGCCTTGCAGCGGCTGCTGGAAGAGTACGGCTTGGGCGAGGCTGACCTTGTGACGGTGACCGAGGAGCCCGCGCCCGACGCAGCAAGTCTCGCCACCCGCCTACGGAGGGAGATCAAGGCGATGGGGGAAGTTAATCTCGGAGCCATCGCCGCCTATGAGCGCCTGGCCGCCCGCAGCGAAGAACTGGAGGCGCAGAGGGAGGACGTGCGTTCAGGGATGGCCGAGGTCGAGGCGGCGATGGCCGAGCTGGACCGGCTGACCCGGGAGCGGTTCCTCGGTGCTTTCGCGAAGCTGGAGGCGGCCTACGTCGAGACCTTCGAGCGCCTCTTCGGCGGAGGGCAGGGTCGGGTGTTCCTGACCGAGCCAACACACCTCCTCGAGAGCGGGGTTGATATCGAGGCGACGCCCCCCGGTAAGCGCCCCCAACGTCTCGAGCTCCTCAGCGGCGGAGAGAGGGCGCTCTGCGCGGTCGCGTTCCTCCTGGCGCTCCTCCGTGTCCGGCCAAGCCCGCTGGTCGTGCTCGACGAGGTGGACGCTCCGCTGGACGGGCGTAACGTCGAGCGGTTCTTAGCGGCCCTCAAGGAGTCTGCGGGAGCGACGCAGTACCTGCTCATCACGCACAACCCCGCCACCATCGAGGCCGCGCCTGTGTGGCTCGGCATTACCATGCAGGAGCCGGGAGTGTCGACGCTGGTACCGACCACTCTCGCGGCGGCCGAAGCCTAGGGACAGGCATGCACGGTAAGCCATTGCCGAGGGCGATGCCCAAGTCATCTTGGAAGCTGTCGAAGTCAACCTCTTCCGCAAGTAGCTGCTGACGCCAAGGCTGTGGCAGCCCCTCACGGCCGGGTTCTCCGGTGTAAGAAAGACGACGATGGGTACGCAGTCGTAGCGGTCGTCGGCGCGCAGGTGGCGCAGCACCTCCAAGCCGTCGACCTTGGGCAGCTTCAAGTCCAGGAAGACTAAGTCCGGCAATGTGGCGGCGTCCGCCAGCGCGCGACCCATAGTGATGGCCTCTTCGCCGTCTGCCGCGACGGCCAAACGAATCTCCGGGTCGAAGCGCCGGACGGCGCGACCGATGGTGAACTGGTCGTCCTCGTTGTCCTCTATCAGGAGCACCCGCCGGGTCGCAGAGCCTTCGCGCATTTAGCACGGATGATGCCACAAAGCAGCCCTTCGGGCGCGGCCCGAAGCGGCTCTAGAGCGGCGTCGCCCACGCCTGGTCGAGGGCGTCGCGAGAGAGGGATTTCGCGTGCATATCGCCGAAGAGAGTGTTGTAGCGATACCCGCGGATCAGGCCGAAGTAGGTCTCGGGGTTCTGCACGTCTTCCTTGTCCAGCGCTCGGCCATCGCCGTGCCAGTGGCCCGCGCCGTCGAAAAGAACGTTGATGTTCGACGGGAGCTGGAAGCTCGTCTGCGTAAGGAATCGGAAGGCGATCTCCGTGCGGAAGAGGTAGCTCGAACCATACACCCGGTACATGCTGGGCGAGGTCACGAACTCTTGATCCGGATGATTGTCCAAGAGCTTGGTCCCTACGTCCGAGGGGCACTGGAAGACGCTTCGGTTTTTAAGGTACGGCTGAACCGCCTCGTGCAGCATCGGCATGGCCGCGATCCGGGCGCGGTACTCGGGCGAGTGATCCCAGATGTTCGGCGCGTACTTGTCGGACGCGTCGAGCGCGTGGGGGAAAACGTCGTCGTGATCGTTCATGTAGAGCACGATGGAGCTTCCAACCTGCTTGAGGTTCGACAGGCACGTCGTCTTCTTCGCCGCCGCTTTCGCCCGCGCGAACACGGGGAAAAGAATCGCGGCGAGAATGGCGATGATCGCGATCACCACCAGCAGCTCGATCAGCGTGAATGCTCTTCGCATGGTCTCCTAATGGTACGACAGTCGGAGGTCGCGGGACCCGCCGCGACGCGCACATTCCGTGAATGGGCGCGAAAAGGCCCAGCGAAGGCTTCAGGTTCGACCGGGCTTCGGGCAAGGAAACGGCTCAGCCTGCCATAATGGAAGCCTTTGCCCCCACCATTCAGCACGAGGAGACCCTTTGGCCAAAGCAACCATCGTTAAGCCGGAAGAAGAGTTTGCACGATCTTACGCAGACCGCCTTATCCTAGAGAAATTATCCCAAATGGACGCTGCCGTCAAGCTCAGCGAGCTGGCGGACAAGCTCACGGACGCCGGCCTCGGCCTCGCCGCCGTACGCTCTCTGCTCGCGTCGAACCCGGAGCGGTTCGCGTATCACGAGCGCAAGTGGATCCCCGCTTCGAGGCTCCAGAGCCAGGGCCGTCCCTTTACTGAGGCGATGGCGATCATTCTGCACCGGTTTGGCGGCCCGATGCCTCTGCCGATTCTGGTGGGCGAGATCGCGCGCGTCCGCCGCGCCACGCCGGACGAGGTCGAGCCGACGATTCGGCGGATCGCCACGAACCACGCGGCCTTCGTCACTACCGTCCGGGACGAGGTAGCCCTCGCCAGTCTGGGCTTTCAGGCTTACGACGAGCCTTTCGACCGGGCGCTGGCGCTGAACGAAGTCTCCCGAGAGGAGATGGGGGCGGTTATCAAGAAGATCGATAAGATCGATCTTCGCGCGGAGGACGCCGTTCCGAGAACGCTCGAAGCGGCCGTCCCCGTGAGCTTGAAAGTGCTGGGCGCTGCGGTCTGGACCGTCCTGCGCGGCGACGACCCTCGCTCGATTATCGTTTACGACGCGCGGGAGTTCCTGGCGGAAGCTCTGTCCACGCCCGGCTACGTCTACGCGCCCGACGGCACGCTTCATGCGGAGGCCGATGCCAGGAAATGGGTCTCGGCCGCCATCAAGCTCGCGGACCGCCTGGCGCCGACCGTGGAGATGGAAGACGCCGCTCCGATCGAGGTGAAGCCGGCCGACGTCGACAAGCTCGTGGCGAAGATTCTCGGCGCGGAGGGCACGACGACGGCGACCCGCCTGCTCGAAGAGAACTACGAGATCACGCCAGGCAACAAGACTTTCCCCGACGACCTCACGAACATCATGACGGCCCTTCAGGGCAGCGACCAGATCATCTGGGTCGGCGGCGACCGGTTCCGCAAGGCGGGCGACGCGCCCGATTTCATTAGCGAAGTCCCGGAGCCGTTCCTCTTCGAGATCCCGGACATCCGCGACGAAGACGGTGAGCCGGTCGACGTGGAGCTCACGGACGAGGGACTCAGCTCGACCCTTCGCCGACTGCTCCAGCACCCGCTGGCGATGGATGTGCTGGACGAGGAGATTCAGCCCGCGCCGAAGACGATGCCAGACGGCGTCCGGCTGGTGCTGAAGTCCATCCACCGCGAGCTTGGAACGTTCCCGCTCTGCCAGTTCCCGACCACCTGGTTCGACGGCGAGCCGGACCTTCAGGAGCTGGTCGTGATCGATCCGGACGGACGCGAGCTTCAGGTGTGGCTAAACCACACGGCGCGGCTGACCTACAACTGGTTCGACTGGTGGTACGAGCAGCCCGTCGAGAGCGGCGCCGTGTTCAGCCTGACGAAGACGAACAAGTCGAACGTCCTCGAGTTCGCCTGGATGGACCAGCCCGACCCGGTGATCTACATCTCCTCGCAACGCATGGAGGAGCTCCGGGGCCTCGGAACGGAGTACGCCGAGCGGAGCACGCTCGATATCCTCATCGCCGCGATGGGCCACTGGCCGAAGGGTGCGGACTACCTCACGCTTCTGGCCGAAGTGAACGTGGTTCGACGCACTCCGCGGAGGCTGGTCGCGTCGCTGCTGTCGAGCTACCAGTGCTTCTACCAGCGATCCGGGTCGCCTGTCTGGCACTTCGATCCGAAGAAGGTCGACCTCGGCTTCGACAAGACCAAGCGCAAGTTCGTCATCAAGAAATAGCCCGGGAGGCCTCGGGAGCGGGAGGAAAGCTTCCCTGCCGCTCCCGGGGCTGGATCCTTCTTTGGGTACAATCTCGCGCAATCCGATCACGCTATGGCCAACATCAAATCTAGTAAGAAAGACCTGAAGCGCAACGCGAAGCGACGCGCGCGCAATCAGGCGACCAAGAGCGCGCTGAAGACCTTCATCAAGAAGGCGCGCGGCGCGGCCACCGGCGACAATGCCCAGACGTCGCTCGCCTCCGCCGTGAGCGCCATTGACAAGGCGGCTCAGCGCGGCATCATCCACAAGAACCAGGCCGCCCGGCGAAAATCGCGCCTCGCCAAGGCCGCCAACGCGGCGAAAGCCGCCGCCGCTTCTTCCTAGAAGCAAGAGAATGCTTTAGGGGGCGTCTCCGCTCCCTATCCGTCGAAGGGCTTCGCGAGCGTTCTCGCGTACTCGCGCGTTCGGATGGTCCAGCTTCTCCCTTAGATACGGCACCGCCCGGGCGTCATCGTGATCGATCAGTATCTGGATGACATCCTCCCGGGCGGTCCTATCTGGATCCCCAAGCAAGGGCAGCAACTCCTCCATGATCGGCTGGGCGCGGCCCAGCGCACGCGCCGAAGCGGCCCGTGTAGAGGCGTTACCGTGGGTGAGCAAGCCGATCACGGCCGACTCCAAAGCCTCTGGCACTCCGTGAGAGCCCAACGTGATGAGGACGCTAAAGCGGCGACCCTGGCTGATGCCGTTGAGGTCATCTCGAAGAGCGGTCCAAGCTCTCTCGTCGTTGATGCCCACCAACGCTTTCACGATCTGCATGTGCTGATTAGAATTTCGGGCGGGGTAGCCCTGTAGAAGTCTCGGCAGCGTCTCACGGATGGTCCAGCTGCCGGGACACACCATTGTGAGGGAGGAAACCGAGGTCGCCGCGACGGTGATCTGAGGATCGGAAGCGGCTAGTTCTAGTGCTAAGGTAGCTCTCCCGTCTCTGATAGTCCCCAGCCCCTGCGCCGCTTTCGCTCGTACCTGGGGTACCGGGTCAGCGAGACCAGCAAGCAAAAGGTCTGCTTTCTGAGCATGCTCCGATTTTCCCTCTAGGCCCAGCGCGTCGTGCCGCACCCGAGGACTCTCATCCTTCGCCGCTTGTACAAGCGCGGGGCAGGACCTGAGCGACAATCTCAGGCTGAAGGATGGAGACGAACGTGAGCCCGGAGATGGCCTTGCGGCGAATGACGACGTCGGCATCTTCCAGCGCCGCCGCGAGGGTCATGGCTATCGCCGGATGGGTCGCGAGGCGGCGCACATGCTCGGGCCCGCAACCTTAGCGGAGGCGGTTAAGGACCGCAAGCACTTGTTCAAGCGTAGGATCCTCCGGCGACCCGAAGGGTGGTTCATCTGAGGAGAACGAAGGATCCATCGCTGCCCGCTTTGGCCGCTTTACTTAATGCTGATGAGCTCGATGTCGAACACGAGCGTCGAGTTGGGCGGGATCGGCCCCATGCTGCGGGATCCGTAACCCAACTCCGGCGGGATGGTGACCTTGCGGCGCCCGCCCTTCTTCATCCCGGTGACGCCTTGGTCGAAGCCGGGGATCACTTGTCCAGTACCGACCGAGAACGAGAACGTCTCTTTTCGGTCGCGGCTACTGTCGAACTTCTGGCCGTTGAGGAGCGTGCCGGTGTAGTGGATCTCCACCGTGTCGCCAGACTTAACCTCACGTCCCTCTCCCGGTGCGATCTCTTCGATTTTCACTTTTTCTCCCTTCTTGATCTTGAGGACCTCAACGTCGAACACCAAGGTGGCGTTCTCGGGAATCCCCTGAGGTGGATTCTGGCCGTAGGCGAGTCGAGGCGGAATCCTGAGGCTCCGCCTGCCTCCTGCTCGGATGCCAACCAATCCCCGGTCCCAGCCTTGGATGACGTTGCCCGCTCCGAGTGTGAACTCGAACGGCGCACGGCCCTTCGACGAGTCGAAGACTCTGCCGTTCGTGAGCCGCCCCGTGTAGTGCACCGTCAGCAGGTCTCCTGCCTCTGCCTTGGGCCCTTTACCGACCTTGATGTCCTTGGACTGCACCTGGTCTCCGCCCTGCAGCAAGAGCAGGGGGAGGATGAGGGTCGCGATATGCATCGGGGGAGGCTACCCGAAGGGTCTAGACCCCCGCGAATTCCCTGCGGTCGAAGACGACGTCGGTCGCGATCTTCCAAACCTCCGGATCGATCTGGCTCTCGGGCCGGATCTTGCTGAAGTGGACGATCGCGCTCGAAAGCCCGACCTCGCGGCAGTAGTGGAGGAACGCCGAGTTGAGGATCTGTCGCGCCGCGGGGCGCAGACCGAAGCTTATATTCGACACCCCGAGGATCGTGTTCACGCGCGGGTGCTGCCTCCGGACTTCCCGGATCGCCTCGACAGTCTCTGTCCCCGCGTCTCGGAAATCCTCATCGCCCGAGCCGAGGGTGAAGGTCAGGCAGTCGAGGAACACGTCGTGGTCCGGCAACCCGTAGGCCCTCGTCTGTTCGAGGAGCATCTCGGCTACCTCCACCTTCCGCTCCGCCGTCTTGGCCATCCCTTCTTCAGCAATGGTGAGGGCCACCACCGCCGCCCCGTACTGGCGGCAAAGCCCCAGGACCTGGTGGAGCCGCTTCCCGCCGTCCTCGAAGTTGATCGAGTTCACGATGGGCTTGCCCGCCACCGTCTGAAGCGCGGCTTCGAGCACGTTCGTCTCGGTCGAGTCCACCATGAGCGGGACGGTGATGTGGCGGTTGTAATGGGAGAGGAGGAGCCTCATATCCCTCTCCTCGTCCCGGCCCACATAGGCTGTGCACACGTCGAGAACGTGCGACCCCTCCCCCTCCAGCTCCCGCGCCAGCTCGGTCAGCCCTTCCCAGTTGTCGAGCGCCAGCATCTCGCGGAACGCCTTCGAGCCATTGGCGTTGGTCTTTTCGCCCACGATGAGAAAAGAAGGGCTCTGGTCGTACGGTTGGAAGCTATAGAGGCTGGAGCACCCGACGAGCGCGAGCCCTTCCGCTTGCTCGTCCGTGCGCATCGTGAAGTCGAAGCCGGGGAAGAGGCCCCGCACGCGCTGCCAATGCGCCCCATCCCCGTGCCTTCGGCCACCGACCGCCTCCGCGACGGCCCGGATGTGCGGAGGGGTCGTGCCGCAGCAGCCGCCGGCCATAGCCACGCCGTGCTCGCGGACGAACCGGTCCTGGTGGCCCGCCAGCTCGTCCGGCGTCAGGCGGTAGACGGCTTGACCGCCCTCCATCACCGGCAGGCCCGCGTTCGGCTGCACCGCGATGGGCCTCGTCGAGTTCGCCCCGAGGAAGCGGACGTGCGGCGCCATCTCCACCGGGCCGGTCGCGCAGTTGATCCCAAACGCCACCACCTCCGGGAAGGCCTCCACCATATTGAGCGCGGCGCCCATCTCCGTCCCCAGGAGCATCGTGCCCGTCTGCTCCATCGTCACCTGCACGAACAGAGGCACCCGGCGCTCCGTCTCCGCCATCGCCCGCTTTGCGGCGACGATCCCTGCCTTGACCATGAGGAGGTCCTGAAGCGTCTCCAGCAGCAGAGCATCCGCCCCGCCGGTGAGGAGGCCGCGGAACGAGTCGCAGTAGGTCTGCTCCAGCTCGGCCCAGCTCGTCTGGCCGAGGGAGACGAGCTTGGTTCCCGGGCCGAGCGCGCCGACGACGAAGCGGGGCTTCTCGTAGGTCGAGTAGGCGGCGGCCGCACGCTTGGCTACGATGGCGGACTGGAGGGAGACCTCGTACACGAGCTCGGGGATCTCGTACTCGGCGAGCACGATCGAGGTCGAGCCGAAGGTGTTCGTCTCGATCAGGTCGGCCCCCGCCTCCAGATACGCCCGGTGGATCCCCTCCACGACCTCGGGCCGGGTGAGCGAGAGGATCTCGTTGCACCCGTCGAGCAGCTTTCCTCCGAGGCGTTCGGCCGCCGCGCAGACGTCGGGCGCGTAGAGATCTTCGGGCCGAAGGGTGAAATCCTCGTTCACCAAGGCGGCCGCCTGAATGTGCGTCCCCATCGCGCCATCGTAAACGAGGACGCGATCGGCCAGAGCTTCGAGGAGCAAAGAGTCCATTCGGTAAGTCTATCTCTTGACGCCTCAGCCGCAACCATTCCACCGTGCGTTCCTTTCGCCGCACCCTCACCTTCCTCAAGCCCTACCGTGCGCGCGTCGCGCTCGCGGTCGTCTTGACGCTGCTCGTCACTCTGCTCCAGATCGTTCCGCCGCGGATGTACCAGTTCGCCCTCGATAAGGCCATTCGGCCCGCGTTCGCCGCCGGCGGCGAGATGCGGAGGTTGGAGCCCCACCTGGACAAGGCCGCACCGGAGGCCATAGCGCGCTACGAGAGCTTGAAGAGAGAGCGTGAGGAGCGGGCGCCGAGCACGCTAGCGCTCGTGGCGGCCGGCCTTGTGCTGGCCGTCGTCTTCCGGAATCTACTGAGCTTTTTGAACTCCGCGACGCTGGCGCGGATCGGGCACCGGTTCGTTTTCGACCTCCGCTTCGCCACCTGGAGACACCTACACCGCCTTTCCATCGCCTTTCACAACCGCACCCAAGTGGGGAAGATCATGGCGCGCGTCACGGCGGACATCGAGCTTATCCAGGGCTTGATCCAAGGCCAGCTCGTCACCTTCGTGAGCGACCTCGTGACGCTCGTGGCGGTGATCGGCATGCTCTTCTTCTTGGAGTGGCGACTGGCGCTTATGATCGTCGGGCTCATCCCCTGCTACGTCTTCAGCTATCTCTTCTTTTTGCGGCATATCCGTGAAGTCAGCGGCGAGCAGAGGCGGCTCTACGACGAGATGCTGGGCAAGCTCGCCGAGAAGATATCCGGCATATCCGTGGTAAAGGCCTTCGTTCGCGAGCGGCACGAGCGGGAGAGCGTTATGAGCACCGTGCGCGAGAAGTTCACGGTGGACATGCGCCAGGTCCACCTGAACCGCCGGCTCGGACTCGTCTCCGGCGCCGTCAGCGCGCTCGGCACGGGCACGCTCTACGCGTACGGCGGCGCGCTCGTCCAGAACGGCGAGATGACGCCGGGCGAACTCGTGGCCATGACGTTCTACATCGGCTTCGTCTTCAACCCGGCGGTGCGCGTCGTCGACTTCAACAATACGCTGCAGTGGGCCCTGTCCGCGATGGACCGCGTGTTCGAAACTCTCGACACCCGGCCCGAGATCGAAGACCGGCCGAACGCTCTCCCGCTGCCGGACGTGCGAGGCGATGTGACCTTCCACGGGGTCACCTTCGGCTATGGCCGAGAGAACGCCGCCGTGAGCAAGATCGACTTGACCGTTCACGCGGGCGAGGTCGTCGCGCTCGTGGGGCCGAGTGGGGCCGGGAAGACCACCCTCATGAACCTGCTCATGCGCTTCTACGATCCCGAAGGAGGGCGCATCCTAGTCGACGGCTACGACCTCCGCGAGGTGCGACTCGAGTCGCTGCGACGCGAGGTCAGCATGGTGGCTCAAGAGAACGTTTTGTTTAGCGTGAGCATCCTCGAGAATGTTCGCTACGGCAAACGCGACGCCACGGCCGCCGAGGTGGTGAGGGCTTGTCGGGCCGCCGATCTCCACGACTTCATCGAGAGCCTCCCCGACGGCTACGAGACTTTGATCGGCGAGGACGGCATCAAGCTGAGCGGCGGCCAAAAGCAGCGGCTCGCGCTTGCCCGCGCGCTGATCACGGACCCGAAGGTGCTTATCCTGGATGACGTCACCAGCGCCCTCGATGGTGAGACGGAGGCGCGCGTCCAAGATTCATTGCGCCGCGTCATGCACGGGAGAACGACCTTCATCATCGCCCACCGGCTTTCGTCGGTCATCGAAGCCGATCGCATCGTCGTCCTCGAAGAAGGCCGCATTGTGGATATCGGCACTCACGGAGACTTGGCGGAGCGGCCGGGGATGTACCGGGAAATGTACGAGGAGCAGTTCCGGAGCGTCCTCGCGGCGCCCGTGGGGTAGCCGAGCGTCGGGTTAACGCGGGGCCGGAGCCCCCCCGTCCAGTAGAGTTTGAGGCAGTTATCGACAAAGTGGGCATAACCTGAGGGGGAAACTCTTCCCCCATTGCGCCCATGTTGTTCACAGCTTTTTCACAACGCTGGAAGAGCGATGATGTTGTGAACAACCGCCGCGAACCTCCGTAGGTCAGTGTCTACCTTTTCAGGCGGCGGGCGACCGAAAAATTGCGAGTCGTACGCAACATCCCGTGCGTCCTTGAAACAGCCTTGAAACACTATGCCCGTCCCAGTATCATCCCAGTCAAGTGGAGGAAGTCACCCAGGAAGGGCGGCCTCCTTCCGGGGAAGGACCGGGTGCCTCTCCTAGAATCGGCGGGCGGCGAGCATGGAAGCGGAAGCCGTCCGCAGGCTTGAAAATTGGAATCGGACGTGAAGCGATGGAGGCAACCAACACCAGTCTCAGCTTCAAGCCCCTCATCGGCACGGACGAGGCCACGATCGACGACAAAGGAAGGATTCTGGTGGGGAAAAAGAAACGGGAGCGACTGGGCGACCCGTTTACTCTGGCCTTCGGAGACATTGGGTGCCTCGTCGCCTATCCCGAGGCGAGATGGCAGGCGATGGTAGACGAGATCATGAGGTACGACGCGATCAACCAAGGCAGACAGCAGTATACGCGTCTGACGCTGGGTCTGGCGGAGGACGATCTCAAGTTCGATGCCCAGGGCCGCTTCGTCGTCCCCCAAAAGCTGAAAGACCTGGCCCGTCTAAGCGAGAAGGTCATGCTCGTCGGTTGCGGCGACCGCGTCGAGATTTGGGCAAGGGAAGAGTGGGAGCGATACACGGAGTATCCCGATACCTATGGACAGCACCGGCGAGAGGCGATTGCGAAGGCCTACAACCACATGGTGGGACGATGAGCGCCTACTGCCCCTCGAAAAGGTGGACGCTGCGCAGGGTCTTCGTGGGAGGTCGCGCTGAGATGCTGAACCACGAACCCGTCATGCTCCGGGAGGTCCTGGAAGTCCTGGCTCTCGAGCCGGGAGACGCCGCTGCCGACGGCACCTTGGGCCTTGCCGGCCACGCCCTCAAGATGTCGGAAGCAATCCGGCCTGCCGGGACTTTACTTGGGATGGATTGGGACGTCGACATGCTTGCGCAGGCTCGAGAGAGGCTCTCGGCGGTGAGCGACGTGGCCTTCCACCTCGTTCACGGTGACTTCAGGCTTCTGCCGACGACACTTGAAGAGCTGAAGATGAGCCCCAGCGGCGTGCTACTCGACCTTGGGCTAAACAGTGCGCAGGTCGACGATCCGACCCGCGGCATCTCCTTTATGAAGGAGGGGCCGCTCGATATGCGAATGGACCGGAGCGCGGGCGAGCCCGCGTCCGCCCTGCTGAACCGCCTCGCGCCCACCGAGATCGAGCGCTTGCTCTGGGATCTGGGGGATGAGCGGTGGGCTAAGGCGATTGCGAAGAAGATCGTGGAGCGGCGCAAGGATCAGCCTCTGCGCACGACGGTGGATCTGGTGGAGGCGGTCATGGCCGCCGTTCCCTTCGGAGCTCGCGATCGGCGGATCCATCCGGCTACGCGTACGTTCCAAGCCGTGCGCATCGCGGTCAACGGCGAGTTAGAAGGCCTGTCCGAGGCGCTGGTCGTCATCGCGAAGGCGTTGGCCCCAGGCGGAACGCTAGCTGTCCTGAGCTACCACTCGGGAGAGGATCGAATCGTTAAGACTGCCTTCCGGGCCCTTGGGGAAAAGCTGTGCATAGAACTGTTTAAGAAACCTCAGCTACCAACGGCGGAGGAGATCAGCCGCAACCCTCGGAGCCGCAGCGCCAAGCTGCGGGCCGTTCGGAGGGTCCGCTAGACGCAATAGTTAGACAAAGAAGGCGATAGGTTAAGGAAGACCGTCGCGAATGTGGAAAACCAGAGGATAAATAGGAGAAACTTACGGATGAGCGCTGTGCCTGCAACCCGACCTACCCCGACCATCGAGCGACCTCAGGCTCGACCAACTGTCAGGACCCGCCCGGTGTCGACGCCCGAGTTGCGGACCCGGCCCAACCCTGTGCCCGTCAGGCCCGTTCCGCGGACGCGGACCCAGGCCCGGACCCGCCCATCCGTGGTGCCGAAGATGCTGGCTCGCACCCTGGGCCTTTCGGTCGTGGCGCTCGCCGCCTTCTCCGTGAGCAGCCTCAGTGGGCACGTCATGGTCGAGAAGGCGCGGGGCGAGGGCATTCGCGCCGCTGAGCGGGCGCGGGTGGCGAGGAACGCGGAGTCCGGCATCCGTCAGCGGGTCGACGCCCTGACTACCGAGCCGAGCATCGAAAAGTGGGCGCTTGCGAACGGCTTTCGGGCACCGGACGACGTAGAGAAGCCTGGAAATGGAAAAGACAGCCGTGTCGCGTCGCTCCGCTGAGAGCCCTCGCGTAGCGTGGACGGGGAGGGCGGTCGGGCTCCTCTTCGTCGCCGCCGCGATCAGTCAGGCCAAGCTTCAGACCTTCGAGCGCGCAAGCACCGAGGCGCTTGCGCAGGACACCAAGCGCTTCTCCCTGGGCCGCACGGATTTCGCGCGCCGGGGCACCATCTTATCTGTCGACGGCAAACCGGTAGCGCGGGACGAAGATTCGTTCGTGCTCACCATTCGGTTCGAGAAGGTGCCGAAGAGCGATGCGTTCTTCATGGAGCTCGGTGCCGCGACGGGCATCCCGTCCACGGAGTTCTCAACGCTGGCCGCCTCCGGCCTCCGCAGCCGCGAATGGCGGAAGCCTTTGACGGCGGCGCAGTCCCAGGCCATTCAGGAGGTGCGCACCCGCTGGCGTGCGGACGGCGTTTCCCTGCAGCAAGGCGGCCGGCGGGCATATCCTCTAGGCTACGCGGCCGCGTGCTTCCTCGGCGTGGTTCGGGACGGGAAGCCGCTCATGGGCATGGAGGCCAGCCAAAACGAAGTTCTGGCCGGCCAGAACGGACGCACCGTCGGCCTAACGGATCGCAAGGGGAACTACCTTCCGATGCGGCTTAACGAGGGGTCCATCCCTCGTATCGACGGCCAGAACATCATCCTCACGATCCAATCGGACCTTCAAAGAGCCGCCACCGATGCGGTTAAAGAGGCCGTTGAAGCGCACAAAGCGGACAACGGAGTGGGCATTATCGCCGACCCGAAGACGGGGGACATCTTGGCCATGGCCAACTGGCCGTCTTTCGCACCGTACGACCGGGAAGGAGCCGAGGGCAAGATCGAAGCGGGCTCTTCTTACAATCCCGCCTACATGGGTGTCCTCGAGCCAGGTTCAACGTTCAAGATCCTCACCCTCGCGCGAGCGTTGGACGACTACAAGGTCGGAGCCACCGAGAAGATCAACTGCGGCGGCACCCTGCAGATCGAAAAGAGCTGGCGGATTAGATGCGACGCTCACCACGGCAAGCGGGCTCACGGCCCGGTAAATCCTGAGGAGGCTATTTCCAAGAGCTGCAACGTTTCGGCCGCGTCGTGGGCGCTTCGCGTCAGCCGACCCGACTTCATCCGCTTTGTCGAGGATCTGGGCCTTTTGCGTCAGACGAAGCTCGGTCTGCCCCGGGAGAGCAGCGGATTGTTTAACTACAATGAGTACGCCAAACCTCTTCAGCTGGCGACCGTGGGATTTGGCCAGTCGCTCACGACGACGCCCGTAGCATTGACGGGAGCTTTCGCGATGCTGGCCAACGGCGGCATCCTCCGCGAGCCCCGCTTGATCAAGGCGATCGGAGGCAAGGAGATGCCCTTGTCCCCGGGGAAGAAGATCGTGCGGGCGGAAACGGCGGACCAGGTGATGCGGTTCGCGAAGTCGGTCATGGCACCGAAGGGCACCGGGCAGAGCTTGACCATCGCGGGGCACGATCTCGCGGGGAAGACCGGTACCGCTCAAAAGATCGGCGGGGGCAAACGCGGCTACGTGTCGAACTTCGTGGGGTTCGTCCCGGCCGACAAGCCGAAGGCGGTGGTGCTGGTGATGATCGATAACCCGCAGGGGGCGTACTACGGAGCGGCCGTCGCGGGCCCTGTTTTCGTCAAGCTCGCCAAGGCCATCATCCGCCAGTACAACATTCCTTTCGACCCGAACGCCACGCAGGCGAAAGACGCCAAGACGCGCACACGATGAGGCTCTCGAGCTTCTCCGTTTGGCAGACGTCGTGGCAGAGTCAAGGGAGACGCGGAGATCACGGCCGTGATCTCCGACTCCCGCCAAGCGGCTCCCGGCGCGCTCTTCGTATGCATGCCAAGCGAAAACTCTGACAGCCACCGTTTCATCGCGGGCGCCGCCGCCGGCGGCGCCACCGCCGCTCTGGTGCATTCGCGCGAAGGTCTTGAGGCTGCTGAGCAGAGGGGAATGGCCGCCGCCTTCGTGTCGGACTTCCAGGCGGACCTGTGGCGGGTCTGCCGCAGCTTCTTCGGCGATCCCGGTCGGACAATGCGGATAGTCGGCGTGACCGGGACCAACGGGAAAACCACGACGGCTTGGCTGCTGCGCGATATGCTGGCCGCCTTAGGAGTGCCGGCCGGCTACCTTGGCACCCTGGGCCTCCACTTGCCGGGGGAAGCCGGGAGCTGTCTAACACCACCCCCTTCCCGGTGGAGCTCTACACGCTGCTGCACGAGGCCCGGCAGTCCGGTGTCCAGACGCTGGCGATGGAGGTGAGCTCTCATGCGCTCGAAGGGCGACGCGCGGACGGCATCGGCTTCTCGGCCGGAATCTTTACGAACCTGACCCGGACCACCTCGACTACCACGGGACGATGGAAGCCTACGAGGCGGCCAAACGGCGGCTCTTCGCCGAGTTGCCCCAGTTGACCGAAGTGCCTATGGTGGCGGCTCTTAACGTTGACGACCCCGTAGGAGCGCGCTGGGCCCGGCAGGTTTCGGTGGGCCACATCGAGTACGGACTGGACGCCCTCCTGGCGACCAGCGGATCCGAGGCGACCACCCTCTTTGCCGACGTTAACGAAGTGCGGGTGGACCGAATCCGACTCCGTCTCCATGCGCCGAGCCTTAGCTACCCATCCACCACGGAAATCGTCGTGCCGCTTGGCGGAGCGTTTAACGTGCAGAACTGCCTGTCGGCGGCGGCCGGGATGTTGGCCCTCGGCTATACGCTGGTTGACGTCGAGCAGGCTCTCCCGAAGGTGCGGCCCGTGCCGGGGCGCTTCGAAGCGGTGCCGAACGAGAAGGAAGTGGGCGTGATCGTCGACTACGCCCACACGCCGGACGCGCTGGAGAAGCTCCTCGACTCTGTGCGCGCCTTGCGCCCCCGCCGCGTGCTGAGCGTGTTCGGCTGTGGGGGTGACCGCGACCGGACGAAGCGTCCGCAGATGGCCCGCTCCGCCAGCGTCCGGTCCGATCTTACGGTGGTGACCAGCGACAACCCGCGCACAGAGGACCCCCGGAGCATCCTCGAGGAGATCGAGGCGGGGATCACGCCGGGCCGCGCCTTTGTGTGCATCGTGGACCGGCGCGAGGCGATCACGTACGCGGTCGGGGCGGCGCAGGCTGGCGACGTGGTCGTAATCGCCGGCAAAGGGCACGAGGATTACCAGATCATCGGGCGCACAAAGCACCCGATGGACGACCGTCAGATGGCTCGCGAGGCACTGGAGGGGCGCGCCTGACGCCGACGGCAGTGGCGGACCTGGCAGTCGAGCTGGGTGGGTGTGCGTCCGGCTTCACCCCAGGCGCGGTCGCTCGCGGCTGGACGACGGACAGCAACGCCGTCCGGCCCGGGGAGCTTTTCCTCGCCATCGCGGGTGCTCGCGTCGATGGTCACCGCTTCGTGCCAGAAGCACTGGCCGCCGGTGCGGTAGGCGCCGTCGTGGAACACCCGGTGGAGGGCCCGCACGTCCTGGTGCCCAACCTCGTCGCGGCCTTGGCCCGCCTCGCGGAGTCTCGGCGGAGGAGCTTTGGCGGACCCGTGATCGGCATCACGGGGAGCGCCGGGAAGACGACGGCCAAAGAGTTCACCGCCGCCGCTCTAGCCCCCCTGGGTCCTGTGCTTAAAACGGAAGGGAACCGCAACACGGAGTACACGGCACCGCTCCTGTGGGCGGAGCTTCGGCCTGAGCACCGGGTAGCGGTGGTGGAGCTGGCCATGCGCGGCTTCGGCCAGATCGCGCATCTCGCTTCCTTCTCCCGCCTCACGATCGGCGTCGTCACGAACGTCGGGCACGCGCACCTGGAGGCTGTGGGCTCGCGGGAGGGCATCGCGCGCGCCAAGGGAGAGCTCCTCCAGGCGCTGCCTCCGGACGGCGTCGCGGTTGTATGGCAGGAGGACCAGTACCTCGAGGCACTGAGGGGGCAAGCGGGGCCGGTCCTGGTCAAGACGTTTGGCACCTCACCGCAGTCAGACTGCCGGATCACCCGCTACCAAGCCCTCGACTGGGACCAGTGTGCCCTCGAGGGGACCCTGGATGGCGTAGCTTGGGAAGCGAGGCTTCCCGTGGTCGGCCGGCACATCGCCCTCAGCGCGGCGGCGGCCCTCCTCGCCGCCAATGCGGCGGGTGCGTCCATTGAAGAGGCCGCTTCGGGCCTGTCACGAGCCCAGCTGCCCCCTTTGCGGATGGAGATCCGCCGTCTGAACGGAGCGACCATCCTGCTCGATACCTACAACGCCAGCCCAGCGAGCATGCTGGCCGCTCTCGAGACGCTCTCGGAGCTGCCGGTGGCCGGGCGGCGTCTCGCCGTGGTCGGAGAGATGAGAGAACTGGGCGAAGGGTCCGTAGAGGCTCATCGGGCGGTAGGCCGGGCCCTGGCCGCTCACGAGCTCGACGGCGTCCTGTTCGTGGGAACCTCCACCGACGCCGCGAAAGAGGAAGCGACCGCGTTGGGCCTCGACGCCACTCTCTTGGCGACGGCGGGCTCTCTCGCCGAGGTGACGGCGTTCCTCGAAGGAGCCCGGGAGGGGGACGTGGTGTTGGTAAAGGGGAGTCGGGCGCTGGAGCTGGAGAGGGCGCTCGAAGAGGTGGCTCCCGCATGAGGGCCTACGCGCCTGCTGTAGACATCTACGTTCATCAGGCAGGGATCGCGCTCTTTACGGCGGCGCTTCTTGCGTACCCGATCTTCCGGATGCTGCTTGCGCTGCGCTCACGCCAGACGGTGAGCCAGTACGCGCCCGAAGGGCACCAAAAGAAGCAGGGCACACCGACTATGGGCGGCCTCATTATCGTCACGGGAGCGTTGGCCGGAATGCTCTACGCCTTCGTTGCCATCCCGCGCGCGATCCCTCACTTTTCGGTTGCGGCCCTGGCCACCGGTCCCGCTCTGCTGATCGGGTTTACCGTCATCGGCTTCGTGGACGACTTTCTCATCCCCCGGCTGAGGAAAGGAAGCCGCGGGCTTGCCTGGAAGCCCAAGATCCTCATGCAGTTCGGGGTGGCGGGGCTCGCCGTCTCGCTGGGCCACCCGTCCTTCGACCTTGTGTGGCTCGCGGCCGTCGTGCTTGTGCTGTTCTTCTCGAACGCCTACAACTTCGCCGACGGCCTGGACTGGCTGGCCGGCATGCTGCTGTTGGCTTTCGGTCTTGGACTCATCGGGATCGCTTGGTGGGGCAGGGCCTTCGACGTAATCGCGTTCGTCGCCCCGCTTCTCGGAGCCTCGTTGCCGTTCCTGGTGCTGAACCGCCCCCCTGCGCGGATCTTTATGGGGGACGCAGGATCGCTGCCCATCGGCGCGGTACTGGGGTTCGCCGTCGCCGTGATCGCCATGCCGTCGCTCGCGCCGCATCTCTACACGTGGGGGTACGGCGAACACCAGGGCGAGCTCTTGTTCAGCCTTCCCAGCGCCCAAAATCCCGGCGTCGTGGTAGCTCTGCTGATCCTGAGCCTCGTGTTGGTGGCGGAACTGGTGCCGCTGCCTCGACAGAGTGCGTCCGTCCAGCTGCGCAAACACAAGCTCTCTTCCTACACGCCGAGTCACCACGCCTTCGAGAAGAGTGGCTGGCCGGAGGGACGGGTTGTCGCCGCCTTCGTCGCTGGGCAGATCGCGTTCAGCGTGGCTGCGGTCGCCATCGCCGGTGAGGCCGTTCGGCGGCAAGAGGATCTCGCGAAGCGTGACGCGGTGGAACACCTGCGGCAACAAGGGGGCGGCCGCCGTGGACGGTAAGCGCGTCGCGATTCTCGGCCTGGGCCGGAGTGGGCTGGCCATCGGAAGGGCGTGCCTCCGGTTGGGGGCTCTTCCGCTAGTCTTCGACGAGAAGCCTCGCGAGGCGCTCCCGAAACCCGAAATCGTGCAGGAAGCGGAGACAATCGGCCTTCCGCTGGAGCTTGGGTGGGCGGGTTCATTTGAGAGATCCGCCACCGATCTCTTGGTCACAAACCCGGCCGTTGACCGACGCCACCCCAAGCTTCGGCAGGCGGTGAGCGACGGCATCGAGGTCATCAGCGAGGTCGAGTTCGCCTACCGCATCAGCAAAGCGCCCATCGTCGCAGTCACCGGGACCAACGGGAAGAGCACGACGACCGTGATGACCTGGCTCTGCCTCCGTGCGTGTGGCGAAGACGCCGTGCTCTGCGGCAACCTCTTTGGCTCCGGCTACGACGAGGTGCCGCTCACCGAGGCGGCGCTCCACAGCACGGGAGATCAGATCCTGGTCGCCGAGATTAGTTCGTTCGGCTTGGAGTGGGTGAGCGAGTTCCGTCCCGTCGCCGCCGGCATCACCAACATCACTCCGGACCATCTAGACCGTTACGAGAGCTTCGCGGAGTACGCCGCCACCAAGCATCTAGTTTTTTCCCGCATGGGCGAGGGCGACGTCGCCGTGGTCCGGGCGAACGACCCGGAGGTCTTACCGCCCTGTTCGGACACCATCCGCTATCGTCCGCGCCGCGAGCGCCAGCAGTCGCCGACCGAACGGGATGACGCAACGGACTGTCCGCTGGTGCTCACCTTCGGCGCCCATGGGGAACACGCCCTGGTGGGAGAGCTGGAGCTGCGCGTCCTGCACCAGAGCGTCCCCCTCGACGAGCTCCCGTTCGACGAGCCGCACAACCGTCAGAACGCGTCGATGGCCGCCCTCCTCGCGTATGGGGCCATTCGGCATCGGGCTCTGCGATTTCCGGAATCCGCAGCCGGGCAGCTTCTGCGAGATGCCGAGGAGGCCGAGCGTGCCCGGCGTAGCGCCGGGCAGACCGTTTACGATCGACGGGTGCCCGAAGAAGACCCCTTCCTCGTCGCGCCACCCGTTTTGCTCGACGGTCTGAAGGCGTTCCGCGGCCTCGCGCACCGGATGGAGTACCTGGGGGAAAAAGGCCGCGTTCGGGTAGTGAATAACTCGATGTGCACCAACCCGGACGCCGTGGTGAAGTCCGCGCAGAGCCTGCGAGATCCCGCACACCTGCTCATCGGGGGCGCGAACAAGAAGCTCGACTTCAAACCCCTCCGCCACTATTTGGCGAACGGGCGCCACCGCGCCTATCTCTACGGCCGGGACGCCGAAAGCCTGGACGTCATGCTCGGAGGCGGGCACCCGCGCTTCTCCACGCTGGAAGAGGCGTTCCACGCGGCAGCTCTCGCAGCGAGTCCGGGGGAGACGATCATGTTATCCCCAGGGTGCGCGAGCACAGACGGTTTCCGCGACTTTCGCGAGAGGGGTAACTTGTTCAAGAAGATAGCCCAGGAGTGGCTCCGCCCATGATTCGCACCCTCAGGTTGCACGATCCCGCTCTATTTGGCCTCGCTCTGCTCGCGACGGTGCTAGGGCTGCTGTTCGTGTTCGACGCGGGTTACGCCCGGTCGATCCAGGCATCCAACACCCCCCTGAGCCCGGAGTTTAAGAACCAGGTCTTCTACCTGCTGCCCGCGCTACTGGCTTCCGGCATCGCCGCTCGGATCAAGCCGGATTCATGGCATCGCTGGTCCCGCAGCATTTGGGTGCTTTCGCTGCTCTCACTCGTGGCGGTGGAGTTCTACGGCCGGGAGATGAACGGGGCGAAGCGATGGATCCCGCTGGGACCCTTCAACATCCAGCCGGCGGAGTTCGCGAAGCTCGCGACGGTCGTCTACCTCGCGGGGGCGCTCGCCGAGCGGACTCCCTGGCCCACGAAATTCCGCGGGATCCGGGACCGGATCGACTGGATCGAGAAGATCGGGTGGCCGAAGCTAAAGCGATGCCTGCCTGCGATCTGGGTGCTCGTCGCCGTCGGCCTAGTTGAGAGCGAGCCTGATCTCGGCACGGGAGCGGTCATCGCGGCGACCGCATACGCGCTGTTCTTCGCCGGC
>JAUJNV010000162.1 GCA_030447945.1 Fimbriimonas sp. | reverse complement strand
CTCGCTCCGCTCGACGCCCGTCTCAATCTCCAGCGTATCGCAGAGATCCACGGCCTGAAACACCGTGCGCAGCGGATGGTAGCCGCGCCCATCCTTCGGCCCCACGGCGAGGAAGAGGTTAACCTTCGCCGGGCAGGGGACGACGAGGGGCATCGGGGGGAATTGTAGCTTGTAGCTTGTGGTTTGTAGCTTGTGATCCTGAGCACCGCGAAGGACCCCGGCCCGAGACGCTCGTGGTGGAGGGGCATTGCCGGACGTACTCGGTGGAGGCCGGGGTCCTTCACTTCGTTCAGGATGACAAGCTACAAACCACAAGCTACAAGCTACACCCTCAGGGCCCCAGCCGTTGCCGTAGCGCATCGTCCGGCACCGGCGGAGGGCCGGGGGGGATGGCGGCGATGGTCTGGGGGTAGTGGCTTAGATCGAGCTCCTCCAGGGCGTGGTCGATCGCCTGGAGCTGCGCGCGCGCCTCGGCGAGCGCGGAGAGGAAGTCGCCGGAGGAGAGCTCGGGGGAGCGGCCGACGAGGCGGTGGCCGATCATCTTCATGCGTAGGGCGTCGAGGGTGGTCATGAAGACGGCGCACTGCGCCTCGGTGCGCTCGACGCCCGCCATCACGCCCGTGAACTGGGAGCGGTACTCCGCGATGTTCTTGTCCGCGATGCGGTAGAGCTCCTTCGATTGCGCGTCGCGGGCGGCCGTGGTCCAGACCGGGGGCTGGTCGTAGAGGTTGCGCTCCGAGGCTTGGATCTCGTGCGAGATCCAGTCCGCGCGCCGAAGCGCGGCGTACAGGGACTGAGCGACGCCGCGGATCGTCTCGGGCATCTCGCGAAGGTCCGCCAACTGGTCGCGGCGCATCCGCTTCAGGACCTCCTCGAACCGCATAAGCCGGTCCTCGCAGCCCGCCCAGAGCGCGCGCATGCGGCCGTTCCCAAAGCGGCGACGGACCGAGGCGTTCCACGCCGTCGTGCCGTAGAGCAGCAGGCACGGCACCGACGACATCAGAAGGAAGCGGTCGTAGCGGGTGGCCGCCGCCCCCTCGGCCGCCCAGAGGAAACTAAAGATCAGGACGGGAAAGAGGAGCATCAGCCGGCCCGGCGAGGCGAGTTCCTTGAGGAACAGCCTCATGTCGGCGCGGCGAATGTCGTCCATAGTCCCCTTTACGGGACGGGGGCGCGGCGCGTGGCGTTCGGTAGGACCCTCTCCACGCTGTACGCGGCCTGCAAGAGCCGCTCGTCCTCGCCCGAGGGCGCCACGAGCTGCAAGCCGACCGGCAGGCCGTCCGTGAATCCGCACGGCAGGGAGATGCCGGGCATCCCGGCCAGATTCGCGGGGATGGTGCAGAGGTCGAGCAGCTTCAGCGCGAGGGGATCGGCGATCTCACCCAGGCGAAACGCCGGGAGGGGACAGGTCGGGGACACGATCAGGTCGAAGTCCCGCAGGGTCGCCTCCATCTCTTGGCGCATGAGGGCGCGAACCTCTTGGGCGCGCAGGTAGTAGGCGTCGTAGTAGCCCGCCGAAAGGGCGTAGGTCCCGATCATGATCCGGGCCTTCACCTCGTGCCCGAACCCCTGCGCCCGCGTGCGCTCCACCATTCCGATGTGCCCCTTCCCTTCCACGCGCGGGCCGTAGCGCACGCCGTCGAAGCGGGCGAGATTGCTGCTCGCCTCGGCGGGGGCGATGATGTAGTAGGTCGTCACGCCGAAGGCGACGGACGGGAGCGAGACCTCGGTCGCCTCCGCTCCCTCCCCGCGCAAGACGTCGAGCGCCGCCTGCACCGCCTCCTGCACCCCCGGGTGCGTGGCCTCGCCGAAAAGCTCGCGCGGCAGGGCGATCTTCAGCCCCTTGAGCGAGCCGTCCTTCAGGCCCTCCGCCCGGATCGGGCCGGTGGAGAGCGAGGTCGAGTCCATCGGGTCGTGCCCCGTCGTGACGGACGCCAGCAGCGCCGCGTCCTCCACGGTGCGGGCCAAGGGGCCGATCTGGTCGAGGCTGGAGCCGAATGCGATGAGGCCGTAGCGCGAGCAGCGCCCGTAGGTGGGCTTGAACCCGACCACACCGCAGAGCGCGGCGGGCTGGCGGATGGAGCCGCCCGTGTCGGAGCCTAGCGCAAGCGGCGCGAGCTCCGCCGCCACCGCCGCCGCCGCGCCGCCGGAACTGCCGCCTGGCGTCCGCTCCGCGTCCCACGGGTTGCGCGTGGGGCCGAAGGCGGAGTTCTCGGTGGACGTGCCCATCGCGAACTCGTCGAGGTTGGTCTTCCCCAGAACGGGCATCCCGGCCGCCTTCAGTCGCCCGACCACCGTCGCATCGAAGGGGGGCACGTACCCCTGGAGGATGCGCGAGGCGCAGGTGGTCTCGATCCCCTCGGTGGACATGTTGTCCTTCACCGCCACCGGCACGCCCGTCAGCGGACCGCCCTCGCCCCGATCTATCAGGCCCTGGGCATCGCGCGCCGTGGCGAGCGCACGCTCAGGGTCGATGCGGAGAAAGCAGTGGTACTGTGGATCGACGGCGGCGATCCGGTCCAGGAAGGCCTGCGTGACTTCTCGGCAGGAAAGCTCGCGCGCGGCGATGCGGCGCGCGAGGTCGGCGGCGGTGAGTCCCGTGGGCACGGGCGCTAGTCCTCGAGGATCATCGGCACCACGAAGAGGCCCGCCTTGGACATGGGCGCGTTTCGCAGGGCCATTTCGCGCGGCAGGGAGACGCCGGGCTCGTCCTCGGCCCAGACGTTCCAGAGGGCGGCCGCGTGCGAGGCGGGCTCGAGGCCGGAGACATCCAGAGAACGGATGTCCGAAAAGTGGACCAGCAGCGCGTTCAGCTCGCTCTGGAGGGACAGCATCTCGGTCTCGTCGAGCTCAAGCCGGGCCAGGCGCGCGACGTGCCGGACCTCATCGATAGAGATCGACATCGGGGGTCAGTGTAGCACGGTCTCATAATCAAAACACCCGATGCGAAGACCAGGTTTTTCGGTAGTGACCGGAGTTCTCGCGACGCTCGTCGCGCTCGGCGTCTTGGAGCGCCTCCTGGGCCCCTCGATTCCCGCCCCGCCGACCAACCGTCTGCGGAACGAGCCGGCGGACTATCTGCAGCAGGGGGCGCGCCACCCGGTCGACTGGCGGACGCTCTCGCCCGCTACGATGGAGGAGGCGCACCGCCTCGGCAAGCCGATCCTTCTCCTCGTCGGAGCCGCCTGGAGCCACCGGGCGAGGGAGGCGGACCGCATCGCGTTCGTGGACCGGGAAGTCGCCGCGTTCCTGGAAGCCCGCTTCTTCTGCATCCGGGTGGACGCGGACGAGAGGCCCGAGATGCTTGCGGCGTACCTGCCCTTGGCGCGCCTGCACGAGGACTTCGTGCCGGGCTTTTCCATTTGGCTGCTCGCCGCCGACGGCCGCATGGTGCGGCACGCCCCCCTGTGGGACGG
>JAUJNV010000161.1 GCA_030447945.1 Fimbriimonas sp. | reverse complement strand
GCCCTGTAGGCCCTGAGGTGCTCGGCTATAGCCATCCGAAGCGGGCGGTAGCCGGCGGACTCGCCGTAGCCCATAGCGCCGCGCGGCGGACGCCGCCAGAACTCGTCCGCCAGGCGCCGCCACACCTCGAGGGGGAACTCCCCGGTCGCCGGCAGCGCGGGCCGGAAGGGCCGGGGGACGGTCGCCCCGCGGCGCCCCGAGGCCGAGACGGGGGTGCCCGCCAGCCTCGCCCCGCGCCGCGAGAGCGTCCGGCCGGCGCTTCCCGAGGGGGCCGGTGTCCCGGCTCCCCCTCCCGCGCCCGCCCCCAGCAGATCGTCCGGCAGGGAGCGGGCAACGTAGGTTCCGGAGCCGACCCTGCCCTCGAGGTAGCCTTCCGCCGAGAGCTGCGCCAGCGCCCCGACGACCGTGTTGCGCGAAACCCCAAGCTCGCGCACGAGCGTCCTGATCGAGGGCAAGCGGGACCCGGCGGGGATGATCCCCGCGAGGACCTGACCGCGCAACCCCTCGTACAGCTGCCGGTAGAGCGGCACGTCCGACCCCTCCTTGTCCAACCCCACCGTAACCGAAGCCTCGGGGGCGAAGCGCCGCTCCATCCTCTACCTCCTCTCCGGCAGCCCGGTCTGAAGTGTACCCATCGTATCGCCGTTGAGTGTACCTTCTCGGGGTACGGTCGTGACGCTAGGATTTCGTGAGGCCCGACGGCATCGTCGGGCTGACGGATTCGTGAGCGACGTGGAGGAGGGCTTGTGGAGTACAGGCGTTTGGGCGGCACGGGCATGAAGGTCTCGGAGGTGTGCCTCGGGACGATGACGTTCGGGCGGGAGGTAGACGAGGAGGGCTCGAAGGGACTGGTGGGACAATGCTTCGAGGTCGGCGGCAACTTCATAGACACCGCAGACGTTTACGGGAGGGGCGACTCGGAGGAGATCGTCGGCCGGGCCCTGAAAACGTTGGGCGGCGGGCGTGAGGCGGCGTCCCGAGAACGAAGACCCGACGCAGGACAGGAAGAAGTGCACAAGCCTGGGACAGCTAAACTCGGCGTGACGGCACCGCCATCCGCCACCGGCGCCGAAAGGTGCTCCGAAGCGCCGTTCCGGGCGGCCCTAGGTATCGGACTTGACGGGCGGATCGCCGCCGTCCCCGGTCACACCACAGGTCCCACACGAAGAGACGAGGTTTAACCATGAACACGCCCACCCTGGCGCTTGGCACGATGTACTTCGGCACCCGGGTCGACGACCGGGCGGCGTCTGCCATCCTCGATCGCTTCGTCGAACTCGGCGGCCGGTGGCTCGACACCTCCAACAACTACAGCTTCTGGGCCTCAGACACTGGCTTCGGCGGACAGAGCGAGGCGGTGCTCGGCCGATGGCTCCGCTCGAACCCGGGGGTGACGGTGTGGCTGAGCACCAAGGTCGGGGCGCAACCGACCCGTCCCGGCGGCTTCCCCGACCACCTCGAAGGGCTCGGCCACGGGGCGGTGCGAAAGTCCCTGGAAGGCAGCCTCCGACGTCTGGGCCGCGACAAGGTGGACCTGTACTGGGCGCACGTGGAGGATCCCGAGGTGCCGGCCGACGATCTGGCGGCCACGTTCGGCGGGCTGGTCAACGAGGGCCTGGCCGCCCGCTGGGGGGTGTCCAACCATCCCTCCTGGCTGCTCGAACGCATCCGCGCGGCGGCCGAGCGGGCGGGATACGAAGAGCCAACCGGATACCAACAGCGCTACTCCTATTTTCAGCCTCTGCCCGGCGCCCCCGTCGACGGCCAGCCGATACCGCTCGGCATGCTGTCGGACGACGGCCGCGACTTCCTCCGGCGCAACCCGGCCGTCTCCGGGTGGGTCTACACCGCGACCCTGCTGGGCCGCTACGACCGGGACGACCGGCCCCTGCCCCCCGAGTACCTGCACCCCGGCAACGAACGCCGCCGGGCCGCCCTGACCGCCGTGGCGAACGCGCGGGGGCTGAGGCCGGGGCAGGTCGTCCTCGCCTGGCTCGTCTGCGGCTGCCCGCGACTGACCCCGATCGTGGGGGCGAGCACCGTCGAGCAGGTCGAGTTGGCCGTGGCGGGCGCGACCACCGCTCTCACCGAAGAGGAGATGGCGGTCCTAGATGCCGCGGTATAGAGCCTGGTCGGCGTGCCGCCTTCGACCGGGAGGTTTCGGCGGGGCCACGCGGGCCTGCACCGCGACGGGTGGGGCCGAGTTGCGGGGCCGGGGATATTCGCGGGAGCAGGTAGACCGGGCGCAGTGGGAGGACCTTGCCGTAGGTCGAGTCCATCCGCCGGGCCCTGACCGAGAAGGGCAGGACGCTGGCGCAGGTATTGCTCGCCTGGATCCGGACCCGCAGCGGCGTCGCCGTCCCGATCCCCGGCTTCAAGACGGTCTCGCAGGTCGAGGAGAACGCGGGCGCGGTGCGCTTCGGACCGCTGCCCGCGGGGACGATGGAGGCCGTCGACGACGCCCTGGGGCGCACCGCGCAGAACGCGACCTAGCGAAGCGGGCACCAGGCAGGTCTAGCCAGGCCCGCGCGGCGAGATCCTCATACGACGTTGAGCTCTCGCGGGAGACCGGCAACCCGACGGCGGCGGGGTCCCCAACCGCCGGCGCCGCGCCCGCCGGTTTGGGGCTCGTGCAGTCCGGATTGGGATGCTCCTATCTGCGTCAAGCCCCAGGTTTGTTGCGAAAGGACCATGCCGGTCGGAGTAGGCTAGGATGAGCGGAGGCAGCAATACCCAGGGAGGAAACTCGAGGGTGAGGGAGTGGAACCAGCGGTTCGCTTGGCGCAGGAGATAGCCGGAAGACTGGGCGAGGTGCCCGGGGTGGTCGCCGTCGCGCTCGGCGGTTCGTGGGCGCGCGGGGAGGCGCACCCGGACTCGGACGTGGACCTGGGCGTCTACTACCGTTCGGACGACCCTCCGGCGCTCGGGGACCTGCGCCGGCTCGCCCAAGAGCTCGATGACCGCCGCCTCCCGGACCTGGTCACCGAGATCGGTGAGTGGGGCCCGTGGATCAACGGCGGGGGCTGGCTGCGGGTGGAAGATCGGCCGGTGGACTGGCTGTACCGCGACGCGGACACGGTGGCCGCCGTCACCGGGCGGTGCGCGAGCGGGGAGACCGCCTGCCACTACCAGCCGGGCCACCCCCACGGCTTCCACGAGCACATCTACCCCGGGGAGGTACACCACTGTCGCGCGCTCCACGACCCCACGGGCTTGCTCCGGCAGATGAAGTCGGCGGTCGCGACCTACCCGCCCAAGCTCAAGAGCGCGGTCATGCAAAGGTACCTGTGGGAAGCCGGTTTCTCCTTGGAGACGGCCCGCAAGCCGGCGGCCAGGGGCGAGACCTCTTACGTGTCCGGGTGCCTTTTTCGGGGGGTGGCCTGCATGACGCAGGCGCTGTTCGCCGCCAACGAGAGGTGGTTCCTCAACGAGAAGGGCTCCGTGCGCGCCGTGGAC
>JAUJNV010000160.1 GCA_030447945.1 Fimbriimonas sp. | reverse complement strand
CGTTTGCCGATCTATAGTGGTTAACCACAAGTTGCTTAGGTTGGGCAGGGTGTCGGGTAACACCTACCGTCCTGTCATCTTGACGGTACACCCCCGGGTCGGCGGTCCGGGCCGTACCGTCATCTTGACCTCTTTCCATCATCTCATCGGCCTCTGAGCCGAGCTTGTCGCCGCACTCGCCGCAGACATAGACCGTCTTCTTGACGGTGTCGGCCGCGGGATGCTTCGGGCAGGGCCCCACGGGACGCCGGCCACCCCAGCCACTCTTGGGTTTCTCCGGGTCGGGATTCGCGGTCGCGATCCGCTCGAGGAACTCCGCCGGCGGGACCGTCATCCGGATGAAGGTCTGCTTATGACCAGGGCGGGCCTCGAAGATCTCGCCGGTGTCTTCGTCGATGCGCTGCGGCGTTGCCGGCACCCATTCGACCTTGCGCTCGAAGCCGCCTACCCCGCGCTCCAACTTCTCGAGATGGTTCGGGACCGTCTGATCGGAGACGCCGGCGCCGTCCGCGAGCCCTTTATGGGCTACCGGGATCCACCCGTCGGGGTTGGGGTTGGTGCGGGTCCGGTTTGCAACGAGATGCGCCAGCGCCACGCCGGTTGCTTTCTCGTTGCCGAGTGCCTTGGAGCGGAAGGCGGCCATCGTCCGGGACTGGAGCAGACTCAGCTCCGCCGCCTTGCGCTCGGCTTCCGTCGCCCGCCGCTCGGAGGCCTCAAGCCGGCGGGAGAGGTCGACGATGATGCGCTTGAGGGTCGGGAGATCGTCGGGGAGGTTGTCGCCCTCATGGCCTGTACTGTCATCTTGACGGTACGGGCCTGGTGCCGCGGACAGCCCTCGGGTCGGGTCGTAGGCCGCGCCGCTGGAGCGCGCTTTGACGATCGTCCGGCGGCGGTAGTCCGCTCGGTCCCACTTCGGCCGGTAGAGGCCGCTGCTGGCCACGAGGCGGGCGACCTGGTCGTCATCCGGCGTCCAGAAGCAGAGGTGGGAGACGAGGGCCAGATCCGCGGCGCTCTCGTCGCCGCCGTGGTCGCCGAGGTCGCCCTCGTAGAGCCGCCGGACCTTGTCGCCATTGCGAGCGGCGAAGGCCCGCTCCAGCAGCTCGTCATCGGCGAGGTCCAGTCGCGGCGTGAGCGGGGCGGGCCGGCTTGGCTCCGGGTCGCCGAAGGTGGCGCGGTGCAGGGTGGCCAGTTGGGTGGTGCGCTCGTTGATGCGATCGCGGCCGGGGAGCGGCTGGCCCGTGACGATGACATATCGCTCGCAGTCGTACATCTCGATTGAGCCGAGTTTGCGCCGGCCCTCGGGGAGCGTCCCGAGGGCGTAGACGTGAATGCCGCTGCCGGAGACGGAGGGCTCGGCGTAGGAGTCCAGGGTGTCGATGATCGCTTGAGCCCACGGCGCGATCTCGCCCGTCTCAGGATCCCGGCAGCCGTCGAGGTCCACACAGACGATGCCGGCCTCCTGGGTGAGGGCGAAGCCGAGGCTCCCGCCCTCCCGGCGCCGGCGGGCCTCGGCCTGAGCGTGGGTGCCCCACGTTGCCGGATCGGTGGGAGAGGCTCGCTTGCCGGTGCGCGGGTTGTGCGGGACCTTCGCGCTGTCGGCAAGCACCCAGTGCGGGAGAGTGATCATCTCAAGTGGGATGCGCGTGTTATGTGAAGATGTCATCTTGACGGGACGGGCGAGGGTGGGTGCTGTCATCACGCGGCCACCCCTTCGCCTTCCCGGGCCATCAGCTCACGGCGCAACTCGGCGAGCGTGGCTTCGACGTAGGCAAGCGGGGGGCGATGCGGGGCAGCGGGGAGAGTCTGAGCGTCAACGCGGAGGCCTTCGTATCGTGCGATCAAGAAGATGACGCGGTCGATCGGTAGCATCTCGAATTGGGTCGGTTGCACTGGATCGGGAAGGTATTGAGATTCCGTAACATCATGTGACATAATGAACTCCGTGGCACGTAGTCGGGGTTGGACTCCCGGCGTCGATGCACACGAAGCGGCGTTCAGGGTGTCCGTAGGCTTGCCGTGGCTCCACCGGACCGCTACCCTAGTCCCGTCCGGCCAGGACGGGTGTGCCGCTTCGTGAGCGACCATCCAGCGGCGGCGAGGTGGTGAATACACCTCGCCGCCTGCATTTAAGCGGGCACCGCCTCTCTCGCCGTCCGGCGCGTGCTCTCGCGCTCTTTCACCCGCTCACGGATCATCTCAACGTCGCCGAGGCGGTACAGCCTCCGGTCGCTACCGACCAGACGGGCGGCTGGGGGAATGACGCCGAGCTTCTCTAGCTTTCGCAGTCCGGACGGGCTCACGCCCAAGGCTTGAGCCACGCCACCGATGCTCAGGTACTGCTCGTCTGCGTGCTGGGTCACCTCGCCCTCCTGGCCCGCCCTGGCGTATATGCACGTCTACCTCATCTTAGCCGCGTCGAAGTCCAAACGCAAGATATTTCGTCATTCATTCTCGTTTGCGTGAGAGAGATCGATGGTTCGCGATCTCGTCATCGAGTGCGGCGAGCGGGAGCGAGAGCAATCCGACCTCGGTGCCGTCGCGATCGCGGAGCGAGACGTCGGCGTGGACTACTTCCGCGCCCGTAATGCGCGCGAATCGTGCGGCCGCATCAGCGAGGGAGAGCCGAACCGGCTCCATGAGCGCGAATTGGACGACGATGGCGGGCCAGGCTGGACCCCTCAGTGCGCGCAGGACGACAGGGAACTGCCATCCTGGATCATCCAACGGGACCGGCGACATCAACTCGGGATTGCTTGCCCCCTCCCGGCGAAGAAGTTCGGCAGTGTGTGCGCCGCGGATGATGGCACCGGCGTGCGCCCGGAGACGCGAAGCGATCTGTTGGAGCGAGAGTCCAGACCGTTGCAACTCGCGCAGTAGAAAAATCACGGCGATCATCCACCCCGGGTAATAGCCCCGGTTCGCCCGTATCGCGGGATCCCATCGCCGCACGATCCGCGGAAGAATGCCGTGGTACTCCCAGGACCGAAGGGTGCCCTCGTCGACGTCGAGGCCGAGCCGGTTTAGCTCGGCCAAGAACTCCTCGCGGGTTAGCAACGCGGTCGGTTCCGGGACCTCAGGGGCGGCCTCGCGCATCCAGTCCCGCCACGTCTCCCGCTTTGGCTTGGCTGGGGCTTCGGTGGGCATGGTGGACCCTCGTGCTACGATCGAGACGCTCTTCGGCTGGAGTGACTGCCACCGAAAAGCGTGCCGGCCGCGGCTTAGGTGGGCAAGCTCTCCCCTAAGCCGCGGCTTTTTTTGCGTTGTCCTGCTGGATGGGCTCCGGCTGGCGGAGGGCCTCTAGGTCTGATCGGCGCACGAGCTTCTTTCGCCGATCGGTCCGCGACTGATAAGCCACTAGCTCACCATCGCGCACCATCCGCCACATCGTGAAGTTGGAGACGCCGAGGATCTCTTGCGCCTCCCGCATGCTCACGAACTCGTCTTCGTCCACGGCGGCCCTCCTCTACGGTCACGTC
>JAUJNV010000159.1 GCA_030447945.1 Fimbriimonas sp. | reverse complement strand
AGGGGCTTCGGGCGCGGGTGAAGGCGTCGGGGGACGCTTTCCAGCCGAGCGCGTTCACGATGTTCGCCTACGCGGTCGCAAAGACGCTAGCCGAATTTCCGATGTTTCGCTCAACCCTCGTGGGCGACGACAAGATGCGGACTTACCGGCACGCCCACCTAGGGATCGCGGTGGCGCTTCCGGGGGACGAGCTGAGCTTGGCCGTGGTCGAGGATGCGGATGCGCTCTCCTGGCGGGAGTTCGCCGACCGCGCCCGCGCCCGGATCGAAGAGGCGCGGGGAGGGAAGGACCAGGCCAGCGAGGCCGTATCGCTCTCGCTGACGAACATGCAGTCGTTCGGCCTGCGGGACGCGGTGCCCGTCGTGGTCGCGCCCTCCATCGGCACCCTTTTCCTCGGCGAAGCCTATAACGCGCTCGATCCGCAGAGCGACGAGCTCAAGGTCCGGCGCACCTGCAACCTCGCGCTGACGTTCGACCACCGTCTGATCAACGGCGTCGGTGCGGCGCAGTTTATCAACGCGATCAAGACGAGGGTCGAGACGATCGGCTCGGTGGTGGGAGAGTAGCGGTATGAAGCCTCTCATCGGAATCACGACGGAGTGCCTCAACGACCCCGACGACGCGCGGACGGGCGGGCATATCAAGCTGAGCTGGAACTACACGCAGGTCGTCGTGGATGCGGGCGGCGTGCCGGTCATCGTGCCGCCGAATGCCGACACGGAGGTCTTGGCGGGGGTGCTCGACGGCTGGCTCATCTCCGGCGGAAACGACATCCACGCAGAGCAGTTCGGCGAGGAAAACCATCCCGAAGTGCAGCTGGGGGACCCGGCTAGGTACGAGGGCGAGAAGCGCCTTTTCCACGCCGCCGACCCCGAAATGCCGATGCTGGGAATCTGCTACGGATGTCAGTTCATCAACGTCGTGCGCGGGGGCAGCCTCATCCAGCACCTCCCGGACGTCGTGGGCCACACCCGCGATACCGGCGGGACTCCGCAGGAGCTGCGGCTGGACGTCGCCTCGAAGCTTCGCGAGGCGATGGGCGTGGACGAAGTCTGTGGGAAGAGCTACCACCACCAGGCGGTCAAGAGGCTAGGAAGCGGGCTGCGCATCGTCGCGCACAACGACGACGGCACGATCGAGGGGATCGAAGGCACCGACCGCCCGTGGCTTCTCGGGGTGCAGTGGCACCCGGAGCGGACGCAAGAGGACCCGGCCACTCGCCGCCTCTTCGACGAGTTCATAGCCGCCGCCGCGCGCTTTGCGGAGCGGCGCAGGATGATCCCGGCGTGAGGCTTTACATCGACGGGCAGGAATTGGCCTCCGAAGACCCGCCCGCCGAGGTGACGCGTCTCGCCGACCGGCTCCTCGTTCGGACGCCGGAGGGCGCCTATTCCGCCGTCGCGGTGCGGCAGGGGGACGTCGTCCTGGTGTCCTACAAGGGCGCCCAGTACAAGGTGGAGCGCGCCGCTCCCCGGGCGCGGGCGGGCGGCGCGGCAGCGTCGGGAGAGATCCGCGCGCCGATGCCCGGCGCCATCGTGGACGTGCTGGTGGAGGAGGGACAGGAGGTCGCGAAGGGCGAGAGGCTGCTCGTCCTCGAAGCGATGAAGACCCAGCAGCCGTTCGCCGCACCGTTCGATGGGACAGTCCGGCGAGTCGGCGTCGCCAAAGGGGATCAAGTCGCCGACGGCGCCCTGCTGGCCTTCGTGGAGCCGAGGGCGTGAGCGAGGTACGCATCGTCGAAGTCGGCCCGCGCGACGGCTTGCAGAACGAGTCGACGCCCCTGCCGACGGACGTCAAGCTTCGCCTTATCGCGTCGCTCGCCGAGGCGGGCCTCCGGGAGATCGAAGCGACGAGCTTCGTGTCCCCGAAGTGGGTGCCCCAGCTCGGAGACGCCGCCGAGGTGTGGCGCGGCCTTCCGGAAGGGCCGCTCTACTCGGCGTTGGTGCCCAATCCGAAGGGGCTCCAAAGGGCGATGGAAGTCGGCGTCCGCCGGATCGCCGTCTTCACGGGCGCGACGGACGCCTTCGTCCACCGCAATCTGAACATGACCGTCGCCGAGTCGCTCACCGCCTTCCGCGAGGTGGTGCAACAGTTCCGGCATCAACCCTCAACCTGGATCCGTGGCTACGTGAGCGTCGCCTTCGAGTGCCCCTACTCCGGCCCCGTGGCGCCCGCGCAAGTCGTCGACGTCGCGCAGAGTCTGGTGGAGATGGGCGTCGACGAGTTCAGCATCGGCGACACCATCGGGGTCGCCGTGCCCATGGAGGTCAAGGCTCTCACGCGGGAACTGCTGGAGGCCGTGTCGCCCGACCGGATCGCCTACCACTTCCACGACACGCGCGGCACCGCCCTCGCCAACGTGCAGGCGGCGCTGGATATGGGCATCCGTGCCTTCGACTCCAGCGCCGGCGGGCTCGGGGGCTGCCCCTTCGCGCCGGGGGCCGGGGGGAACCTCGCTACCGAGGATCTGGTGTACCTTCTGGAGCGAAGCGGGATCGCGACCCACGTGGACCCGGACCGGCTGGCGCGGGCGAGCCTGGAGGTGCTGGGTTTACTGGGCCGGTCGCCGTCGGCGCGGGCTCAGGTGGCGGCGTTGGGCGGGGACGCGTCATGCCCCAAATGAGGAGCCCCGCTCCGAGAACCGCGACGAGCCCCGTCGCCGCCCACTCGTCCCGGGTGAGGCGGAACTCGCGCCGGTTGACGACGAGCACTGTGAGCCCGATCGGCACCAGCGCGGGCAGCGGGACGCCCACGAGGACCACGAGCAGCAGGTAGGCCAGCAGCACCGGCACCACCGCCCTCAGCGTTTCCGCCGTCCGCATCCGGAAGCGGAACAGCGCGATAAAGAACATCGCCAGGAACACGAAGTCCGCGGGTCCGGCGTAGGCCGCCGGCCGAACCTGCCCCGCCGTCGGAGCGGTTTGGACCGAAGGTATCGAGAGCGCGACGCTCTCGAACACCTTGGGCGCTTTCTGCAGGATCTGCTGCGTGATGCCGACGTCGGTGAGGACGAGGAACGCGTCGAAGATGACCAGGAAGATCGCGATCGGAATAAGGATGTTCTTTTCCTTGACCAGCGTGGCGATCAAGGCGCCCAGCCCCGCGCACCAGATCGGCAACCCCGCCTGCGCGACCGCGCCGAGGATCCCCGCCAAAGGACCCGGCGAGATGGAACCCGCCACCACCGCCGGGCCGAAGTGCAGGGCCAGGCCCCCCACGACGAAGGCCGTCGCGAGAGCAGGCGTCCAGCGGGCGCGGGCGGCGAAGAAGAGGGCCATAATAGGCGCTCCCAAGAAGATCGCGCCTACCAAGACTTTAGCGAACGGGATCAGAGGGAGAGGAACCGCCAGGTAGCCCAACAGGACCCGCAAGACCGCGAGCCCGAAGAGGGTCAGAAAGAACGCCCGTATGCCGCCGCGGTGGGATTCAGAGGGTTCCGTCAACGCGTCTCCAAATGTACATCGTTAGTACCGGACC
>JAUJNV010000158.1:2009-3488 GCA_030447945.1 Fimbriimonas sp. | reverse complement strand
GGGGCGGAGGTAGGGCGCGCCCTCCACCGTCATCGTGCCGCAGACATACTCGTTCGCCCCCTCGATCTCCGCCTTCGAGAAGCCCAGGTGGACCAGCAGGTCGAAGTTGAAGTCATCGAGCTGCGCGTCGGTGAGGCCCAAGGTCTCCTTGCAGAACTCTTCGCCGAGGGTCCACTTGTTGAAGGCAAACCGGATCTCGAACGCGCTCCTGAGCCCGGCCTCCACGCTGGCGATCGCATCGGGCGTAAAGCCCTTCTCCGTGAGCGTCTCGTGGTTGACCGAGGGAGCGCCCGCGAGGGTGCCGTGGCCTGTGGCGTAGGCGATGATCTCCGTGATCTGCTCGTCCGTGTAGCCCAGCTTGCGCAGGGCCGACGGGACGGAGGCGTTGATGATCTTGAAGTAGCCGCCGCCCGAGAGCTTCTTGAACTTCACCAGGGCGAAGTCCGGCTCGATGCCGGTCGTGTCGCAGTCCATGATGAGCCCGATGGTGCCCGTCGGCGCGAGGACCGTGACCTGGGCGTTGCGGAAGCCGTACCCCTTCCCCAGCTCCAGAGCCTTGTCCCACGCTTTGCGCGCCGCGCCGAGCATCTCGCTCGGGCAGAACTCGGGGTTGATCCCCACGGGGAGGACGCTCAGCCCCTCGTACTCGCCGCGCGGCGAGTCGTAAGCGGCGCGGCGGTGGTTGCGGATCACGCGGAGCATCGAGTCGCGGTTCCGGTGGTAGCTCGGGAACGGTCCCTGCTCCTTCGCCATCTCCGCGCTCGCGCCGTAGCTCTCGCCGCCGAGGATGCTGGTGAGCGCGCCCGCGATGGAGAAGCCCTGCGGGCTGTCGTACGGGATGCCCATCCGCATCAGCAGCGCGCCGAGGTTTGCGTACCCGAGGCCCAGCGTGCGGTAGTCGTAGCTGAGCTTCGCGATCTCCTTCGACGGGAACTGCGCCATCAGGACGCTGATCTCGAGCACGATGGTCCAGAGGCGGATCGCGTGGCGGTACCCCTCGATGTCGAACTCGCCCGTGCTGTCCTGATAGAACTTCACCAGGTTGATGCTGGCGAGGTTGCAGGCGGTGTCGTCGAGGAACATGTACTCCGAGCACGGGTTGCTCGCATTGATCCTCCCGTCCGCCGGGCAGGTGTGCCACTCGTTGATCGTGGTGTCGTACTGCAGGCCCGGATCGGCGCAAGCCCAGGCGGCTTCGCAGATCTCTTCCCAAAGATCCTTGGCGTCGACCGTCTTCACTGGCTGTCCGGTGGTGCGGGCGACGAGGTTCCACTGGTCCCCCTTCTCGACCGCCTCGAAGAACGCGTTCGGCACGCGCACCGAGTTGTTCGAGTTCTGGCCGCTGACGGTCGCGTAGGCTTCCGACTCGTACCCGGTGTCGAAGACGGGAAAGTCGATGCCGGTGTACCCCTGCTGCGCGAATTGGATCGCGCGCTGGATGTAGTTCACCGGAACATGAGCCGCCTTCGCCTCGGCGAT
>JAUJNV010000158.1:0-1909 GCA_030447945.1 Fimbriimonas sp. | reverse complement strand
GGATCGCGCGCTGGATGTAGTTCACCGGAACATGAGCCGCCTTCGCCTCGGCGATCGCGTGCTTCAGGGCGGGGTTAGAGCGGGGGTCGGCGCTGAGGCGTTCAGGCGTTGAGGCGTTAGGTGAAGAATCCTCCCCAACGCCCAACGCCTTAACGCCTAACGCCCCGCCTGCGTAGCAGGCCTGGATAACCGCGTTCAGGTGCTTGTTATTGATCGCGGAGCCCGCGACGAGGGCGGCGACCTTCTGCTCCTCCTTGACCTTCCAGGAGACGAACTGCTCGTTGTCCGGGTGGTCCATGTCCAGGCTGACCATCTTCGCGGCGCGCCGCGTGGTGCCGCCGGACTTGATGGAGCCCGCCGAACGGTCGCCGACGCGCAGGAACGACATGAGGCCGCTCGACCGGCCGCCGCCGCTCAGACGCTCATTCTCCGCTCGGATCTTGGAGAAGTTGGTGCCGGTGCCGGAGCCGTACTTGAAGATGCGGGCCTCGCGGGTCCAGAGGTCCATGATGCCGCCGTCGCCGACGAGGTCGTCCTTAACGCTCAGGATAAAGCAGGCGTGCGGCTGCGGGCGCTCGTAGGCGTTTTTGCTCTTCGTCAGCTCGCCCGACTTGGGATCCACGAAGTAGTGGCCCTGGGCGTTGCCGTCGATGCCGTATGCGAAGTGGAGCCCTGTGTTGAACCACTGGGGCGAGTTGGGCGCGGCGACCTGCTGAGCGAGCATGTGGCACAGCTCGTCGTAAAACGCCTGCGCGTCGTCGGCGGTGTCGAAGTAGCCGTGCTTCTCGCCCCAAAACCGCCAGCAGCCGGCGAGCCGGTGGAACACCTGGCGGCTGTCGGATTCGGCGCCTTGAGCGTTCGGCGTTGGGTGTTGGGCGGTGGGGGTAGGGGCGGAACCCGACACCGAGGACCCGACACCCGCCTTTCTGAAATACTTTTGGGCGAGGATGTCGGTGGCGACCTGCGACCAGTGGGAGGGCACCATGACCTCGTCCATGAGGAACACGGTGGAGCCGTCCGGGTTGCGGATCTCGCTCTTACGCGCCTCGAAGGGGATCCCCTCGTAAGGGTCCTTTCCCGCCTGAGTGAAATAACGGCCAATCTTCATGATGTTTCCCTTTGTCTACTACTTCCTGCCTGCGGCGGAAGTCTCGCCCTCCGTGGCGAGGTCGGTCAAATCAACAAGCTCGCGGAAGTCCGCGAGGGTCTGAAACTCTCGGTAAACGCTGGCGAACCGCACGTAGGCTACGGTGTCCAGCGTCTTCAACTCCGCCATTACCCGCTCGCCCACACCGGCGGAGGGCGCTTCCTCCTCGAACTCCTGGAAGAGGTCGCGCTCGATCCGTTCGGCGGCCACGCGCATCGCCTCCGTAGAGACGGGCCGCTTGCGGCAAGCGATGCGGATACTGTCTAGCACCTTCTCACGTGAGAACTCTTCTCGGGATCCGCCCCGCTTGATTACAAACAGCCGGGGCCTCTCCGGGCGCTCGAAGGTGGTGAACCGTCTCTCGCACCCGCCGCACTCCCGTCGCCGACGGATCGCGCTGCCATCCATGGCCGGGCGTGAGTCCAGAACCTTCTGGTCGTCGTATCCGCAGAACGGGCAGTGCATGTCTTCCTTGACGCATCACCACATCTTGTGGTTTCAAAGTTATAGCGGCCCAAGATATAGATTGTCAACCGGGGTTTTACGCACAGCTTTCCCCCCGCTTAGCCACCGGTTTCCCCCCGTGTCTAGGGGCTTTTCCACCGCAAGAGCGGCAAGGAGGGGTCATCAGCCAAAGTCGAACGCCTAACCCGCCTCTCCGTGGCACCGTCACTCCTGCCGGGGGGATCTGGGAACGAGGGAACACCGGCGGGAGTGCCGTTGCCACGGGAGAATCCGGTTGCGGAACGATTACTAACTCTC
>JAUJNV010000157.1 GCA_030447945.1 Fimbriimonas sp. | reverse complement strand
AAGCGTCCGTCCTCCCACAGTCGTTGGTAGTTGTCTAGCCCGACGAACGGCCGGTTCGCTGAGACCCCTCGCCCGCGCGTAAGGGACACATAGATCGCCTGCGCGTACGGCCAGATCACAAACACGCCGTAGAGGAGCGCAGCAGGGAGCAGGAACGGGACGATCAGCCGGTACTTCTGGTGGTGCATTCGTGCGCCCCCTTGTCTGCCGCGCCACCCGCCGGCGCCCAAGGACGGACGGGGTGGGTCATCCTGCGGTGCGTCCCCGGCGCGCGGACGGGATCACGCCGACCCGCGCAGGGCGCCACGGAGGGGTGGCGGATGGCCTCACCGACCTGCCTCCCCCGTGGCGCCCGTGTTCCGGACTAGAGTTCGCGCTGGTACTTCGGGATCAACTCGTCGTCCTTGACCGTGTCGGCCATCTCCTGCACGGCGTCCTGGAGTTCCTCGATCGACGACTGCTTCTGGAGCAGCGCGGCCATCTGCTCCTTGGCTTCGTCGGCGAGATCCTTGTACCAATTCTGGTATTGGCCCACGAACGTGTTCCCGCCCGCGGCTTGAATGGCGGATTGGGTGGAGGCGAAGGCCGTGCCGAGCTCGAGGCCGTCGGCCGAGCCCTGGACCACCGACAACGACTTGGTGTTCTCGGCGAAGAAGCGCCCGCCCTCCTTGGAGAAGAGCAACCGCAGCCATTCCTTGCCGCCCTGCACGTTCTTGCCCTGGGCGGGAACGATGAACGGCTCGCCGGCGCTGGCGAAAATGCCCTCGAACGGGATCTTGTCGCCGGAGAGGGAGGGCGTCGGGGCGACCACCATCTCGAAGCCTTCCGGGATGGAGCCCTTCATCTCGTTCTCGAGCCAGGTGCCGCAGGGGAGGAAGGCCGCCTTGCCCTGGAGCCATTCGTTCTGGGACTGGGTGTGGTCGAGACCCTCCCAGCCCTGCATCAGGTAGCCCTTGTCGGTCAGCATATACAGAGCCTCAAGGACCTCAGCGACGGCGGGGGCCTTCCAGGCGTCCGGCTCAAGGTTGTCAATGTTGACGAGCGCTTGAGGATCGTGTTTCCAGAGCATCTGGTCGAAGACGAACTGGCGGACGTACTGCGGGTGGACGCCCGTCGTCACCCAGGACGCGACGCCGGAGCCCTTCAGTTCCTCGCTCAGCGTCAACATCTCGTCCCAGGTCTTCGGGTAGGTGTAGCCCTTCGCCTTCATGAAGGCGTCGTTGTACCAAACTCCCATCACGGTGAGCGCCCAGTTCAGGAGGTACTGGGTGCCGTTGAAGAGACCCGTTTCCTGCGACCCGGGAACGAGGCTCTCGGCGAAGGTCTTGCCTTCCGTGTCGTAGGCGGGGGCGGCCATCAAGTCGGCCAGGTCCGCCAGTTGTCCCTCGGCGACCAGGGCGGCGTTGTCGAGGTTGCCGGCGCCGGAGTTGTCGATCACGTCGGGCGGATTGCCGGAGACGAAGCGAGGCTGGAGCTGCTCGCCCAGGCGCTGAATCCCGGCGTAGGTGATCTTCGCGTTCGGGTAAAGCTTGCCGTAGAGGTTCTCATTGACGTTGATGGCGTACTCGTCGCCGAAGCCGCCCTTGAAGATGACGACATCGAGCGGTGCCGCAGGGTCCACTCCGAGCGGGTTATCAGCGGCCTGGGCAAGCGCCTGCACCGGCACCACGCCCATCACCAGCGCCGCCATCGCCGGTGCCGACAGCCCGAGCGCCGCGGCTCGCTTCAAGATGTCGCGCCGGGAGTGGCGTCCGCTGCGAGCGTCGTCAATCAACCGTTGGATCCGCGCCTCGTCCATCAATAGCTCCTCCACGGAGTAGACAACACATCCTCCGGAGCCTATGCCCCGGTCATTGGTTGCCGCTCGACGCCTCGTCTCGGTGGACCCTCGGCACGGCTAAGCCGGGTAGGGAACTCCATGGGTCGACCGGTGAGTTGGCACGTCATATCGGCAGACTCACATGATCTGGCACGCCTGTCAACTGGGTCCGCGCTTGGTGCCCAATCCGCCCCACCGGGCGCCGGTCCGAATCGAGCCAAGAACCACTGGAGGCGCCTGGCGGGTGTCACACCGCTCAGTCGCCTGCCCTTGCCTCAAGGAGCCCGGGAGCGCGGTGAGCCACGATTGGCCACCTGATAGAGCACGCGCTCAATGCGACACCCCGTTTGGAGACGCTCCCTTACGGCGTCGTCATCCTTCCCCGAAGCCGGGTGCGAAGGATGATTCGTTCCACGTGGCCCCGTGTTCCAGAACAAAGGCATCGCCACGCTCGCTGCCTCCACCAAGATTGCGGGTGAGATGAGACTCCCCCGTGTCTTGAAGTCTTGAACAACTCAGCGCCGAACAGTAGGCTTCATGGACTGGTCTAGACAACTAGTTATCCGATCATGTGAAAATCGTCAAGTGCCTGGCCGCCAGATTTGCGGGGACTGCCAATGTCGGGCATCGTCAAGTCCGGTCCGCTCCCGCGCTACTATCAGCTCAAAGAGCTCCTGAGGGAGAAGGTGCGCTCCGGGGAGTGGTTGCCCGGCACCGTGATTCCTTCGGAACGCGAGCTCTGCGAGCAGTACAGGATCAGCCGTATGACCGCGCGGCAGTCGATCACCGAGTTGGTGCGTGAAGGGCTGCTCTACCGGGAGCAAGGACGGGGCACGTTCGTCGCTCAACCCCGGATCGCCCAGCAATTAGCCCGCCTTACCGGGTTCAGCGAGGATATGCAGGCGCGGCACCAGCGGCCGGGAGCACGGGTGCTGACAGCCGAGATCTGGGCGGCCGATTCATGCACAGCTGATCGGCTGAATGTGAAGCACGGCCATCCTGTCTTCCGCGTCCGTCGCTTGCGGCTGGCCGATGCCCAGCCGCTGGCACTGGAAACGTCCGTCGTGCACTTCGCCGGCTGCGAGCAGTTGCTTGATGAAGATCTCGCCCATTCCTCGCTCTACCAGCTTCTCGAAACAAAGTACAAGCTGCCGCTGCTGACGGCGGAGCAAGAGGTCGAGGCCAGCCTGGCCCAAGATGACGAAACGGAGTTGCTCGGTCTGGTGGTTGGTGACCCAGTGTTGCGCACCCGGCGCGTGACCTACAGCGAGCGCGGACGCCCGGTTGAGTACGCCACTGCGGTCTATCGGGGCGACAAGTACACGTTCTACACGCGGATCGTTCGTGATAGCGTTCCTCTCTGAGCAGTCCACAACACCGATTGGCCGGAGGAGGCACGCGCATGCCGCAAGATGCACCTGCACCAGGCCCGGTCGACGGAGCCATGGACACCGAGGGGATCAACCCGGCCACGACCGACATCGACTGCATGAGTCCGTTGGAGATCGTCCACGCCATCAACGCCGAAGACGCCAAGGTGGCGGCGGCCGTCAAGGAGGAACTGCCGCAGATCGCTCATGCCATCGAGCAGATCGCGACTCGGTTTCGGCAAGGTGGCCGCCTGATCTATGTCGGTGCTGGCACGTCGGGGCGGCTGGGCGTGCTTGATGCCTCAGAGTGCCCTCCAACCTTTGGTGTTCC
>JAUJNV010000156.1 GCA_030447945.1 Fimbriimonas sp. | reverse complement strand
GACATGGGCACGTTTCTCTCGATAAGCCGCCGCATGAGCGCGCCCGGCTACGGCCAAGAGCTGGCGGAAGAGATCGAGCGGATCTTTATGGAGCTGGGCGTGATCCCCGGCTACCTCGGATCGTTTTGGGGGCCGAACGACACACTGAAGGAAGAAATCATCGGATGCGTCGTGTGGAGCAGCCACGAGGCTTTCGCCGCCTCCCTGCCGCCGGGCATCCTACACGACGTGAGGCTGTACCGAAGGGCCCTCTAGGCAGAGGATCGGGCTTTGCCCGATGCGCGACAGGATGTCGCACCTACGGGGACCGAACGTTCCGTCAGACAGAGCCTTGCGCTTAGAGACGGCAAATGTCCAGGCTGGAGTGACGGACACTACAAAACCTCAAGCGCGGCAATACGTCTTACTCACCATGAAAAGCATTTTTGCGATCCCCGTGGCGGCGCTCGCAATGTCGGTCGCCACGCCTGCGCTCGCCGATCCCTTTAAGCCGGGAAAGGCCGACCAGGTGAAGCTTGGGCAGCAAGCGGCCGCCGAGATTCGGCGGAAGGAGCGCGTGCTCCCCTCCCACGACGCGCGCGTACAGACTCTGCGCCGCGTAGGCAGCCGGCTCATCGCCGCAATGACCCCCGCGCAGCGAAGGGAGCCCTGGCAGTACTCCTTCGACGTCATCGAGAACAAGCGGCTCAATGCCTTCGCCCTCCCCGGCGGTCCGGTGTTCTTCTACACCGGCCTCATGGAAAGGATGAACACGGAGGACGAGCTCGCTGGTGTGCTGGCCCACGAGATCACCCACGTTCAGCGCGAGCACTGGGCTTACCAGTATCGCGACACTCAGAAGGCGAGGGGCCTGCTCACCATCGGCATGCTCATCTTCAAGCCCAGCCGCACCGTGGGCAACATCGCCGGCATCGCGACCCAGCTCAAGTTCCTCCAGTTCTCGCGGAAGCACGAGACGGAGTCGGACACGCAGGGCTTCGACCTGATGGTTCGCGCGGGCTACAACCCGGAAGGGATGGCGCGGGTGTTCGAGATGCTCGGAAAGGCGAGCGGCGGCGGCAAACCGCCGGAGTTCCTCAGCTCCCACCCCAGCGACCGGAACCGCGTGCGAAACATCCGCGATCGCGCCGCCCGCAGCGGCCGAACCTACCCCGCGCTCAGGCCCATGAGCTTCGACCGCGGGTACTCGGGAGAGCGTTAGGCGTTAGGCGTTAGGCGTTAGGCGTTGGGAAAGCTCCCCAACGCCTAACGCCCACCGCTCAACGCCGGTCCCTTACCCTCCACATCTCTTCAAGTGCCTTTGCAGCACCTCTCTCGAATGTTCGAAGACCGCTTCGGTAAGAGGTGTCCAGACGTGGTAGATCGTGGGGAGATCTTCTATGCTCACGAGCTTGCGTCCGTGGGACTCCTCCTTCATCCCGATCTCGACGAGGTCTTCCACGCAGGCGGTAAAGCAGTCCGCCCAGCGCACCTCACGCCGCTCCTGGATGTGGTAGCAGCCGATGTACTGCACGTCCGACAGGACGGCGCCCGCCTCCTCGATGGCTTCGCGGCGAACCGCCTCGACCGAGGTCTCATCCGGCTCCACTTTGCCGGACGGAATGCACCAGCCGCGGCCGTCGATGTCGCAGAGCAGCACCTTGCCCTCGTACCAAGCGAAGACGAGCGCGGCGAAGGAGCGTAGCGGCGCACGGAACGGCGCGGGGAAAAACCGCAGCCGCTGCCGGCCGTACACCCCTTCGGGAAAACGCCGGTGGCTCATGGAAATACGACGACCTTCCCCAGCACCCGGCCCTCGGGCAGCGGCCCGAAATCCCGGCTGTCCTGGGACTTAGGCCGGTTGTCTCCGATCACGTAAATGTGCCCGGCGGGAACCGTGTACCCGCCGCCCTCGCTCTGGAGGATGCTGTGCTGGCGGGGCGCGCTCGCCAGGTCCACCTGCTCGCCGCTCATGGCGTGGATGCGCTTGATCATGTATCCGGTAGGCCCGGTGTCCGTCATCACCACGATGTCCTTGTCCTTGAGCGCCCCGACAAGCCAGTAGGCCTTCGTTACGAGAACTCGCTGCCCTTCGCGCAGTGTCGGCAGCATCGACGGCCCTTGCACGACGACCTGGGTGAAGTTCACTCGGAAGAAGACGGCGAACGCTAGAACGAACAGCATGGCGATGCCAAACCCGGTAATCGTTCGCTTCTTTCGCTTCCTCATCCTGCGTCGGCCTTTCGCCAAGCGTGCGGCGACCGGCACAGGGCGTTCGATATACTCAACCCTGCGGCGGTCGCCGGCGCCATGGAGACTCTTCGCGAAAGCTTAACCCAACACACCGCCGAGTTTCTGGCGGGCCTGGCGGTGGCAGTCCTCCTTCTGTCCTTCTGGACCATCCGTCTCGCCGTCGCGCAGTCTCGCATGGCGGCGCGCCAGAGAGAAGATATTCTCGGCCACGGAGGCGGCGAAACCGACGAAATGCGCCGGGAACGCGTCCGCTTGCAGGATGGCATCCGGACCTTGGAGTCCCGGCTGGCCGAGTTGGAGGAGCGGGCGCGGGATGCGAAGCGTCACGTGGGGCTGGTACGCTACGATGCCTTCGAAGACGTCGGCGGCCAACAGAGTTTCGCGCTGGCCTTCTACGACGATCAAGGGGACGGCGCGATCCTGAGCGGCCTGGTCGGGCGTTTAGATTGCCGTGTGTACTGCAAGATTCTCCAAGGCGGGCGCTCGGACCGAGAGCTGACCCAAGAGGAAAAGCAGGCGGTACGCGAAGCGGCGATGAGAGCCGTCGGTTCGCAAGGGAGAGCATGAGCGAGAGGTACCTCGACGATCAGATGCTGATCAGCCGGTCCCAAGGCGGGGACCGCAGCGCGTTCAACGCGCTCATCCGCAAACACGAGGCGCGGGCGTACCAGTACGCCTACCGCCTCACCCGCAACCCGGAAGAGGCCGCGGACGTGGTGGCGGAGGCGTTCGTGCGCGTCTTTAACGCGCTTCACAACTTCAAGGGCCAGAGCGCCTTCACCACTTGGCTGTACCGCATCCTCACGAACTGCTTCCTGGACATCCGAAAAAAGGAGCGGAGCCGCCCTTCGACGTCCCTGGAAGCGGCGCTCCATACACCGGACGGCGAGCTAGAGCGACAGGTGGAAGACCCTTCCCGCACGCCCCACGAGGAGACGGAGCGCAACGAGCGCGAGCGACGGGTCGAGAGCGCGGTCACGCTACTGCCGGAATACCAGAAGGCGATGATCGTCATGTACCACGCGGAGATGATGAGCTACGAGGAGATCGCCACGGCACTCGATCTGCCCATCGGGACCGTGAAGAGCCGCCTGAACCGCGCCCGCCTCTCTTTGCGAGAACTTCTCTCCAAAGACGAGGAACTTTTTAAGATCTAGCCGGTCAAACCACCTACAGGACCCCTCGGCATGTCGCCGGGAGGCCCGCTGGAGACGGTAGGGCGAGGAAAGGAGAGCTCCTCGAGATACCGCGCGAACGCGCATATTTCGAAGTTGTTACCTAACCGCGCCCTGCGTCCGTGCGGGCATCCCGAAGCAGACAAATGAACCAGGAAAAGGCCAGAGAGGCCAAGAACGCACTAGCACACGACTCAACT
>JAUJNV010000155.1 GCA_030447945.1 Fimbriimonas sp. | reverse complement strand
GAGTTCCACTGGAGAGAGCTTCTCTGTCTCTTTTGATATGAAAGTACTGACGGCGGCCTTCATCACCGGAGGGTCGGGGCGACTGCTCGAGGTGGGCTTCTCGCCAATCAACCGGTTCCGTCCCAAGCTCCTCACCCAGGCCAGTGCCCAAGCGGCCGGTCTCCGCCTCGCCACGCGCGAGACGGTGCGGTGGAAGAGCGAGGACGGGGCGGAGATCGAGGGCGTGCTGATCAAGCCCGCCGACTTCGACCCCGAGCGGAAGTATCCCCTGCTGGTCGTCGTCCACGGCGGGCCGGCGGGCATCGACCTTCCGGTCTCCCGCCCCGACCGGATCTACCCCGTCGAGCAGTTCGTGGCGAAGGGGGCGGTGATCCTGCAGCCGAACTACCGCGGCTCGGCCGGGTACGGCGCGAAGTTTCGGGCGCTGAACGTGCGCAATCTTGGGGTAGGCGACGCGTGGGACGTCCTGAGCGGGTGCGACCACCTCATCCGGCAGGGATTCGTGGACCCCACGCGCATGGGGTGCATGGGCTGGAGCCAAGGCGGCTACATTTCCGCGTTCCTCACGACCACGAGCGACCGTTTCAAGGCGATCTCCGTGGGGGCCGGGATCTCCAACTGGTACACGTACTACAACAACACGGACATCACGGAGTTCACGCGGCAATACTTGCGGGCCATGCCGTGGGACGACATGGAGATCTACCGGAAGACCTCGCCCATCACGTACGTGAATCGGGCGAAGACGCCGACCCTCATCCAGCACGGCGAGAACGACCAGCGGGTACCCATCGCCAACGCGTACGAGCTGTATCGAGCCCTGCAGGACCGCCGAGTGCCGAGTAAGCTGATCGTCTACACCGGCTTCGGCCACGGCATCACGAAGCCCAAGGAGATGCTCGCCGCCCAGCGCCACAACTGGGAGTGGTTCCTCGAGCACATCTGGGGCGAAAAGGCGGCGGCGGCCCAAGCGGGCGGCTAAAGGCGCCGTCAGCCGCCCTCCCGGCGGCTCGCCGCATGAGGAGAATCTCGTGCCTCCCCCTCGGAAAAAGGGGACGCGCCTGTCCTCCCAGCGGAGGGAAGGGGCGTGGGCCCCACGGGTAACGGTCGCTTTCGCGATGTCACCATAGGCAGCCATGAAGCTAAAGACCCCGGGCGAGATCGACGCCATGGCCGAGGCGGGGCGCGCGGCGGCGTGGACGGTGCGGGCGATGCGGGAGGCGATCGTGCCCGGCCGGACGAGCACGATGGACCTGGAGGAAGTGGCTCGGGAGACGCTTCGGGGGCTGGGGGCGTCGCCCGCACTCCTAGGATATCGACCCGGCTTTAGCCAGGTGGCGTACGAGCACGCCACCTGCATCTCGGTGAACGAGCAGGTGATCCACGGCGTGCCGAACGGGGCGAGGGTGCTGCGGCCGGGGGACATCGTCTCGCTCGACCTCGTCGCGGACGTCGACGGCTGGCTCGCGGACACGACGATCACCGTTCCCGTGGGCGAGGTGTCGCCCAAGGCGCAGAGGCTGGTCGAGGTGACGCGCGCCGCGCTGGCGCGGGCGGTGGAGGTGATCCGGCCCGGCCTTCGCCTGGGGGATCTGGGAAACACCATCCAGAAGATCGTCGAGCGCAACGGCATGTCCGTGATCCGTGAGCTCGCCGGGCACGGCATCGGACGCACCGTGCACGAGGAGGGGCTCGACGTCTTCAACTTCGGCAAGCCTGGGAAAGGACTCGAACTGAGACCGGGAATGACGTTCGCGGTCGAGCCGATGGTGTCCGCCGGCAAGCCCGGCGTGGAGCACCGCCCCGACGATCCGTGGACGATCTACACCCGAGACCGTTCGCTGGCGGCGCACTGGGAGCACACGGTCGCGGTGACCGAGGACGGATGCCGAGTCTTGACGGATTGGTGAGTGGTGAGTGGTCGGTGTTAGGTGTTGGGTGTTGAGGGAGAAGGGTCCTACCGCGTCGGCTCGATTCGCATGAGCCGGCCGTTCGACTCGTCGGTCAGGAGGTAGAGGTAGCCGTCGGGCCCCTGTCGGACGTCGCGGACCCGCTGGCCGATGAGGAGGCGGCTCTGGCCGACGACGTTGCCGTTCCGGTCCAGCGCGATCTGGCGGACGTCCTTGCTGGCCAGCCCGCCGCTGAATAGGCTGCCGCGCCACTGGGGAAAGTGGCGGCCGGTGTAGAAGGCGAGGCCCGAGGGTGCGTGCGCGGGAGTCCACGCGGTGACGGGATCCACCATTCCGGACCGCTCCGTCGTACCGATAGACTCGCCCGTGCGGTAGTCCCGGCCGAGAGTCACGCGCGGCCAGCCGTAATTCGCACCGCGCCGGATGAGGTTGAGCTCGTCCCCGCCTCGGGGACCATGCTCGTTCGCCCACACGCGGCCGGATGTCGGGTCGCGCGTGAGGCCTTGGATGTTGCGGTGGCCGTAGCTCCAGATCTCCGGCCTCGCTCCCCGGCGGTCCAGAAACGGGTTGCCCGGCGCGGCGCGGCCGTCCGCCGTCAGGCGCAGCACCTTGGCCAGCGACGTGTCCAGGCGCTGCCCGTTTTCCCTCGCGAGCCGGCCTTCGATCCGCAGGGGCGGGTTGCCGCCGTCTCCGACGCTCATCAGCAGAGTGCCGTCCGGCAGCCAGAGGATGCGGGAGCCGAAGTGCTGGCCGCCCGGCTTGGAGGGGGAGGCCTGGTAAAGGGTCCGCACCCGGCTCACTCGGCGGCCGTCGAAGACGCCCCGGACCAGCACCGTCCGGTTCTGCCGCTCGGTGCCCGAGGACATCGTCATGTAGATCAGGCGGTTCCGGGCGTGCTGCGGGTGCAGGGCGATGTCCATCAGCCCGCCCTGTCCGCCGGTGAAGAGACTGGGCAGGCCGTCGATCGGAATCGGTTGGAGCCGCCCGCGGCCGAAGACGTGGAGGGTCCCGTACTTGCCCGTGACCAAGGCCCGCCCGTCGCCCAGCCACGCGATGCCCCAGGGGTTGCGGATCCCTTCCGCCACCGTCACCGCCCGCCACCCATCCGCCGCTGGCGGAGGCCCCACGGGCCGGACCCCTTGGGCGGCGGCCAGAGCGACCAACCCGCTCGACACTATGGCGGATCCTAGCACTCCGTTACGCTCCTTCCCCGGCCGCCTCGCGTGCGTGAGCCGGAGGGCCAAACCCAAAGTAGCCCGCGAGCAACGCCGAGCCCGCGTGGAGCCAGACGTCGTGGTCGTGGAGGGGGACGAGACCGAAGAGGGTGTTCGTCGCGGGAAAGAGCCCCAGAACCGTGAGCAGGCCGTAGAAGATCGTCACGCCGCGCGCGTAGAGCACCGACGATCCGAAGCTTCGCGAGGCCAAGACTCCGAAGGCCCCGATGAGCAGGTGCACGATGTTGTGCAGAACGTTGACGGTGAAGAGGCCGAGCAGGCGGCCATGGTTCGCCTCCACTTCGAGGGGCGGCGCGTCGTGCGGAGGGGTCACGAACGCAGGAATAAATCCCATGACGCCTCCGATGATGAAGAGAATGCCGTAAATGAGCGCGAACTTGCGAAGCATGACCGTCCTCCTTACCCTTTCTTCTCCAGGGGCTTGATCGCCGGGCCGGGCAGGACCTCGCCCTCAACGTCGAATCGGGAGCCGTGGCACGGGC
>JAUJNV010000154.1 GCA_030447945.1 Fimbriimonas sp. | reverse complement strand
CGGGGCTTTTCCAGGACGTGCGCCTGCCGGGTGGCGGGCCTGTCCCGCCCCGCCAGCCGGCGCAGCCCGAAGGAGCGGAGCCCAGGGCTGAGGGAGAAGGTGCTGGAGCTGGCGAGGGCGAACCCCCGCTACGGCTTCCGCCGCATCCACGCCCTGCTGAGCGGCGTGAACCTGAAGGCGGTGCACCGCATATGGAAGGAGGAGGGCCTCGGTATCCGCCACCGCAAGCGCAGGAAGCTCGTGGTGCCCAAGGTCGAGGGGCCGGCGCTCACCGGCCCGCATCAGGCCTGGTGCCTGGACTTCCTCCACGAGCGGCTGGAGAACGGGCGGCACGTCCGCATCCTCGGCGTGCTGGACTGCTTCTAGGGGGGAGTGCCTTCTTCTCAAGGCGGCGAGCTCCTTTCCCTCCTTCGCGGTGGAGAAGGAGCTGGAGTGGCTGTTCCTGGTGCACGGGAAGCCCCAGGCGATCGTCAGCGACAACGGCCCCGAGTTTCGGGCGATGACGCTGCCCGAGGGCGTGGAGAACCGCTTCATCCAGCCGGGCAAGCCGTGGCAGAACGGGCAGATCGAAAGTTTCTTCGGCAAGCTCCGGGACGAGCTTCTGTCGTGCGAGCTGTTCGTGAGAGGGGCGGAGCTTCAAGCCGCCCTGAGCGACTTTCAGGACCACTACAACCACCGACGGCCGCACCTTGGGCTCGGCGGCATGACCCCCGCGGGCTTCAAGGAGAAGACGCGGATGGCGACAGAGGCAACGCCGATTCTATGATCTAGAGGTGGAAACTTATCGGGGACCGGTCAGCAGGATGCGAGCTTGCAGCAGGTAGCGACGGCGCTGGGGATCGCGGTGGATAAGATGCGCCTTCTGCGTGGCGACTCCACGAGTGATCTCACGACGGGCGCGAAGTCGCTTCCTCAGGTGGTGTTCTACATTCCCGAGAACGGGCGGGATCAGAGGAGCGCCCTTCCTCAAACGTCGGCGGCCTAGCCATCCCCAACCTCCTCATCCCGAGCGCACGGGCGGCAAGGGCTGGAGAGTGAGCGGCGGCGCTCCCTCTCCTTGGGCTCTCGTTAGGGAGGGCTGATGGCGAGGCCGGTGGGCTTCCATTCGAAGCCGTTGGCGTTGCCGTAGTCTTGGTGGGTGAAGGAGTAGGGGGCGTCGATCCTCCACAGGGAGGCCGTGGAGCCTGGGGCATAGTTCCACAGCATGCGGGGGTTGCCGTCGAGGCCGATGGCGAGGCCTGCGTACTCCCAGGGGCGGTAGGAGCCGTAGTCCTGGTAGGTGAAGCGGCCGGAGGCGGCCACCGTCCAGAGGGACACCTTTCCGTCGGTGTGCCGCCACGTGAGGCGCTCCGCGTTGTCCGCGCCCACCTGCACGTCCACCGCTTCCCACCCTTCGTAGGGGCCGTAGTCGCGCATGGAGGCGAGGGAGCCGTCCGTGTTCAGGCTCCAGAGCGAGATGCGCCCGCTCCCGTGGCGCCAGAGGAGCCGCACGAGGCCGTCGCCGCCCGTGGCGAGCGCGTGCGCCTCCCAGCCCTCGAACGGCCCGTAGTCGCGGACCTCCTCGTAGCGCGTGCCCTCGGGGTCCATCTTCCAGAGGGAGACCCGTCTGTCGGTGTGCCGCCAGAGCACGCGGGGCGCGTTGTCGTTCCCCACGGCCATGTCGAGCAGTCGCCACCCCTCGTAGGGGCCGAACTCGCCGTTGCGCTGCCGGGTGCCGTCGGAGTTCATCGTCCACAGGGAGACCTGGCCGTGCGTGTGCTCCCAGAGAAGCCGGGGCCGCGCGTCCGATCCTACGCCGAGGTGCTTGGCCGTCCAGCCGGGGAAGGGGCCGTAGACGGGGGAGGGGTGGGGCGCGGCGGGCGCGGCGTCGACGCGCCACACCATCGCCCGACCGCCCGGCTCCGTCCAGAGCAGGCGGGGCGGGTCGTTGGCGAGGGGGAACGACGCGACGAAGCCCTCGGTAGAGCCCCAAGCGGTCGTTGCGTATCCGGCGACGTGCACGATGCCGTCCTTCACCCGCACCGAGTTCGCCGCGTTCAGGCGCCAAATGGCCACCTGCTCCGCCAACCCCTGCTCCACGAGGATCTCTCGCAGGGATCGCATCCCTTGCCGGGCCGTCCAAACGGACGCCTCAAATCCGACAGCGGACTCACTCATGCCGACCACGACGGAGCCGTCGGCGGACACGGCCGCTGTGGTGCTCCAGAAGTTGCCCCCGGGAAGATCGCCCAGACCCTGCATGCCGCCCTGTGCCGTCCAGCGAAACGCCTCATATATAGTCGCCGGCCCAGGGGAGCCCACGTATTTCCCGGAGTTGCTGTGCCCGACGATGACGGAGCCGTCGGCGGAGGTCGCGGTGGCGTGGCTGGAGAAATCTCCCCCCGGCAGATCCCCGATACCCTGCATGCCCTCAGCTTTGGTCCAGCGGAAGGCCTCCCAGCCCCGGGAAGAGGCGCTCATTCCCACCGTCGTCGTTCCGTCGTCGGAGACTCCCGAGGCCACGCTCCGGAAGAACCCTCCGGGAAGGTCTCCCAGACCCACGCTGCCTCCGAGAGCCGTCCAGCGGAAAGCCTCCGTGCCCCGCGTCGAGGTGCCGCGACCGACCACGACCGAGCCGTCGGCCGAGACGCCCGTGGCTTCCTCGGCCGGAAAAGGCAAAGATGCTCCAAGCTTAGGTAGATGGACCATTCCGGTGGAGGCCGTCCACCGGAATGACTCGCGAACCCCACCATACCCGCTGCTGAAACCAACGATCGTCGAGCCGTCAGCGGAAACGGCCCGCCCACCCGCGGCCGGATGCCCCGACACCCCTTCCAAAGCGACGCTGCCGGTATCACGTGTCCAACGAAACGCTTTCCGATCGGTGGAGGAGGAGCTCTGTCCCACCACGACCGAGCCGTCGGCGGACACTCCGTGCGCAACTCCCGCGAATTTTCCGCCCAATACGTCTCCGACGCGTTGAAACGACGCCTTTTGAGCGGAAACGTCCGGAGCTACGACGAACGCCAGCGCGAGAGCACAAGGCGGCAGAAGGCGCGGGAAACGAGGGCTACCCATGGTTACTTCTGGTAGTGTCGGCAGGCGGCGGTACCTTCCTCCAGGAATTTGCACGGGGTCTGACGCGCCGCGAAGCGATTGCGGACTTCGAGGGGCGCACGGGACCCAATCGATCATGCAGGGCAGAGACGTGGCACGATACTCGGACAGGCTCGTGGGCCTAACGTTGCTCGCGTGGTCGATCTGGCAGCTCAACCGACCCCATGACGAGGCCCTCGATGAGGTCCTGGTTGCCGCTTGCGGCCTGATGTTCGTCTCGGTTTCGGTAGGAATCTTCCTCCGGAAGAAGTGGAGCTTCTGGGTCTATATCCTGATCTATATGCCTGTCCTCTCCGAAGAGCTCCTCTTCCTTACCGGCGGTCTCCCCGCAATAGGACTCGTCCCGCTCCCCGCTCCACAGCCGAGAGGCCCCCTGATCGTCTTCGGCCTCGTTTGGATCTACTGCATCGTCCGCGTGGCGCTCTGGAAGACCCTAAGCGCCGCCCCCCTCCCGCGCCCCCCGGAAACGCTCCCGTAGACCCGGGCATCTCCCCGTTAAACCGGAGAGCGAGCGATGGCCCAACCTCGTCATCCAGAACGCGGGGCAGGGGGAGGTGAGGAAGCGGCAGCCGT
>JAUJNV010000153.1 GCA_030447945.1 Fimbriimonas sp. | reverse complement strand
TACTGGGTGAAGCTCTTCGCGATCTCGGCGCCGGTGTTCGTGCTGATGGCGGTGTTCGGCGGGTACGGGTCGCCGCTGGGAGACGCTACGGCCCGCCCAGCGGGTGTGCCCCGGGTTCAAGAGGAGACCACTCTCCGCATGAAGGGCGCGGACGCCTACCCCTCCAACGTCATGACCTTCTCGGCCCCCCGGACGGTGCTACGCCTGCCGCAGGGCGGGCAGCTAGGCAAGGTCGAGTCCGTACCCAAAGCCGTGCCCGGCGAGGACCCGCCTCCGCCCTCTTCCCTGCGATACCTGCGACCCGACGAGGACGCCTCTCCGCCTCCTCCCACGCCTGTCAGAGGAGGATTCGCGGGACCGGGGGGGGTGGCAGGCCCGCCTGCCGGCAGGCCCTCTGGGCCGCCTGCTCCCCCGAAGCCCCTTACCGAGGAGGAACGGAAGAACAGTTTCCCCGGCCTCGCCGGTCGCGACCTCCCGCCGGGCCAGTTGGTGGCTTCACGGTGGTTCATCACAAAGGATGGGGCGCCTGTCATGGGCGTGTTCGGCGGTGCGAACGTTAGGAGTCCTAAGATCGAGTTCGCCAAGCCCGCTGAGGTGGTCCTCGCCAAGAACTCGCCCGTACCGAACGCCATCAGCAACGAACGCTGGGTCTCTCCCTTCGGCCCCATCACGTCCAAGCACGGCCACCCGCTGCTCTACACCTACTCCCTCATTATCGCCCTCATCTGCGGCACCGCCGGGCTGCCGCACATCCTCGTGCGGTTCTACACCAACCCCGACGGACGCGCGGCCCGGCGCACGACGCTCTGGGTGATGGTCATGCTCGGCGCGTTCTACGTGTTCACGCCCATCTGGGGCACGCTCGGGCGCGCCGTGATGCCGGAGCTGTACGCGAACAACACGACCGACTCCGTGCTCATCAAGCTCCCCACGGCCCTTGAGAACAAGACGCTCGGCCTGGTGCTCAGCGCGATTACGAGCGCGGGCGCTTTCGCGGCGTTCATGTCCACCTTCTCGGGGCTGCTCGTCTCCATGTCGGGCGCGTTCGCCCACGACGTGTACGGCAAGATCGTCCGCCCTGGCGCGTCGCAGGAAGCGCGGCTGCGGGCGTTCAAGCTGGCGGCGGTGGCCGTGGGCGTCGTGTCGATGGGGCTCGGGCTGCTCGTCGAGACGTTCGACATCGCGACCATGGTCGGCTGGGCCTTCGCGATCGGCGCGGCCTCCTACTTCCCTCTCCTGCTCCTGGGCTCCTGGTGGCGCGGCCTCACGCGCACCGGCGCGGCGACGGGAATGCTCCTCGGAGGCTTCCTCTCCCTCGGCGCCATCGTCGCCTCGATGCTCCTGGACAAGGGCGTGCTGGAGCTCGACGCCAGCCCCCTCGCCCGCTCCCTCATGGAGCAGCCCGCGATCTGGGGTGTGCCGCTCTCGCTGCTGACGATGTTCGTCGTCTCCAAGTTGACCGCCTCCCAGATCCCGTCCGACGTCGGCCTGAAAATGCTCCGCCTCCACGCCCCGGAAGAACTCGGAGTGTCGAAGGACTACATCGAGGGGTAAGGGGGACGGGGGGGTTTAGGGTTTAGATTTTAGATTTTAGATTTTAGATTTTGGATTTCCCGGAAGGGCTGGTACCTCAACCCTCAACCCTCGACCCTTCCCACTTTCAACCTGAAACCCCTACCGAGGCGGCGGGACGTGCTCTGTGACGGGGGCGAACTCTCCGTCTCCCGCGACCTCGAGCGCGTGGGCGCCCGGCTCCAGGCTCAGCCGCTCGCGCAGCACGTCCACCAACGCGAGGATCACCGTGAGGAGCATCGGTCCGGCCATGACGCCGATGGGACCCACGAGCAGCACGCCGCCGAGGATGGAGAAGAAGATGGCCATCGGGTGCAGGTTCACCCGCCCGCCGATCAGGAACGGCTTGATGAGATTGTCGATCTGGCTGACGATGACGAACCCAACGCCGAGCACAATGACGGCGCCTCTCACATCCCCCTCGGCCAGGAGCATGAGCCCGATGGGGATATAGAGAATGGGCGCCCCGAGCAGCGGGATGATGCAGAGAATGCCCGACACGAGCGCGAGCAGCAGCGCATTCGATACACCGGCGAAGTAATACGCGACTCCGATGATCGCACCCTGGAGGAGCGCGACGAGCACGGTTCCCGCGAACACCGCTTGGATGGTGTCGTGGACCTTATCCAGGATCGCTTGACCTCTCTCGGGCGGCAGGGGGATGAGGCGCAGCACGGGCTCGCGCGCCCGCTCGCCGTCGCGAAGCATGAAGAACTGGGTGAGCAGGGCGAAGATGAGCGTGAGCACGGTGAACAGCGCCTGCCCCGCAAGGTGCCCCACCGTCCCGACGCCCCCCATGAGGTTTCCGCGGTTCTCCTTCATGGAGCGCGCGAGGCTGAAGTCCTTGATCCCGATCTGCGCGGCGAGCGGCTTGACCGCGTCGTCCACCTGCGCCAGGAGCCCCTCCATCGAGATCGCCGCGCCCCCTCTTCGGAGGTTCTCACGGGCCTCCTCCACCTGGAAGTAGAGTCCGAGCACGATGAGTCCAAGGGGGATGAGCAGGATGGCCAGCGTGAGGATCGTGGTGATGAAGCTCGCCAGAGTGGCGTCCCGCCCATCCTGCAACAACCGGTAGATCGACAGCCGCCGCCGCAGCCCCGCGTAGATCGGATACGTGAGCACGCTCAGCACGACCGCCCACAGCATCGCGGGGACGAACGGCAGCATCACAGCGATGCCGAGCACGAGCGAGAGCACGACGATCGTGCCAAACGCGATCCCCTGATAACGGCGGGCGAAGGAGTCCATACGGCAGGTGTTAAAAGCTATACGTGCGGCGTTGCGGAAGGGGTGCTGAGCCGGGCGCTTTAGCGCAGCCGGCCGACCAGCACCATGTGCTCGGCCGACACGTTCCACCCCTCGAAGAACCCGCCGCGGTACAGCACCAGCACCACCGCCGCGTGGCGACGGCTGGGGCTCACGTAGACCCGTTCGATCCCGTAGAGCATCGCGTCGTCCGCGTACGTGCTCCGTTGCAGCGTGCGGCTCCCCACACCGCCGGAGAGGGTCAGCCTCGGTCGGGCGACGCCGAACGCCGGAGCGCCCTCGGGATGCTTCTCGATCCGGCTCTTGCTAAACTCGTTCCGCAGCCGCAGGCGGTAGCTCGCCTTTCCCGCGCGAAAGCGGACGTCCGTCGCAATCTGACGCGCCGTCGGCATCTTGTCCTTCGGGAAGATAGCCACGGGATGGCGGAAAGCCAGCGTGCCCACCCGATCGCCTCGCACGCCGAGCCTCTTGAGCAGGGCGGCGGACTGCTTGTCCAGCGGGACGGTACTGTGATCGTCGCCCTCGCGGAACGCGCGGAAAATCCGATTGTCGCTCGCCGACACCACGTAGCGCGTCACATGGTCCAGTGCGCCGAACTGGTTTTCGGTGGTGTCGAAGACGAAGTACCGCTCATCCTCCGACCACCCGAGCACCCGTAAGGGCGACTCGTTGCGATACATGTCATGGAAACCCTTGTAGGTCACCTGAGCCGGGGCGGCGCCCCCCAGGACGAAAAGGCCGGCAAAGACGAGCATCGGGCGGCTGAACACAGGCACACCGTACCTCAAGGCCCGCTGCCCTTCCGGACCCTTCCCAGCGCTACACGCCCTGCTTGCGGATCCGGTTCTTGTTGGCCTTCTTCGCCTCGGGCTTGGGGA
>JAUJNV010000152.1 GCA_030447945.1 Fimbriimonas sp. | reverse complement strand
GTTGGTTTCAGACGCGGACGCGGTCGATCCCGCCCCTCGGTCGAATCAGAGCGGGAGGGAACGACCGACCGAACCTGGGTGGACGGCCAGCTACGAGGCCCGCGCCAGCGTTGACCGTGCCGCGGTTTGTTCTTCCTCCTCCCGCACCTGCTCGTGAACGCGGGCCGCCCGAGCGACCATGGCGTGAAGCCCCCCGATCGGCCCCGGTTCCAACTCGGCGAGCAAACGCGGATCCGTGCGCGATGCCTTATAGATCGCCGACGTGAGTTTCATCAGGGTCGCGGCCTCGATCGCGTGTGCCTCGATGCTCGCCGACGGCACCGGGGGATCCGAAGCCGCCGCGATCGCCGTCAGGTCGGCCTTGAGACTTGCGGCCAGGTCGTTGACGACCCGCGCGATGACGGCATCCAGGGAATCGTCGGTCCGGGCAAAGCGCGGGGCCGGGACCGGTCGCCCGAAGAAGCGTTTTGCCGCGAGGGCCGTGGCGGTCGCTTCCTCGGCCATCATGACAGCTTCTTCGCGGGTCGCCCCGTGGGTGCGCAGCCCCGCGATCTCGGGCACGTCGGCGAGGTAGACGCCGTCCTCCGGCGACCAAGCGACGACCACTGAGTAGCGCCGGGCCTCTGCCAACTCGTCTTCGGTGAAGCCCTCGGCCTCCCCGTCGTCGTCCCACGTCGCTTCGATCATGGCAGGGTTGCCTCCTTGACCTTTCGGATCGCCTCCTGGACGGCCTCTTCTTGGTAGGGTTGGGCATCATCGCCGTCGGCCCCCGAGAGGTTGACGGCGATGCCGGGGATGGTCGGGTGCTCCCACCAAGCGTGGCTCCCCTTCCCGCGCTTGCGTCGTCGGACGAGCCCGATCCGGCGAACGTCGGCCTTCAGTTCGCGGATCTTGCGCGGCATCCTAGCACTCTTCCGGATCGTCCCCGACTTCCTATGGCAAGGGGTCGGGGTGCGGGTGGGTCTGATTCTCCTTGACCTTATGCGCTTACCCGGTGTTCTCCTGAAACCCCGTCACGCGCCCACCGCCCCGTACCGCCGAACCCCGCGGCGCCAGGCCGGGCGCAGGACGAGCAGCCCGAGCGCCAGCCAGACCGCCTGGGCGCCGAAGCCGAGCAGCGTTTCGCGCGGGGAGAGGCGGCCGAGGAGGACCTCGACGGGAAAGGAAACCATCCAGCGGAACGGCAGGACGGTGGCGGCGATCCGGATCGGCTCGGGAAACAGGGAGAGCGGGGCGACCTGGCCGGAGAGGAAGACGACCAGGACGCCGTACATCTGGTTGATCGCGGCCATCCGCGTCACCCAGAAGGCCGTCAGCGCCAGCGACCAATCGACCACGAAGCGCATCGCGAAGGCGAGCAGCAGCGCCGCCACGTCCTCGGCGGGGTCTCACAGCTGCGCGGCGAAGGTCGGGCGCTCGGCCCGGATGATGAGACGGTGAGAGGGGGGGAGGACGGAGAGGGCGAGAGAGGCGGGTGCAGAAGGAGGTAGAGTGTGATGGTTTTGCTGCTAGTTGTCGTCTGCTTCGTATCCGAGGACCTCGTCGGTACGGACGTGCTGGTCGACGCTCCTTATGTGGAGCGGCAGCTCGCCGAGATCGCCCGCAACACGGACCTCTCGAAATACGTGCTCTGACGAACTCGGCTTGCCCTTTGCGAGGCCGGTGCGGCAATCTCGGGGCAGCCGGCCTCGCGAGGATGAATGAGACGGATTTGGAGGTTGACCCCAGCTGCAATTGTGCAGCTTCGTTGTGGTCGCGGGCAAGCTTGGGAGAAGCCTCGCTGATAGGCAGCTGGAGGGCGATCGCCACGGCGGACGTGCTTGCAGCCTATGACATTTATGCGACTGATCATGCGGGCATGTACGATCCCGGCAATCCCGCTTTCCCGCGCCAGCTGCCCGCGCTCGGAATGCGGCCTTGCGAGTCGCGGCCCGTGCTCGGCGGCGGAAACTCGGGCTCACCTTCATCAGCGCAGCGGCGAAGATCGCCTGACAATCCAGGTTTAGGCTATCGCCGGACCTCACCATTCCGTGGCGCTGCTTCGGGCTGGAGAGGGCAGGACGGGCCTCAGCAGCAAGGCTCATTGGGATCATAGGAAACCCCCTTCGATCAGCAGCGGCGGGCCTAGCGCAGGCCCTTGCCTGAAGCCGAAATTATCCCGAGCGGCTTGTGGCGATGCTCTTCACGTGGCATGCAGCGCCCATCCATGTGAGTAGGGAGCCGGCTTTGAGTGAAGATTTGGTCTCGGGTCCACCTCGAACGTTCGGGCGCTATGAATACCGGCGCCTTGGCGCGACCACGTTAGGACAGCTTAAGCGGGCTAAGCTTCTGCGGAGGCCGGTCCCCCCTGAGCACGCCCAACGAAAGCCCGACGCTATCATCTACCTGCCCCTCGGAGGAATCAAGGCGGTGGTAGAGATTAAGCCCGCTGCGGAGATGAAGGTTCAGCAGATCCCCGCCCTTATCGAGACCTATGCGCCCATCGCCCTGGGTGCCTCGTGTAAGGTCCTTATCCTCACCGACAGCAAGCGCTCGATCTGGGTCAACGCGCTTACGGGTAACCGGATCTTGGACGAGACTGGGAATCCCGTCACGGCTCTTGTCGACCCGGTACAGATAGAGTCCTCAAAAATCAGCGCCGAGGCATCAAGGAAGATCGTCGATCTTCTTGAGACGGCCGATCACAGTCTGTCGGAGACCAACGACGAGTTTCAACCACTCCGGGTGATCGACCCAACGCCACTGGCTCGTACAGTGTGGCAGAAGATCTGGATAAATACGGGTAAGGAGCCCGAGAAGTGCCTCTACAATGTTGTAGAGATTCTTGTGTTCAAGTTCCTTAGCGACTTAGGTGTGTTGACCGGGAACTATGCGTTTAAACGAGTTGTCGAGATCATTGCGCCTGGAGGAAAGGATCGGGATGAGGAGGCGCTTGATCACTATGCCAAGATCGTTCGTGATCGAGTCCGAGTCCTTTTTCCAAAGGGCGCGGATAACACTACTATCATCAACGGCACTATTTTTGTAAACGAAGCAGGCCAGCCAAACCTCACGCAGGCAGGCCTGTTCGGTGAGGTTATACGAGCTTTTCAGGCTTTTGACGACGAGCACGGATCGCTTCGCTACATCGACCGCAGCTTTAAGACGAGGCTCTATGAAAGCTTTCTTCGTCAGTCTGCGGGGGTGAAGGCGCTCGGCCAGTATTTTACGCCGCGCAACGTGGTCCAAAGTATGGTTCGAATGTCTGATGCTGCTAGATTGAAGGCTGGCGACGGCCTTTGCGATCCGTTCTGTGGTGTGGGCGGATTCATCCTGGAGGCGATTGCCGAGAACCCGAACCTCCAGAAAGAGTTCGAACCGAAAAGCGGCAAAGTCAATCCAGGGGTCGTGTTTCGTGGCTATGACAAGGGAACAGACGAGAAGGACGATGAGAGGACCATCATCTTGGCTAAAGCCAACATGTTGGTCTACCTGTCCGACCTTCTCGCGCAATATCCCTCAGAAGCGCACATGCGGGAATTCTCGGGTGCTTTCAACAACGTTTTCCGTCTTCTGCGGACCAATCTCGGCACTTTTGGCCAAGTTGATCCGGAAGAACGCTACGACCTGATCCTTACAAACCCGCCCTACGTGACGAGCGGGACATCGAGTCTTCGTGGCGCGATTGAAAGCCAGAACCTCGGGAGCCACTATGCGGTCGGGGGGCGTGGGACTGAGTCTCTCGCGATCCAGTGGATTATTGAGCATT
>JAUJNV010000151.1 GCA_030447945.1 Fimbriimonas sp. | reverse complement strand
CTTCTAGTCACCGTCCGCGCACCGGTCAATTACCTGAATCCGGCCGTGCTCGCGCCTAACGGCGAGGCCGTCGACGCAATGCGGCCCCTCGACGGCCGCACGGGCTACGGTCGGCACCGCTTCACGGCGACGGCGGCAGGCATGTACTTCATCGGCAATCTCAATGCGGACCGTCCGCAGGTGAAGGTCGCCCCCGTCGCGACCGGGGAAGCGAAAATTGACGCGACCCAAGCCGTCACTCTGTCCGAAGACGAAGTGGAGGATTGGACGGTCCCGGCGAAAGCGGGCGATCTGCTGGAGGTAGCCATCGTGGGCGACCCGGACGGCGTCGCGCTCCAGGCGATCACGTCGACGCGAGCGGAGGACCGCCGAACCCTCTACACCGTCCTCCGAAACCCAGGCCAATCGACCCGCTACGTGATCGCGGCCATCGAGGACGTCCGCGTCGACTTCTCCGTACGCCACACGAAGGGAGCGAAGGCCGGAGCCCAGCTCCAAGTCGCGCGGACCGGCAAGCCGTGGCCCGGTCCAGACGCCCTCGCGTCCTCTCTGGACTGGTTCGAGTCCGAGTTCTGGACGTTCCAGGGCAAGCCTGGGGACGTGGTCAAACTGCGCGCCTCGTCGCCGCGCTACCACGTCTACCTCTCTGTGGTGGACCCGCACGGGAACATCTCCGGCGCGAGCCTCCTCGGGAATACGCCTGAGGTCGGGACCACCCTGCGGTTGAGCAGCACCGGGCGCTACGTGGTGTCGGTCAACGGCGGAGGCATCGGCGAGTACCGCCTCCTTCGCGAGGTGATTGAGCCGAGGCGGCTTGCCCAAACCGTCACCTCCGGCGAGCTCAGAGCCGGCACCCCGGACGTCTGGCGCTTCTCCGCGAAAACCGGACAGGATTTCGCCTTCCGCATCTCCTCGCCCACGCTCCACTGGTCGGTGCAGGTGCTCGGCCCGGATGGCTCCGCCGTCGGCGGGCTCACCACCCAAACCGGCTCCGACGGAGACTTCCTGCGACTGAAGATCCCCAAAGACGGCGAGTACACGATCGTCGTCAACTCATCGGACGGCACCGTGGGTCCGTACACGGTGAAGTGGATCGACCTGGACAAATAGACCCTCGGCCCGGCGGCGGAGGCGATAAGATGTTGGGCATGCGCAAGTACCTGGTCGGTGCCTTGCTCCTGGTCGCTCTCGTGCTTGCGGTGCGGTACTGGAACGCTGGGTCGGAGAAGCGACAGTGGAGCGCGCTCACGATCCGGCGGGAGAAGGCCGTCTGGAACCGGTACCTGCCCGCTCTGGACCGGTTCCTTGAAAGGCATACGGAGCTCTCCAGCGACAGGGGCTACGGGCCGCACATCCTCAGCGGCTACAAGGACAACCGGATCAACTTGGACGGCTCGTGGATCGTCGACCGGCGGATCGGTGTGTCGTGCCGGCCGGAGTTCTACTTCGAGGGATGGGAGGTCGAACCAAAAGGCGCGGAATTCGCGCTTCGTATCGAGCCATGGGTCGTGGAGAAGATAGCCGGACCTGAGGTCAAGGCGCTGGTCAATCGGACGCGGGCGGAGGGCGCCCTGCACGCGGGTTTGGCGGGCACCCGCTGGTTTAGCCGGTTCGACGACAAGGGCGTCCTCCACACGATCGTGCGCGTGAACTACCCGAGCCCTTGGGTGGAGAACATCCCCGAGTACGACCGCGGCTTCAGCGACGAGATGCACTTCGAGGTGAGTCGGCGCGCTCGGCGCTTTCTGTATCGGCAGGCGTTCGCCGACCCGTACACTCCACTCGACATGTCCCTTCCGGTGTTCAACCCCCCGAGCCACGTGGGTAAGCACGCCTTGGGCACGGCCACCGGCTACATCGTGACGAAGAGCGGACGCATCCTCACGCTCGAAATCTTCACCTCCCTGAGCGAGCCAGGGTCCCGCGAGGGCACCTTGCACGTGACGATTAGCCCTTACGACCGACTTGGGTGGGAAGTTGAGGAGGCGAAGAAGCTGTTTAAGCCGGAGTTCTTCCAACGGCTGGGCCAATCCTTCCAGGGAGGTCTCCAGCTAGAGGCTGCTTCGTCAGAAGACGACTTCCAATTCCGCATGTTTTGCCCGCTCGACTTCCCGCTCCAAGACGCGAGCCTCGACACGTTAACCGTCGTGCCGCCCGGCTGATCCGTGCTGCATAGGATCGTGCACCAGAGTCGCTCGATCTCGACACGTAGCACGACGCACCGGCGGCTACGCAGAGGCGGGCGTGCCTTCACCCCAGGCGTCGCGCAGGGCGACGGCTACACGCCCTGCGGGCGTTCCCTTGGAAGAAGATGTCAAGCGAGCCGAGTAATGTCTAATCTCGAGGCCCTGGCGCGGAGCGAAGGAGGCAGAATAGGCGGTTGCGGAAGGTGAACGAATGCGGGATATGGATTTCCTGAGACTCGAGGCGGACGCCGCTTTCCAGGAGCTTTTGGGCAGCATCGACGAAGTCTCCCAGCACCAAGCCTGGGCCCAGGCGGAGTGCGCGCCGGGGGAGTACTTGCACACGGGCGGCTCCATTCTCAGCATCGTCGTCCACATCGCGGGAGGGAAGCTCCTTTACGGAAGCGCCGCCTACAAGGACCTGGAAGTTCGCTGGCGGGACACGGTGGCGCGCGAGGCCGGCCTCTGGCCGAGCTGGGAAGAGGCGAAGAGGTACCTCCACGAGGCGCAGGCCTACTGGCTCGCTTCTTGGGCGGAGGAGGAGGACCCGGAGCGCCTGGTCGCGCGCTTCGACGGGCAGATGTGGCCAAGCTGGAAGATCATCTCGACGGTGAGCCACCACGACAGCTATCACGCGGGCCAGATCCACCTCCTTCGCTCCATCCTCCCACCCTCGCAGATCCCGCCGCCCGAGGAGAGCGAACTCAACCGCCAGGCTTGCGAGCCGCTGCCGAGTTGGTGACGGCACCGCCGGACTCGAAGTCATCCGGAGGAGATCGACCATCGTCCAGCCCAGGGGGTCGATTTCAGCCTGTTATAGTGGCGCGGGGACCATCCTCCAGAACCGGCACGTTCTTGCCGTCCCCGACGCCGACCGGACGGCGGCCTTCTTTATCGACAAGCTCGGCTTTCGCAGCCACCTAGTCATCCCCGGGCAGTGGCACTTCGTCATGCGGGACGGCTGCATGGTCATGCTCGGCTCGTGCCCGGACGATCTCCCGCCATCGCAGCTCGGCTGCCACTCTTACTTCGCCTATCTGGTAGTGGACGACGTAGACACCCTCCACCAGGAGCTCGCCGAGCGCGGCCTCCAGACGAAGGCTCCCGACGCGAAGCCCCGGGGGATGCGTGAGCTCGTCGTGAGGACCCCCAACGGCCACGGGATCACGTTTGGTCAAGGGGTCCCCGCCGAAAGCTCCTAAACCGCCACCTGTTGCCTGGTGGATGCAAGCTCTAAAGCGCCGGGCGGGAGGGGAGCCAGGGGCGGGGAAAGGGGGGGAGCTCGGAGGGGGGCATCGGATCGTGGGGGAACATCTCCGCCCATTGCTCCCGGTCCCGGTCGCTGGCGTAGAACCGCAGCCACGCCTGGCTGTCCGCTTCCGCCCCGTTCGACGCGAAGGAGATCGTGATCGCCGATTCCGGATCGTCGGGCCACAGGGAGATCTCTTCGTCGTGGACGATCGCCAACAGCTCCTCGTACAGCGTCCGGTCGTCGAGGTGGTCGGTGCGGGCGAGATAAACTTGAAGCCAGGAGAGATCCAGCACGAGCCTCTCCAGCGCGCCGGCGAGCTCATCCTCGTCGAGCGGCTCCGCGCGAGGCGGCAT
>JAUJNV010000150.1 GCA_030447945.1 Fimbriimonas sp. | reverse complement strand
GGCGTGACGCTCGCGGTCGGTCAGCCGATCTCGCACCGCCTCGACCACCTCAGCTCAGGCGTCCGGGCGGCCCTTGCCGTGAAGGTTTACGGCCCCGACCTCGCGGAGCTGCGCAGACTCGCGGGACAAACGCGGGACGCGATGGCGGCCGTGCCGGGCGTGGTGGACCTCATGGTCGAGCCGCAGATCGAGGTGCCGCAGCTCTCGATCCGCATCGACCGGCAGGCCGCCGCGCGCTACGGCGTAACGCCCTTCCACCTGGCGGAGACGATGGAGACGGCCCTGGGCGGCCACACCGTTTCGCAGGTGCTCCAGGGTCAGCGCACGTTCGACCTCGTGGTCTGGTTCGATGAGAAGAGCCGCAGCAATCTCGACGTGATCCGCTCGACCCCCGTGAGCACTCCGGCGGGGCCGCGGATTCCGCTGGGCCAGCTCGCCGACGTGAGGATGGGCGCGGGCCCGAACACGATCAACCGCGAGAACGTCTCGCGCCGAATCGTGGTGCAGGCGAACGTGCAGGGTCGCGACCTGGACGCCGTGGTGCGCGACCTCCAGCGGGCGATGGGCCCTATCCAGGCTCAATGGCCGCAAAGCTACTACCTGGAGTACGGTGGGCAGTTCGAGAGCCAGCAGAGCGCGATGGCGCGCATCGCGCTCCTCGGGGGCTTCACCGTGATCGCCATCTTCCTCGCACTCTATGCGGCGCTGCACTCGTGGCGCATGGCGCTCCAGGTGATGGTGAACCTCCCGCTCGCGATGGTGGGCGGCGTGTTGGCGGTGTTCCTGACCGGCGGCGTGCTGTCGGTGGCGTCGCTCGTCGGGTTCATCACCCTTTTCGGTATCGCCACCCGCAACGGCATCATGATGCTCTCGCACTACGTCCACCTTATGCGGGAGGAGGGCGAGCCGTTCGGCCCCGAGATGGTCCTGCGCGGCACTCAGGAGCGGCTCTCGCCCGTGCGCATGACCGCGCTTGCGGCGGCGCTCGGCCTGCTGCCCATCGCGCTCTCAAGCGGGCAACCCGGCAAGGAGTTGCTCCAGCCCATCGCCGTGGTCATCCTCGGCGGGCTCGTGAGCAGCACGTTCCTCGACCAGGTTGTCACCCCCGCCCTGTTCCTGAGGTTCGGTCGCAAGGAGTGGGAGGGATTCCTGCCGGGAACGTCAAGGGACGGGGATGAACTGGACGAGCCCGCGCCGCGGGAGCGAAGGCCGGAACCGGCGATGATTGCACCGTGATGCAGCGGCCGACAGTCTCACCTCGCGCGAGCATCCGTACGCACCCAAAGCCCGAGTCGCGTTATTTGATGGGCTCTTGTTAGGGGCGGAAGGCTCCGAATAGAGTCCCTGAAATTGTTGCCTTCTCGGCAGGTGTAGCGCGTAGGGGAATCGAGAGCAGGAACATGTGCTTATAAGTGTAACACGTGCTACACTTATAAGCACATGCGTAATCGCCGCGCCTTCACCCTCATCGAGCTTCTCGTCGTCATCGCAATCATCGCGATCCTCGCCGCCATCCTCTTCCCCGTGTTCGCCAAGGCGAAGGAGGCCGCAAAGCAGTCGGCGTGCCTCAGCAACACCAAGCAGTTGTCGGTTGCGATCAACCTCTATGGCGTCGACGCGGAGGCGCTCCCGATGTACGCGATCGCGGGAACGTTCTTCCGCTGGTACGACCAGCTTGAGCCGTACACCAAGAACACGGGCATTTTCTCGTGTACCTCGACCGGCCGCTCCTGGGAGTTCGGGAACAACGGCCGCAACATGACCTACGGGTACAACTATCAGTACCTGGGAAACTCGCGCGGCGACTGCGCCAACGTGCCGGTGACGGACTCGAGTCTGGAGCAGCCCTCGATGACCATCGCGCTTGCGGACGGCCAGGGGACGGGAGAAAAGCAATGCCAGAACCTGCGCGCGACAGACCCCGACTACACCAACCTCGAGTGTCTGTTCAACCATGGCTACACGGTCGACCCGCCGACGCTCCCGGGGTGCAAGTCGGGCGGAGGCCCGAACAAGTTCAGCACGGGGGGCGTTCCGGGTCTCCGGGCCAAAGTCGCCAAGCGGCACAATAATGGTGCCAACGTGGCGTTCGTAGACGGCCACTCGAAGCGGATGTCCACGAACGTGCTCGAGGCGGATAACCGCTGGTGGCACGGCAGATACCCGGACCCCACGCCCTAGTTTCAACCGTCCCATGCTCAGACAACTCCTCCACCAGCTCCACCTGACCGGCGGCGAGACGACGGCAGGTGGGCACTCGAAGCACTTCGTCCTCAGGGTGGTGCAGCCTGCGCTCGTCGGGCTCATGGATGGTTCGGTGTCCACCCTCGCCCCAATCTTTGCCACGGCCTACGCTACCGGCCGACCCCACGTAGCTTTCCTCGTGGGCACTGCCGCCTCCTTGGGAGCCGGCATCAGCATGGGCCTTGCGGAGGGTCTCTCGGACGATGGTGAGCTCACGGGGCGGGGTAGCGGCACGATCCGGGGAGTGATCACCGGATCGACCACCTTCCTCGGGGGTATCCTCCACACCCTTCCCTTTCTGCTCTCCGATGTCCAGACCGCTCTGGCCCTCGCTTACGTCGTGGTGGGATTAGAGCTCGTCGCGATCGCCGTAATCCGCTACAAGTTCATGCGCACCGGATTTCTTCGCTCCGTCATCCAGGTTGTGCTGGGCGGAGCCGTGGTGGTGGCGGCGGGCATCGCACTCGGGCACGCCTAGATGTGCCCAAGCCATAGTGCAGGTCTTTTAGGAACCACTCACGCTTCAAGCTCGTTGAACAAGACAGATGCGGCGTGCAAGCAACCGGACACGGGCGGCTATGCTCCTTGCGGCGTTCCTGGTTTTCCTGGGGACGTCGGGGCAGGCGGTTGCGTCCGTGCTCTGTGCCTGCATGGGCGAACGGCATCAGCCGGTTCCGGTCCGCGTCGTTGAGAAGAAGGAGCATTCCTGCTGCCCCGAGAAGGCTACGAACCCTCCGGAGGAAGAGAAGCAGAAGGATCACAGCGACTGTTGCTGCGAGCTGACGGCCGCCCCCGAGGCGGTCACGAGCCCGCAGATGGCGCTCCCGGTCCAGGCGCACGTGCACCTGGCGCTGCCCGAGCCGCTGCCCGTGGTGCCTGAAGCCGTCCTCGTCGAGGTCGCCGAGCGCGCCCTCTTCACCTCGGATGGACCACCCCCGCCCGATCACGGCGGTCCTGTCCGTGATCGTGCGCCCCCCGTGGCGTAGGCGCCCCCGTGCGTCGCGACCTCCCGTCGCTTCGCTCGCCAGCGCCTGCACGTAGCCCGGGGGACCTTCGGCGTCTCGCGCCCCGATCGGTCTTTACCCTGGCTCCCTCGTTCCCGCTGCCTTGCGCAGCCCCAACCGGCGCCCTTCGAGCGCCACGGATACGAGAAAGCACCAATGAACATCAAGACCAAGATCCGCAACGCCGTCGTGAGCCTCGGCCTCGCCGCCCTGCTCACCCCGACCTTCCTCATCGCTTCGGCTACGCCCGCTCTCGCCCACGAGGCGAAGTGCCCCTACTGCAAGCTCGACGTGGTGCAGGACACCGCGACCCTGGACAACGAGGTGGCGCTGCGCTACGGGCGCAAGCGCATCGAGTACCGCTGCGTCTACTGCGCGCTGGCACAGGCCCAGTCCGACAAGTTCCCCGGCGAACTGACGGTCGTCGCGCCGAGCGACACCAAGGGCAAGCCCGTGACCATCGCCCGCAAAGGCGCCAGGTGGTCGGTGAGCCCGGCGGGCGCCGTGTTCGTGGCCGAGAAGGCGCACCACCGCTACTGCCAGGTGACCTACCGCGCGCTCACCGGCAGGCCCGGCTTC